>JADCEV010000032.1 GCA_020249865.1 Roseomonas sp. | reverse complement strand
GTGCGCGAAAAGCTGCGTGTCCTATTGCGCAGCGCGACTGGCGATACTGCCATCGAAAACACAGCGCGCGGCCTGATGGGGCGGAGCTATTTGCGTGAAGGCCGTGCGCGCGATGCACTTGACGTCGCTGAGATCATGATCAACGCCAATCCCGAACAGGGCGCAGCCTGGTATCTGCGCGGCCTTGCACAATTTCGCCTGGGGCGCGTGGAAGCAGCGCTTGAGGATTATCGCCGCGCACAACAACTCGATCCCCGCGCGGTATGGGTGCATGTCGCCCTGGCCGAGGTCTATACGCAGGCTGGGCGATTGGATGATGCACTCGGCGAAATCCGCAAAGCCTTGGTGATGCAGCCGCGCGACCCCTGGGCACTTTTCCATGAGGGCACTGTGCTTCTGGCGATGAACCGGACGCGCGAAGCGATGCTCGCCACACGCCGAGGTCTGGATCAGGACCCGAATAGTGCCGATCTGCGCCATCTGCTCGGCCGTGTTTGGCTGAAACTGGGCAATCAGGTGGAAGCCGCCAATGCATTTCAACAGGCCATGCGGTTAGCGCCCGCCATGGCCGAACCAGTACTTGATTTTGCCGAATTGCAGATCAGCACGGGAAAAGCCACCGAAGCGCGTGATGTCCTGACTGCGCTTTTGGCGCGTGAGGATTTGCCGCCGCCACAGCGCGCGCGGGCGGAAGCGCTGATGGCGCGCTGAATGATAACGCCAGGAGTTTGCAGCCATGTATGATGTGATCGTGGTCGGCGCGGGTTCATCGGGCGCCACCTTGGCAGCAAGGCTATCTGAGGATTCGCATCGGCGCGTTTTGCTGCTGGAAGCGGGGCGTGATTGGCGCGCGGCGGAAGCGCCGGCTGCTTTGCGCAGCCCCAATATCGTGCCCTTCATGCATGACCCCGCGCATCAGGCCGCCTGGCAATGGCCAGGGCTGATGACGCGCCGCACGCGCGCTCAGGCGCCGAAATTCTATTGGCGCGGCAAGGCGCTTGGCGGTTCCTCCGCGGTCAATGCGCAAATCGCCATTCGCGGGGTGCCTGCCGCCTTCGATGCCTGGGCCGAGGCAGGGTGTGAGGGCTGGTCGGCCGCCGATGTCATGCCGATTTTCGATGCCATCGAAGATGATGCGAATTACGGCGTGCCTGGCAAGCGCCAGGGCGGCCCCATCCCCGTCTGGCGCATGCCGGAAGAAAACTGGGGTGCGGTTGATCGCGCGCTGCGCGATGCCGCGCGCATCGCGGGCTATCCCGTGAAGCCCGATTTGAATGCGCCGGAAGGCGAAGGGCTTTCCTGCAACCCGATCAATCTGCGCCATGGCCTGCGCGTCACCACTAATGATGGCTATCTGGAACCGGCACGTGGGCGCGCGAACCTGACCATTCGCGGTGATGCGCTGGTGGACCGCGTGATCTTCGAAGGGCGTCGCGCCGCTGGTGTACGCGTACGCTTCGGCGCTGGCACCTTTGAGGATATCGCCGCAAGAGAAGTGGTGCTTTGCGCCGGCGCCATCCATAGCCCCTGCATTTTGATGCGCAGTGGCATCGGCCCCGCTGCGGCCTTGCAAGGCTTGGGCATTGCCGTGCTGCATGATGCACCTGCCGTCGGGCAGCATTTCATGGATCATCCAATCCTGCGCGCGAGCCTGGCACTTAAGCCAGGTTTTCGCGAGCAGGGCGCCGATGCGCGGCATACGAATTGCTGCCTGACGTACAGCAGCAAATTAGCCGGTGGCGGTGAGCGTGACATGATCATCATCGCCTATAACCATCGTGGCCTGGCGGAAGGCGGCGTGGCACCCAATGGCGGCATTGGCGTGGCACTTTATGACGCGCTGTCGCGCGGTGAAGTACGTTTGACCTCGGCCGATCCGGATGCGCAGCCGGTGGTGGAGGAAAACATGCTGGACCATCCCGCCGATCGGCTGCGCATGCGCGATGGGGTGCGGCGTTTGGCGAAGCTTTGCGCGCTGCCGCCAATCGCGGATATTGCGGATGCCATCACCTTTGGTGAAACGGCGCTAAGCATGAAAGAGGCCGCTGCATTGGCCGATGACGCGCTGGATCAGCTTATGCTCGATCAGGCAGGTGATATCCAGCACGCCGCCGGCACCTGCCGCATGACCGCACATGAAGACCCACGCGGCGTGGTGGACCCGGATTTGAAGCTGCGCGGTGTGGAAGGATTGCGCGTGGTGGATGCCTCCATCATGCCCTCCGATTGTCGCGCCAATCTGCACTTCACCTGCGTGATGATTGGCGAAGCCGCGGCGCGGCGGATGCGGGCGATGGGCTGACGCGTTGGAAGCAAGGGCAGCGCGTTTCAAGCGCTGCCTTTTTCCACCAGCTTGCCTTCTTCCACCGTCAGCAGCCGAGCGTGGAATTGCTCCACCGCAGGGCGATGGGCGATGGAAATCATGGTTATGCCCGGCAGGGCATGCTGCAGTTTTTCATGCAGCTCATGCTCCGCCGCAGTGTCAAGGCTTGCCGTGGCCTCATCCAGAAAAAGCCAATCGGGGCGCTGCAAGAAGGCGCGCGCGAAGGAAAGCCGTTGCTGTTCGCCGCCGGAAAGCCTCTGGCCCCAGCTATCCACATCCTGCAGCCGCGTTGCCAGGTGACCCAGCCCCGCTTCTTCCAAGGCGGCGGTCACATCGGCATCACTGAAATCCGCTTCGTCTTGCGGATAGCAAACCGCGCGCTTCAAGCTGCCCAATGGCAGATAGGGCCGCTGCGGCAGGAACAGCAGGCGCGCACCTTCAGGCAAGGCGATCATGCCGCTGCCAAAGGGCCAAATGCCTGCCATGGCGCGGAACAGCGTGGATTTGCCTGACCCCGATGGGCCATTGATCAGCACGGCTTCACCGGCTGCGACATGCAGCGCCGCATCTGTCAGCAAGACGCGACCATCGGGCAGGCTGAGTGTCATGTCGCGGATTTCAAGCTGCCCGGCCTGACCTTGCCCTGCAACCGGGCCGGTGCCTGCTTCCCGCGCTTTGGCCACGGCTTGTGTGAAGCCTGTCAGCCGCTGCACCGTCGCGCGCCATTCCGTGAGCTTGGCGTAATTATCCACGAACCAGGAAAGTGAGCCCTGCACCTGGCCAAAGGCACTGCTGGTTTGAATCAGGCCACCAAGCGGCATGCGCCCCGCAAAATAGGCGGGTGCCGCAACCACAATCGGGAAAATGGAGGCCACCTGCGCATAGCCGGCGGTGAAGAAGGTCAGGCGCTTTGTGGCGCGCATGATGTCCCACCAATTCACCAGCAGCTTGCCGAAGCGCTGCGTCAGGCCGCGCTTTTCATCTGCTTCCCCACCATAAAGCGCGATGCCTTCGGTATTTTCGCGCAGCCGCACCAGCGCATAGCGGAAATCTGCTTCCAGCCTTTGCAGTGAGAAATTGAGCGCAATCAGTGGCCGCCCGATCAGATGCGCAAGCCAGGTGCCAAGCAGCGCATAGATGAGCGCAACCCAGACCATATAGCCCGGAATCTCCATACCAAGGACGGTAATCGCGCCCGAAAGCGACCAAAGCACAAGAACAAATGATCCAAGAGTGACAATGGAATTCATGAGACCAATGCCAAGTGAGAGCATATCCTCAACAAAAAGCCTGACGTCATCGGCAATGCGCTGATCAGGGTTATCCATGCCGGGATCAGTCAAGGCCATGCGGTAATAGGCGCGATCAGACAGCCATTGCGCCAGATAGACATCTGTCAGCCAGCGCCGCCAGCGCATTTGCAAGGCCTGACGCAGATAAAGCTGATAAACCGCAATCAGGATATAGAGCACCGCCACCAGCACAAAGCCGGGCAAGAGCCCTTCCGCTTCCGTACGATGCCAGGTGAAAAGCAGCGCGATAAAGCCATCCCAATCACGGCTTTCCAGCGAATTATAGAAAGCGCGCTGCCAGAAAGTGAGCAGCACCGTCATGCCGACCAGTGAAAGATTGAGTGCGATGACCACGGCCAGCAGCAGGCGCGCGCGCCAGCGTTCCTCGCTGCGCCAATAGGGTACGGTCAGCGCCCAGGCTTCGGCGATGAAGGTAATGATCCAGCGCATGCGTGATGCCTAGTGGTCCGATCGCTGCTGTCGGTTGCCGACAGCAGCGTGAATCGGCCCACCAAACATATGGCTGGTGATGCGCGGGGGCATTTTGGGGAGGGGAAAGGTCAGCATGAACCGCACCACTAGCCCGCGCGCAGCGCCGCTTCCAGCGCTTCAAGCCAGGCCATGACGCGCGCGCGATTGACGCCAAGATCAGACCAGCCGATCAGGCTGCGCGAATACATCCAAAGCCCGGTGCCGCCTTCAACCGCAGCCGCTTCCGCCACGACGATGTCCGGGTAATTCATCAGCGCACTGCGCACCACCCATTGCGCCTGATTGCGCGCCGGAAAGCGCGCCAGTGGAAAGGTTCGCGGCATGCCGGCCGCCACGCGATCCAAAGCCGCCATCACGGCTTCGGGTGAGGCAGGCAGAGGGTCCCGATGCAAATGCCCCTGCCCAGGTGCGACGCTTGGCGTCAGCAGGCAGGTATTGGGCGATGGCGGCAATTGCAGTGTGGCGAAATCAAGCGGCGCAGGGGCGGGAACGCCCGCAGCACCACGGGAAAACAGGGCAGAGATCATGATGTGGCCCTCAAGCGAATGACGCCGCGCATTTCATCGGGGCTGATGGGTTTGCCCTTGCGCAGGATTTCAATCTTGCCCTGGCGTGCGAGTTCTGTAGCGACTTGCCGTACTGCGCCCAATAATGGGCGCCAATTCTCGGCGGAGACGGCGCGCGCCACATCGGTGGGGCACATGCTTTTTTCCGGGCCGCGTTCGGCGGCGATGCGGAGCATGGTGGCGGTGATGGCTTCGATATTCATGGCGCGATCCAATCGGCGGTAAGCTGGCCCGCTTCATCCCAAATGAAGCGCGCGCGTTGATGCCCGGCGGCGGCAAGCCAAAGCCATTCCAGCCGATGAAAGCCTATCACCACCGCAGCGAAATGCGGGCGACCGATTTCCGCATCCTGCGGTGCGGCGGGCGGGGCGGGCACAATGGCGCCGGAGGCATCAGGGGCGGCATAGCACATGCGGCTGCTCGATCGGCTGGCGGCCCAGGCGGCATCCGCCACCGCATCATCCAAATGAAGCGCCGCCTGGCCCACCACGCGTAGCTGGATATGCAAGGCCGCATCATAGAAATGCATCATCACGCGCGGATCACGCGCCATGCCGCGTGCCTTGTCACTGCGACGGTCGGTATGAAAGCGCAGGCGGCGAGACCCGGCATCAAAGCCGCGCAGCACAACGGTGCGCAAGCTGGGTGCGCCTGCATCATCCAGGCTGGCCAGCGTTGGCGTATGGAAGGGGCTGCGCCGGTTCGGGACAGCATCCGCCAGCAGCCGAAAGGCTTCATGCAGGCTTGCCGTGATGTCGCCAGCGAAAGCGGGGCGGGCGGGCTTCATGCCAGCACCCGCGCCGCAAGCGCCGCACCGCTTTGCCAGGCCGCTTCGGCACGCCCGCCAATGCAGCCATCACTGGCATAGCCGATGCGCGTTGTGGCATCCCAAAGACATGGCTCGCTCAAGGGCGCTTCCAGCAGCGAATAGCGCCAGCGATGCGCCACCGCCATGAAGGGCGCAGGCAAGGGCGCGGCGCTGAAGCTGGCCAGTTCCGCCAATAACGGTGCCGCGATATCTTCCGCGGTCAATTCCAGATGCGCACGCGTCCAGGCGGGGCCGGCCTGTATCACCCAATTTTCCTGGCTTGCATCGCGGCCTGGCTTGGCGGAATCGCGCGCCGCCCAACCAATCGCATGCACTTCAGGGCGCAGCGTATCCGGCAGGGCTAGCGGCGCGTTGAAGGCTGCCATCACTGTCCAACACGGCGCATAACGAATAGCCGTAAGCGCTTCGTGCAGGACCGGCGCGTGTTGCCCCAGAACCTCGCGCGCTTGCGTCGCCGGCATCGTCAGCAGCACCGCGGCAAAAGGCCCGGCTTCTTCCGGCGCGGTATCGGGCAAGGGCTTGCCCGGGCGCACCAGCCGCGCATCCCAGTGCCGCAGCATCCAAGCGCCGGGCGGTCCGGTGACTTGCCCAACATGGCGTGAGGCAAAACAAGGAATGTCACCAAGCAAGGCGCGCGGCACGGCGGACATGGAAGGCACACCAACGCGCCGCGCCGCATCAGGCCAGGGTGCGGTTCCAGCTTCCACCAAGGCAGAAGCGAAATCCGCACTTTCGGCGCGCAGATATTGCGCGCCATGATCGAATTGCAGCCTGCGCCCTTCCGCTTCAATCCGCCGTGTCGCGAGGCGCCCGCCCGGGCCGCGACCCTTGTCGAAGATCGTCACCGCATGGCCGCGCGCGATCAGCGCACGCGCCGCCGCAATGCCGGCAAGCCCAGCGCCAATGATGGCAATCGGCAGCGCCATCAGAAGCCTCCTCCGGCAGTAAGCCAGGCCTGTTCGGCCGGGGTTGAAACCCGCCCAAGTGCAGCATTGCGATGCGGGAAACGTCCGAATTCCTGGATCACCACGCGATGCCGCCAGGCATAATCAATCGTGCCTCTTTCGCGGGCATGATGCGGAATATCGCGCAAGCCTTCAAACAATGCCACCGACAAATCCTGGTCCGCCATGGCTTCACTATGTTCAAAAGGCAGATAGAGAAAGGGTTTTTCGAAAGGACCAACCTGCATATCAAAACGCTTTTCCAGTACCACCTGGCGCGCAATGGCGCGCGCATGCGCGTCACTCGCAAAGGCTTCCGCGCTACCGCGGAATAGATTGCGTGGGAATTGATCCAGCAGGATCAGCAGCGCCAGCGCACCTTCCGGAGAGGCCGCCCAGGAATCGAACGCCCCTTCCCGCGCCGGGCGGATCAGTGCGCCGAAACGCGCGCGGATTTCCGCGTCAAATTCGTCGTTTTTCTGAAACCAGAGCGAGCGATATGTGTCGCGCCCTTTGGCATACCAGAAGGCGCGGATGGCTTCAGCATCGGTCATGACAGGGCGCGGTCCAGAAGCCGCACGGAATGAATCGCCTCTCGCCCGCCCAAATCACCAATCTGATGCCGGCAGGATGTGCCATCAGCGATGATGAAATCCTGGGCCGCAGCGGCGCGTACCGCGGGCAGCAGCGACAATTCCGCCATGGCCTTGGATGCTTCCAGGCTTTCTGCCTGATAGCCAAAAGCCCCCGCCATGCCGCAGCAGGAAGAGGTGATGGGCTTCACCGTCACCCCAGGGATGCGCTTCAAGAGCGCGACCGCGGCCGGGAAGGCACCAAAAGCCTTTTGGTGGCAATGGCCGTGGATATGCACGGTGGCTTCTACAGGCTTGAAGGCCAGCGCCGGCTTGTCGCGTTCCAGCAATTCGCTCAGCAGCAAGGCGCGCTTGGCCAAGGCGCGGCTTTCCTCGCCGGGCAGCAATACCAGGAATTCATCGCGCAAGGTCGTGAGTGACGAAGGTTCAATGCCCACCACCGGCGATGCGAAGGGCGCCAGGGCCGCTATCACGCGGCGCGCTTCGGTGCGCGCTTCGTCCACCATCCCGGCGGCGAGCAGCGTGCGGCCTTCATCCAGGGGGCGCATGCCACGTGGCGGCCGCGCCACGGCAGGATCATAGCCTGCCGCGCGCAGCACACGGATGGCGGCGCGCAGATTTTCCGGCTCAAAATACCGGTTGAAGGCATCGGGCAGCAGGATCACCTCATGCGCCCTGCCATCCGGCGCACGCAATTCCCAATCATGGAAGACATCACCGCGAAAACGCGGCAGGCGCCTGTCAGCCGCCAGGCCCAGCATGCTTTGCGTCAGTGCCGGCAGGCCGGGGATCATATCGCGCAGATTGAACAGGATGGGCGCCATGGAAGCGAAGCGCGCCATGCGCGGCAGGCGCGCGATCAGGCGTTCACGCAAGGGCACGCCATGGCGCTTGGCGCGCGCGGCCAAAGCCTCGATCTTCATGCGCGCCATATCCACGCCGGTTGGGCATTCGCGCTTGCAGCCCTTGCAGGAAACGCACAGCGCCATGGCGGCGGCAACTTCATCGCCTGCCAAAGCATCTGGCCCCAATTGGCCCGTGAGCGCCAGGCGCAGCGTATTCGCCCGCCCGCGCGTCAAATGCGCCTCGTCGCGCGTGGCGCGATAGGATGGGCACATCACATTGGCATCAAACTTCCGGCAGGTGCCGTTGTTGTTGCACATCTCAACCGCGCTCAGCAGGCCGCCGAGCGGGCCGGGATAATCGGACCAATCCAGGACGGGCGTTATCGCCGGATCGGCAGCGTAATCCGGCGCGTAGCGGAACAGGCTGCGGTCATCCATGCGCGGCGGGCGCGTGATGCGATTGGGGTTCAACAGCCCGCTTGGGTCAAACGCGTCCTTCACTTCCTCAAAAGCGGTGACGATCCTATCGCCAAACATCGGGCGATGGAATTCAGACCGCACAATGCCATCACCATGTTCGCCGGAATGGCTGCCCTTATATTCCCGCACCAGGGCGAAGCATTCTTCGGCAATGGCGCGCATTTTCGCCACTTCCGCGCCATCCTTCATGTTCAGCACAGGCCGCACATGCAGGCAGCCCACGGATGCATGCGCATACCAGGTGCCCTTGGTGCCGTGCTTGGCGAAAACCTCATTCAGCCTTTCGGTGTAATCAGCCAGATCATCCAAACCGACCGCACAATCCTCAATGAAGGAAACCGGCTTACCATCGCCCTTCATGGACATCATGATATTCAGGCCCGCTTCACGCACCTCAGCGATCGCGGCCTGAAAACCGGCATCAGTCGCGCGCACCACCTGGCCGGGATGGCCCAGATCCGCCATCATTTCATCCAGCCGCGCCAAATCCCGCATCAGTGGGCCATCTTCCTGGCCGTGGAATTCCACGATCAGCAGGCTATCCGGTTCGCCGATCAGCATCTTGTCAATCGTCGCGCGATAGATCGGGATGGAACGCCCCAGATCCATCATGGTGCGATCCACCAGCTCCACCGCTTCCGGCATCAGCGAAACCAGATGCTTCGATGCTTCCATCGCCTTGCGGAAACTCGGGAATTGGCAAATGCCCAAAACCTTGCGCGGCTTGATCGGCCACAGCTTCAAATCAAGCGCTGCCGAGAAAGCCAAGGTGCCTTCCGATCCCACCAGCAGCCGCGCCAGATTGCCGCGCCCGGCTGCCCGCGCCGCCGGTGTCAGCGCTTCGATGTTATAGCCACCCACACGACGAAGCTGTTCGGGGAAGCGGGCCGCGATCTCCTCGGCTTCGCGCGCCCCAAGCGCGCGCAGGCGCTGGATCAGATCGGCAATGCCGCCCGGCACTTCGGCGCCCAAATTGTCGGGCAGGTCGCCAAAGCGAAACCGAGACCCATCGGCCAGCAGCGCGTCAATCGCCAGCACATTATCGGCCATCAGCCCGTAGCGGATGGATTTCGATCCGCAAGAATTATTCCCCGCCATCCCGCCAATGGTGCAGCGCTGCCAGGTGGAAGGGTCCACCGGATAGAACAGCCCATGGGCCTTCAGCGCATCATTCAGCGCACCGAGCGTAATGCCGGGCTCGACCCGCGCCACACCCGCCTTGGCATCAACCTCTAGCACGCGCCTCAGGTACTTCGTGCAATCCAGCACCAGGGCGCGATTGACGGTCTGCCCGCATTGGCTGGTGCCGCCACCCCTTGGCAAAAGGGGTACGCCTTCTTCCCGGCAAATCGCCAAAGCCGCTTCTACATCGGCCAGCGAGCGCGGCACCACCACCCCGATCGGTTCCTGCTGATAGATGGAAGCATCGGTGGCATAGCGGCCGCGATCTGCGGGGCGGAACAGCACCTCGGCACCGGTCTCGCGGCGGAGGCGCGCGGCCAGGCGGGGGTCTCCGGGGGTGATCCGGCCAGGGGGCAGGGCATTCATTCTTTAGGGTCCAAAAACGGCTTCTGCAGGGGTGGTCTTGGCATGAATGGGGGGTTTCGCCCATGTAGGGGCCTCAAACAAGGATTCCATCATGGCTTACTTCCAATCCAAGCCCACCGCCGGGCGCCATTTCCTGCAAATCCCAGGGCCGAGCAATGTGCCGGACCGCGTGCTGCGCGCGATGGACAACCCCACCATGGACCATCGCGGACCGGATTTCGGCATCTTCGGCAAGGCGGTGCTCGAGAAAATCCGCCATGTTTTCAAGACCAAAGGCCCGGTGGTGATCTACCCCGCCAGCGGCACCGGCGCCTGGGAAGCCGCTTTGGCCAATACGCTTTCCCCCGGCGACCGGGTGCTGATGTGCGAAACCGGCTGGTTTGCCCATTTGTGGCACGAAATGGCATCGCGCCTTGGGATCGTGACGGATTACGCGCGCACCGATTGGCGCCGCGGCGCGGATGTGGAGGCTATTGAAGCCCGGCTTCGTGAAGACAAGGCCCATGCCATCAAAGCCGTGGCCGTTGTGCATAATGAAACCAGCACCGGTGCCACATCGCGCATTGGCGAAGTGCGTCGTGCCATGGATGCTGCCGGCCACCCTGCCCTTTTGCTGGTGGATACCATTTCCTCACTCGGGTCCATGGATTACCGGCATGATGAATGGGGCGTGGATGTCACCGTATCGGGCTCACAGAAGGGGCTGATGCTGCCGCCGGGGCTATCCTTCAACGCGATCAGCGCCAAGGCGCTGAAGGCGAGTGAAACCGCCAAGCTGCCGCGCAGCTTTTGGGATTGGCAGCCAATGATCGCTTCCAACGCCACCGGATACTTCCCCTATACGCCGGCGACCAATCTTTTGTACGGGCTGGATGCGGCGGTGGATATGCTGCTGGAAGAGGGCCTGGATAACGTCTTCGCCAGGCATGACCGGCACGCGGAAGCGGCACGCCGCGCCGTGCGCCACTGGGGCTTTGAAATTCAATGCGCCGATCCGCGACATTACTCATCCGTGCTGACGGCGGTGCGCCTGCCGGAAGGCCATAGCGCCAATGCGCTCCGCGCCACCATCCTGGAACGCTTCAACATGAGCCTGGGCAATGGGCTTGGCCAATTGAATGACCGCGTTTTCCGCATTGGCCATTTGGGCGATTTCGGTGATCTGCAATTGATCGGCACCTTGGGCGGGGTTGAAATGGGGCTGCGCGCTGCCGGCGTGCCACATCAATCGGGCGGGGTGCAGGTGGCGATGGCGTATCTCAGCGGGAATGCGTAAAGGCCTGGCAGCGTGACTCGTCGTCACGGGTCACGCCCTACACTGAAGGCGCTGCATGAGCGCTGAAGCACCCGATGTGCTGGTCATTGGCGCTGGCGTCGCCGGCATTGCCGCGGCGCGCGCATTGCGCTCACGCGGGCTGTCCTGCCTGGTGTTGGAAGCGAAGGACCGCATTGGCGGGCGCGCCTATACCGATGCGACAGGCTTTGATCATGGCGCTTCCTGGCTGCATCAGGCGCATGACAATCCACTGACCGCGTTGGCCGAGACACTCGGTTTTGAATCGATGGATCACGACAAGCTGCGCCAACGCCTGCTGTTTACCGAAGGCCGCTTCGCCACCACTGCCGAACGCCGCGCCTTTGCGGCGGCCGAGGATCGCTTCTGGCGCGTGATTGAAGCCGCCGCCGCGGATGGCGCGCCAGATCGCCCGGCTTCAGACGCAGCACCTGAAGGCGAGCGCTTTGATCCGCTGGTCGCCCATTGGGAAGGGGCGCAGATTTGTGCCGCCGAACTTGCGCGGATGAGCCTGCATGATTTCGCCGCTACCGCGCTGGATGGCCCAAATCTTTTGCTCCGCCGCGGTCTTGGCACCTTGGTCAGCACCTTGGCTGAAGGGTTACCGATACAACTGAATGCGCCCGTGACGCAAATCGATTGGCGCAGCAAGGATGTTGAAGCCAGCGGCGCTTTCGGGCGTATCCGCGCGCGCGCCGCCATCATCACGGTATCAACCGGTGTGCTGGCGCAAGACAGCATTGCCTTCACGCCTGATCTGCCCGCCGAAAAGCACGCGGCGATCAAGGCGCTACCGCTTGGCTTGCTGAGCAAGCTCGCCTTTCCCATCCCACCGGGCGTGCTGCCGGAATTCGGTGCTTTCGCCAGCCTCCGGCGCGATATCGCCACACCTGGTGATCGGCCCATTTCCTGGATCGCGCGGCCCTTTGGCGCGCCGGTGATGCTTGCCTTCATCGGTGGTTCCCTCGCTTGGGAATTATCCCGCGCCGGCAAGCGCGCGACCGAAGCACATGCGCGTGCAGAATTCGCCCGCGTCTTTGGCGTGGAAGCCGCAGCCGCTCTCGGCCCGCCCATCATCACCGAATGGGGCGAGGACCCGCATTTCCTTGGCAGCTATAGCCACGCCATTCCAGGCGCGCAGGCGGCGCGGCGCGTGCTGGCGGAACCGCTTGGCAATGGGCGGCTGATCTTTGCGGGTGAGGCCTGCCACCCGCGCTATGCCGCGACTGTTGCGGGCGCTTGGTTGAGTGGGGAGGCTGCTGCTCAACAACTTGCCGGCGGGCGCGCCGCAGTCGCGAAATTCAGCAAGCACGCCCCGTAGCGAGCATTGAAGGCGGAACTCGCGCCCGCACTATGGCCAATCAGACCCTCAGGGCGGTCAATCAACAGGAACCCGGCAAAGCGCTGGCCATATTGCCGCATCAGGGCGGCGCGCCGTTCCGGTTCAGCATCATAAGGATCGTCGCGAAAATTCGCCGCCGCCAGCCGCGCCTGGGATGATGCCTGGCCGGCGGCAAGGATCGCCTCCAATTGGCTGATCTGTTGCCACTGCGGATCGTTTCTGGCGTCAGCACCACGGCCATGTGCGGCTGAGGCAATAGCGATCACCACATCGGCAAGTCCTGGCTGATCCAACACCATCATGGCGTTCCACCCGCCGCGCGATTGCCCCGCCACAATGATATGCCGATATCCGCGGCGGCGCAGCTCCGCCAAATCGGTTCGCAGCCAGCGCGCTGCGCGCGCGGTTTCATCCGAATTTGGATGGCGATCAAAGCGCCAGACATCATAGCCGGCATTATTGAAGTGTCGGGTCCAGCTTTGCGGTTGGGAACCCCGCGAATCATCCATGCCCACTCCCCTTCCGGCGCGCTCACCCCGGCCATGGGCAAAAACCAAAACCCCGCGCGCCTGCTGCGGCCCCCACCAGATAAAGCGATTATCCGGCACCGTATCATGCGCCATGGAGGAGATGCCGATATTGGCGGGCGGTGGGGCGGGTGCCCATTCGCGCCCCGGCCGCACAATTGCCAGATCACGCAGCACCACGGCGCAATTGCCGGCGCCAGCGCGTCTTTCACAACTGGCTATGGCCCTTTGTTCGACAAAGGCAGCGTCGCCACCACCGGCCTGCCAACCCATGGCGCCATTCGGTCCCACGGCAAAGGCACGCGGCGTATTCAGGCGCAGAAAACGCTCAAGATCCGCATTGTTGGAAGCCGGCAGGCCCAGAACGCGCGCGGCATCCAGAATGGGCGCGCTCTGCGCCAAGGCAAGCCGCATGGGCGCCAGGATCAGCACCAGCAGGCAGCAGATCAGGCCTGAAGACCAACGCATGTTTCCCCCAGGAAATGCATGATTTGCACAGCAGACTGCAACAAACACCAGGTCGCGGGCAAGCGTTCATTGCGCAGAACAAGCAGCGCAACCGGACCATATCAGATGAAACGGAAGATTGATCCCGGCCTCAACAAATCGCCGGCGGGCGCGGCGCGGTTGCGAAGCGCAGCAGACACGCCCCGTAACGATCATTGAAGGCCGTGGTGCCGCCTGCGCCATGGCCGGTCACACCCTCAGGCCGGTCAATCAACAATAGCGCGGCGAAACGCTCCCGCTGGCGCCGCAAAATCTCGGCGCGCCGATCCGGTTCCGCCATGAAAGGATCATCACGAAAATCCGCCACCGCAAGCCTCGCGCGGCTGGCGCCGGCAGCCTCGGTCATCAGCGCCTCCAACTCCGCCAACTGCGCGTGCAGGCGGTTATCTTCCTCGCTCAAGCGCCCATGCGCGGCGGCGGCAATCGCGATTGCCACATCGGCAAGGCCCGGGCGGTTCAGCACCATCAGCGCATTCCAACCACCGCGCGATTGCCCCGCGACAACCACCTGGCGATAGCCACGCCGGCGGAGCTCCGCCAAATCCGCGCGCAACCAGGCCGCGGCGCGGCGCGCGCTATCGGCATTGGGTTCCCGGTCAAAACGCCAGACATCGAAGCCGGCATTGTTGAAATGCCGCGTCCAGCTTTGCGGTTGCCGTCCGCGCAAATCCTGCAACGCTTCCTTCCCATGGCCAAACACCAGCACGCCGCGCGCCTGTTCCGGTCCCCACCAGATGAAGCGTTCATCCGGCAGCGTCGCGTGATGGGCGGAGGTGATGGCCACCCCCTCCGGCGGCGGGTTCGGCGCCCATTCCCGCCCTGGCTTCACGATCGAAAGATCACGCAGCGCAATGGTGCAGGCGCCAGGCCCTGCGCGTCTTTCGCAATTGGCCAGCGCGGTTTGCTCAACAAAGGCCGCATCGCCCCCGCCCGCCTGCCAGCCAAAGGTGCCATTCGGCCCAAAGGCCAGCACCCGCGGTGTATTCAGGTTCAGAAAGCGGCGGACACTCGGATGGCTGGTCTCGGGCAGGCCGAGAATGGTCGGGGCTTCCAGAATGGGCACGGCCGGCGCCTGAGCATGGCTGAGCGGCGCCAGGGCCAGCCCCATCAGCCCCGCAACCGCCGCGACAAGGCCCTTCCAGGCCGCCATGCCGAACTCCCCATGCAAGCGCCGGCATTTTCGCGAAGCCGGGACGCCCCCGCAAGCCCCGCTTGCCCTGGCTGCGCGCGGGGGGCATATCGCCCCCCTATCTTGCACTTCCCAAGGGAAAGATCATGCGCGTCAAAGATGTGAAGAAGGTCGTGCTCGCCTATTCGGGCGGCTTGGATACCAGCGTCATCCTGAAATGGCTGCAAACCACCTATAAATGCGAAGTCATCACCTTCACCGCCGATCTCGGCCAGGGTGAGGAATTGGGGTCGGCGCGCGACAAGGCGCTGCTGCTTGGCATCAAGCCGGAAAATATTTTCATGGATGATCTGCGCGAGGAATTCACCCGCGATTTCGTCTTTCCCATGTTCCGCGCCAATGCGCTGTATGAGGGGATGTATCTGCTGGGTACCTCCATCGCGCGCCCGCTGATCGCCAAGCGCCAGATTGAAATCGCCGAAGCCATGGGTGCCGATGCCGTGGCACATGGCGCAACCGGCAAGGGCAATGACCAGGTGCGCTTTGAACTCAGCTATTACGCGCTGAAGCCCGATGTGAAGGTGATCGCCCCCTGGCGCGAATGGGACCTGACCAGCCGCACGCGCTTGATCCAATTCGCGGAAGAACACCAGATCCCGATCGCCAAGGACAAGCGCGGCGAAGCGCCCTTCAGCGTGGATGCCAATTTCTTGCACAGCAGCAGCGAAGGCAAGATTCTGGAAGAACCCTGGGATGCGCCGGATGAAATGGTCTGGCAGCGCACCATCAGCCCGATGGACGCACCGGACCGCGCCACCGATATCACCATTGAATTCGAACGCGGCGATGCGGTTGGCATCAATGGTGAACGCCTGTCACCCGCAACCTTGCTCACGAAGCTGAATGCGCTTGGCAAGGAAAATGGCATTGGCCGGCTTGATCTGGTGGAAAACCGCTTTGTCGGCATGAAATCCCGCGGCTGCTATGAAACGCCGGGCGGCACCATTCTGTATGTCGCGCATCGCGCCATGGAAAGCATCACGCTCGATCGCGAAGCGGCGCATCTGAAAGACAGCCTGATGCCGCGCTATGCGGAACTCATCTATAACGGCTTCTGGTTCGCACCCGAACGGCGCATGCTGCAAGCGCTGATTGATGAAAGCCAGCACAGCGTCTCAGGCACCGTGCGGCTGAAGCTCTATAAGGGCAATACCATCGTCACCGGGCGGCAATCACCAAATAGCCTCTATTCCATGAAGCATGTGACGTTTGAAGATGACCAGGGCGCTTATGATCAGTTTGATGCGCAGGGCTTCATCAAGCTGAATGCGTTGCGTTTGCGCCTTGGCGCCATGGCTGGCCGCAAGGGCGGGCAGTTGTAAAGCCTTTCCAAGCCAAGCTGACCCGCACAAAAAAGCCCAGGAGGTTCAGCCTCCTGGGCTTTTTGTTGGGGCGGCAGTGCCGCCACAACAAGTTTAGCTATGCGCCAGCATCGCCAGCAGCAGCAGCGCGACGATGTTGGTGATCTTGATCATCGGGTTCACCGCCGGGCCCGCCGTATCCTTGTACGGGTCGCCAACGGTATCGCCAGTCACGGCTGCCTTATGGGCCTCAGAGCCCTTGCCGCCATGGTGACCATCTTCAATGTACTTCTTCGCATTGTCCCAGGCGCCACCACCGGTGGTCATGGAAACCGCAACGAAGAAGCCGGTCACGATCACACCAAGCAGCATCGCACCCAAGGCTTCGAAGGCAGCTGCCTTGCCGGCAATGGCATTGATGCCGAAATACACCACCAGCGGGGAAAGTACCGGCAGCATGGACGGGATGATCATTTCCTTGATCGCCGCCTTGGTCAGCATATCCACCGCACGGCCGTAATCCGGCTTGTCAGTGCCCTGCATGATGCCCGGCTTTTCCTTGAACTGGCGCCGCACTTCTTCCACCACGCTCATCGCCGCGCGGCCCACCGCTGTCATCGCCATGCCGCCGAACAGATAAGGCAGCAAGCCGCCGAACAGCAGACCCACCACAACATAGGGGCTGGAAAGCGAGAAGGTCAGAGTGCCAACGCCCTGGAAATACGGATACTGCGCCGCATTCTGCACGAAGTAGTTCAGATCCTGCGTATAGGCGGCAAACAGTACCAGCGCGCCAAGACCGGCTGAACCAATGGCATAGCCCTTGGTGACCGCCTTGGTCGTATTGCCAACCGCATCCAGCGCATCCGTGGTTTGGCGGATTTCCTTGGGCAGGCCAGCCATTTCGGCAATGCCGCCCGCGTTATCCGTCACCGGGCCAAAGGCATCCAGCGCCACCACCACACCGGCCAGCGCCAGCATGGTCGTCACCGCAATGGCAATGCCGTAAAGCCCCGCCAGGCCATAGGTGATCAGCACACCCGCGATGATGATCAGCGCCGGCACCGCCGTGCTTTCCATCGAAACCGCAAGCCCGCGGATCACGTTCGTGCCATGGCCCGTGACCGAGCTTTCGGCAATCGCCTGCACCGGGCGGAAGCCCGTGCCGGTATAGTATTCGGTGATCCAAACGATCAGCCCCGTCACCGCCAAGCCGACCACGCCGCACAGGAACAGGTCGAAGGAGGTGAAGCTGGTGCCCGCCGCCGTCATGGAACCGAAGCCAAAGACCAGATAGGTCAGCGGCAGCAGCACCACCAAGGAAAGCAGGCCCGTCACGATAAAGCCGCGATACATGGCCCCCATGATGGAATTATTCGCCGGCAGCTTCACGAAATAGGTGCCGACGATGGAGGTCACGACGCAAACCGCCCCAATCGCGAGCGGATAGATCATGCCGCGCACCATATTGCCCGCATCGGTGAAGGCGATCGCCGCCAACACCATGGTGGCGACCATGGTCACCGCATAGGTCTCGAACAAGTCAGCGGCCATGCCGGCGCAATCGCCCACATTGTCGCCAACGTTATCGGCGATGGTCGCGGGGTTGCGGGGGTCATCCTCGGGGATGCCGGCTTCAACCTTGCCCACCATGTCGCCGCCCACATCCGCACCCTTGGTGAAGATGCCGCCGCCAAGACGCGCAAAAATCGAAATCAGCGAAGCGCCGAAGCCAAGCGCCACCAGCGCATCAATCACCGTGCGGCTATTGGGCGCGAAACCGCCCAGCACGCTCAGGATGAAGAAGTAAACCGCAACGCCAAGCAGCGCGAGGCCCGCGACCAGCATCCCCGTAATGGCGCCCGATTTGAAGGCAACATCAAGGCCGGCGGCGAGGGACTGCGTGGAAGCCTGCGCGGTACGCAGATTGGCGCGCACCGAAACATTCATGCCGATGAAGCCCGCCACACCGGACAGGATGGCGCCGATGGCAAAGCCAATCGCCACCGCAAAGCCAAGCCGCCAGGCGACAAGCGCAAAAAGCACCACGCCGACAATGGCGATGGTACCGTATTGCCGCTTCAGATAGGCCGATGCGCCTTCCTGAATGGCAAGAGCAATTTCCTGCATCCGCGGCGTACCGGGATCGCGCGAAAGCACATCCTTGGCAGTGATCACACCATAGGCGATGGACAACGCCCCAAGCGCGATCACCAGGATCAGCGATAAGGTCAGCAAGGCTTAGACTCCCCCTTCGTGGCGCGGTTAAGGCCGCCGCGCGCCGGCATGGAGACCGGCGCGGAATCTCTCCCGCAGCGGCCCTGATGGGGCGCTTCCTTAAAAGGGGCAGGGCAGGGGCGCAACGGGGGGCAGGGCTTTCTGGCAGAAAACCCGGCCATTTCGCGCGAAGTCAGGCCTTTCTGGCCCGTTCAATCGCTTCCTGGATCAGCCGGCGCGCCTCCGCAGCATCGCCCCAGCCGATGAATTTCACCCATTTGCCGGGTTCCAGGTCCTTATAATGCTCAAAGAAATGCTGGATCTGCTCAATGGTGATCTTGGGCAGGTCCGTATGGTTATGCACATGCACATAGCGCTGGGTGAGCTTGGGGGATGGCACGGCGATGATCTTCTCATCCCCACCGCCATCATCTTCCATCTTCATCACGCCAACGGGGCGCACATTCAAAACGGCGCCGGGCACGATGGGGCGGGTATTGGCCACCAGCACGTCAATCGGGTCGCCATCTTCGGAAAGTGTGTGCGGCACAAAGCCATAATTCCCCGGATAGCGCATGGGGGTGTGCAGAAACCGGTCCACGAAAAGCGTGCCGGCGGCCTTGTCCATCTCGTATTTGATGGGCTCACCGCCGATTGGGACTTCAACGATCACATTCACATCATTCGGCGGGTCCTTGCCGATGGGAATGGCATCTATGCGCATGGGGGGCTCTCCAGGGGGGCGAGGCAGCCCCTGCGGCAGCCCGGCCATCACCCGATGGGGCGGGATATGCCCGCGCGGGCCAATATTGCAAGCACCTACCGGCTTGCCAGCTTTTACGCAGCCCCGCAGGGTAGCCCCTATGAATGCCTCCGCCCGCGCCGCTTTCGCCACCGCCGCCGCCCGCCGCGCGCCCGAGGTGGTGGCGCTGACCCAGCGCCTGACCGCCATCGCCTCCCCCAACCCGCCCGGCGATGTGCGCGCCGTGGCGGCAGAAGCCGCCGAGATGCTCCGCGCCCTGGCCCCTGCGGCGGAGATTTCCCTGCATGAAACCGACCCGCAGGTGACCAACCTGGTGGCGCGCATCAAAGGCGCCGGGCCGGGGCGCTTGCTCGCCTATAACGGCCATCTCGATACCTACCCGGTGAATGAGGCCTTGCCCTGGACCGTGGCCCCCTTGGGCGGCGTGCTGCGTGATGGCCGGCTTTATGGGCGGGGTGTGGCCGATATGAAGGGTGGCATTGCCGCTTCCATGCTGGCCTTTGCCTTGCTTGCCGAACATCGCGACACTTGGCGCGGGGAAGCGCTGCTGACGCTGGCGGGCGATGAGGAAAGCATGGGCCCGCTTGGCACCAAATGGCTGCTGGATAATGTGCCGGGGCTGGCGCAGGCCGATGGCGTCATCATCGGCGATGCCGGCAGCCCGCGCGTGCTGCGCTTTGGCGAAAAGGGCTTTGTCTGGATCGAGATTGAGGCTGCGGGCCGCGCCTCCCACGGCGCGCATGTGCATTTGGGCGATAACGCCATTGATAGGCTGCGCGCTGCCCTGGATGCGGTGGCCGCACTTCGCGCCATGGCGCCGGAGGCGCCGCCTGCCGTCACGGCCGCCATCGCCGCCGCGCGGGGCATCAGTGAAGCGCTCTCGGGCGCTGGCGAAGCCGCGGTGCTTGGCAGTGTCACGGTGAATATCGGGCGGATTGAGGGCGGCGCCTCACCCAATCTGGTGCCAGCCTCGGCGCGCGCGGCCTGCGATATCCGCCTGCCGGTCGGTGTACCTAGCGCCCGGTTGCTGGGGGCTTTGCATCAGGCGCTTGATGCGCTGCCCGGCATCACCTGGCGTGTGCTGCGCTGCTTTGAACCCAACCACACCGACCCTGCCTTGCCCATCATCCGCCATGTCCATCAGGTGGCCGAGGAAGTGCTGCATGAGCCGGTGGCCGTGAATATGCGCGTCGGCGGTTCCGATGCGCGCTGGTTTCGCATGGCGGGCCTGCCCACCGTGGTCTATGGTCCAACCCCGCATAACATGGGCGGTGCGGATGAATGGGTTTCGGTCGCTGAATTGGAAGCCATTGCCCAAATTCATGCCCTGGCCGGGTTTGATTTCCTGAGCGTGGAGAACACCGCATGATCACCATCCTTGGCGAAGTCCTGGCCTTCAGCCTTTTGGCCTTTTGGCTGCTCCTGTTTGGTGTGCAATGGCTGGCAGAAAGGCTCGGATTATGGCTCGGGCGGCGCGCCGCCGTGAAGGGTGGCGCACCGGCCGAAGGGGTTGGGGTGGTGGTGGGCGGCATGCTCGGCCTGCTCGCTTTCGTGTTGGCGCTCACGCTTTCCTTCGCCAGCACGCGCTTTGAAGAACGGCGTCAGGGTACGCTCACCGAAGCCAATGCGCTTGGCACGGCCTGGCTGCGCGCCAAGGCCATCGGCCATCCACGCGGGGAGGAAGTGGCCAAGCTTTTTGAAGAATACACGAAGCTCCGCGCCGATTTCATCCGCGCGCCGGCGGATCGTGAGGTAGTGCGCGCGATCAATGACCAGACCTCGGCGCTGCAAAACCGCATCTGGGAGCACATCACGGTGATGGTGCGCGAAAGGCCGGATGCGATTTCGGCTGCCCTGATGGCCGCCACGAATGAGGTGTTTGACAGTTCAACCGCCGAACGCTTTGCCTTCAGCCAAATCATGCCACAGCAATTGGTCTGGCTGCTGATGGGCATTGCGGTGCTGAGCATCGGCGCGCTTGGCTATCAATTGGGCATGCGCGGGCTTTCCCTGCCCTTCCTTTCGGTGTTGCTGATTGGCATGTGGACATCCGTGATTGTGGTGATCCTGGATTTGAGCGCGCCGCGCATCGGCAGCCTGCGGTCCAGCGCCGCCGCCTATTACTGGACGCTGGATGGCTTCAACCCAGGTACAGTCCCGAACCAAAGATAGACCAGCACCTCGCCCGCCGGGGCCGCCCGTGATAGGGGAAGGGCGCCCATGACCCGCGCCGCCACTGACACTGAAGCCCCCATGCCGGTACGCCGGCGCAGCCCGGCCTGGGCTTGGGGGTCCTTGCTGGTTGCCTGCGCCATGGCAACGCCGATTCTGGCCGTGCTGGTCACCGCCGCCGCCCCAGGCGGCGAGGTCTGGCGGCATATCCTGGCGACCACGCTGCCGGAAATGCTGGCCACTTCCGCGCTTTTGGCCCTGCTGGTGGCGGCCATGGCGGGCAGTGCGGGCGCCGTCACCGCCTGGCTGGTGGTGGCCTGTGAGTTTCGCGGACGGCGCTTTCTGGAAGTCGCCTTGCTGCTGCCGATTGCCATGCCGGCCTATCTTTGCGGCTATGTCTATACATGGCTGTTGGATGTGGCGGGGCCGGTGCAAAGCACTTTGCGCGCCGCCACCGGGCTTTCCTTCGGGCAATATTGGTTCCCGGAAATCCGGAGCCTGCCAGGTGCGGCGCTCATGTTCGCCATGGTGCTTTATCCTTACGTTTATATGCTCTGCCGCGCGGCGTTCTTGCAGCAAAGCGTGTGCCTGATTGAGGCATCCCGCACGCTCGGCCACGGACTGGCGCGCAGCTTCCTGCATGTTGCGCTGCCTCTGGCGCGCCCTGCCTTGGCCGCCGGCATAGCGCTCGCGCTGATGGAAACGCTGGCTGATTTCGGCACGGTGCAGCATTTCGCGGTGCGGAGTTTCACCACCGGCATTTATGAGGCCTGGTTCGGCATGGATAATCGCCCGGCCGCGGCGCAGCTTGCCGTTGCCCTGCTTGGCTGTGTTGGGCTGTTGCTGGCGCTTGAGCATTTTTCGCGCGGCGGGCGGCGCTTTCACCCAACCACAACCCGCCATCCGGCATTGCGCCCGGTGCGGCTTTCCGGCTGGCGGGAAGGAATGGTGCTGCTTGCCTGTGCGCTGCCCCTTGTAATCGGTTTTGTCATCCCGGCTGGCGCGCTTTTGTGGCTGATGGTGCAAGCGGGCGATCCCTTCAGCCCAGGGCGCTATCTGCCCTATGCGCGCAATTCCCTGGTGCTGTCGGGCGTTACCGCCGTACTCGCGGTGCTGCTCGCTGCCGGTATGGCCTGGGCGGCGCGGCTTTATCCATCGCCCGCGCGCAGCATCGCCAATCGCGTCGCATCGCTTGGCTATGCGCTGCCCGGTTCGGTGATTGCGGTCGGCGTGCTGGTGCCGTTCGGGTTGTTCGACAATGCGCTTGATTCCTGGCTGCGCGCGCGGTTTGGCGTTTCATCCGGGTTGTTGCTGTCGGGCACCATGGCAGCACTGGTCTTTGCCTATCTGGTGCGGTTCCTGGCGGTGGCGCTTTCCACGGTGGAATCGGGCCTCGCGCGGCTCAAGCCCTCCTATACGGATGCGGCGCGCGTCTTGGGCCGCCGGCCCGGGCAGGCGGTACGAGAGGTTGAGGTGCCGCTGGCGCGCGGCGCGCTGCTGACCGCGGGGCTTTTGGTTTTTGTGGATACCATGAAGGAATTGCCGGCGACGCTGATCGTGCGGCCCTTTGACCTCGATACGCTCGCGGTGCGTGTCTACAATCTGGCCTCGGATGAAAGACTGGCCGAGGCATCAACCGCGGCTGTGCTGATTGTATTGGTGGGGCTGCTGCCAGTGGCGGCGCTTACGCGCATGATGCGGCGGGAATAATCAGTAAAGTTTCAGCGCAGCGGCAGCATCGGGTGCTTCATGCAGCCTATCTATCGCTTGCATCAGTGTTGCGGCCCTGTCTTCCGGCAGAATACCCGCAAAACACGCCCTGACCTTGGCGATTTGCGCCGCGCGCGGCAGAGGATTTTCCGGGCTGCCCAGGGCGGCTTCGACGCGCTGATCCAGCGTTCTTCCATCGCGCAAGGTGATTTCAACACGCTGCGGGACCACGGCGTTTTCATCGGTATTGCCATCACCGAGCAATGCAACCCGCGCCGCCAAGGCATGTGTCGCCGGATCGCGCAGCAAGGCATCGGAAAAATCACCAAGCCCGACACTGCCCGAGAGCAGCATGCGCGCCACCACATAGGGCAGGCAAAGCCGCGCGTAATTGCCGGTCAGATCCGGCTTGATGGGGCGACCCACCAGACGCATCGCGAGTGGCGGCAAATAAAGGCGCACCGCCGCCACATCTTCAGCGCTGAACCGATGCGCCGCCATCAGCCGCTGCACGCCATCAATCGCGGGATGCGTCAACCTGCCCGAGGGAAAGGGTTTATGCGCCAGCCGCGTCACCTGCCACATGCTACCAAGCGCGGCCAAACCCGGCGCCAAATCATGCTCCGGTTCCGTTAGTTTCAAAAAGCCAAAGGGCCCGGTCAGCCATTGCGCCGGCCCTGCGGCACCCGCTGCTGCCAAGTCCGCCGCGCGCAGCCCGGCCATGGCGGCGAAGCCCATTTGCACCGGCAGCGCCATGGACCCTTCCGAATGCGCTTGCATGGTGCCCGGTAGCTGCCCGAGCAAAAGCCCCGCGCCCGCCGATGCTGTGGCCATATCAAACCCGCGCAGCCGCGCCACCGCGCCATAGGCGCCAAACATTCCTGCAGTTGCGGGCCGGAAGAAGCGCATCGGCCCGCGAGCAGCGGCGCCGATGGTGCAGGCCAGATCAAGCCCCAGGATCACCGCCGCCATGAAGCGCGCGCCAGACACGGGGCGGCCCTGGCGGCCTTGCCTTTCAGATTCTGCAAGTGCAGCCGAAAGCGTCGGCGTCATCGCATGCACCACGGCGGCTTCATGGATGGCGTCGAATTCCAGCGCATGGGCCTGAAACGCATTCATGAAGGCTGCCTGAGAAGCCGGCAGCTTCGCGCCATCACCCCAAAGCCTCGCTTCCTCCCCCGCGCCCCAGCCGCGCGCCGCCGCCAGCAAACCGGCGCGCGCCGCATGTGCCATGCCCGCGACCCCGACCGCGAGGCCATCCAGCAGGAAGATGCGCGCCGCATCCCACGCAGCTTCGGGGATGGCGGCCTCTGGCGTTGCCAATACGCGGCGCAGCAGGATGGTTTCGGCGGTGTCTGTCATGGCGCCCATGCTGCCCGCGTTATGCTCCCCGTCAAGCACCATGGCGCGCGCCGCCGCTTCGTGCTGCGATGATGCCAGATGGAGGAACCAGCATGGCCAAGATCAAAGGCATCGTCGTTTGCCCGCAACCGCGTGCCGCAGATGTCGGGGCGGAAATCCTGCGCCGTGGCGGCAATGCCTTTGACGCCGCCGTTGCGACAGCTTTCTGCCAAATGGTGCAAGACCCCTTCATGTGCGGCATTGGCGGCATGGGCACGCTGCAATTCCGCGACGCGAAAACCGGCCGCCAGGGCATGATTGATTTCCACGCCCGCGCCGGCGCCAAGGTCAGCGCCGATATGTGGGCCGCCGATAGCAAGGGTAAATCCGAAATCTCCGGCTATGCGCTGTTTGAAGATCACCGCGCAGAGCTTGGCTATACCGCCATCATGACCCCCGGCACGGTGGCGGGCTTTGCGCATTTCCACGCGCAGTTTTGTTCCATGGATTGGGCCGATCTGCTGGCGCCGGCCATCGCCATGGCGCGGGATGGCGTGCTGGTGACGCCCTTTTTTCGCGATTTCCTGGAACGCAAACCCCAGCCCGGCCTGCCGAGCGGCATGCAACGCGTGACGAAAACCAAGGCCTGCGCCGCGCTTTACTTGAACCAGGCCGGGCAATTGCATGAGGTTGGCGACAAGCTGGTGCATGCCGAAATGGCGCGCACGCTGGAACGCATCGCCGCCAAGGGCGCGCAGGATTTTTACACGGGCGAAATCGCCGGGCAGATCATCAATGACTTCGCGCAAAACGGCGCCTTCATCACCGCCGATGATTTGCGCGATTACCGCGTGCGCGAAAGCGCCGCCGTGATCGGCACCTATCGCGGCTACAAGATATCATCGAACCCGCCGCCGGGATCGGGCGCGGTGCTGATCGCCATGCTGAATATCCTGGAGCAATTCGATCTTGGCGCTTTCCCCGCCGGCAGTGCCGGGCATTATGATCTGGTCGCGCGCGCCATGGCGGCGGCACATCACGACCGGGATGAGGCTCTGGGCGACCCGGATTTTGTCTCGGTGCCAACCGAGTCGCTCATGTCCAAGGACCGTGCCGCCGCCTGGGCCAAGCGCATCCGGGATGGATGGCTGCCGGGTGGTAGGATTGGTGAACCGCCCTCCTGCACCACGCATCTTTCTGTCTGGGATGCGGCGGGGAATTGCGTTTCGGTCACGCATACACTCGGCACCGGTGCGGGCGTTGTGACACCTGGCCTCGGCTTCAATTGGAACAATGCCATGAAGCTGTTTGATATGCGCCCAGGCCGCGCCAATAGCATCGCGCCGGGCAAGGCGCGCATCACCGGCATGGTGCCCACCATTGTTTATAAGGATGATGAGCCCTGGCTGATTGTCGGCGCGCCTGGGGGCAGCGTGATCATCTCCGCCGTGCTCACCACCATCATCAATGCGATTGATTTTGGCATGTCGGCGGTGGAAGCGGTTTCCTTCCCGCGCATCCATTGCGAAGGCGGGCCGGTTTTCTGCGAAGCGCGCGTTCAGGGCGATGTGGTAGCAGCGCTCAAAGCCCTGGGGCATGAGGTGCGCCATTCCCCCATTTCCTATGACCCGACCATGAGCCGTGCGCATGCCATTCTGCTGCGCGATGGCAAGCCTGCCGGTGGTGCCGATCCGCGTGGCGGCGGCGGTGTGGCCGTGGCCTGGTAGGCGCTATTCCGGCGCCACCACAGCTTGTGTAAAACCCAGCAACATCATCTTCTGAAAGACGCGAATATGACCACGCAACGCAAAACAGCTTTGATCACCGGCGCCGGCCGCAACATTGGCCGCGCCATCGCGCTTGATCTGGCGCGCATGGGGTTCAATGTCGTCATCAATGGCTCACGCAATCGCGACGCCTGCGAAAAAGTCGCCGCTGAAGCCCGCGCTTTGGGCGTAGAGGCTTTGGTGGCCATGGCCGATGTTGGTGTGGCCGAAGAATGCGCGCGCATCGCGCGTGACGCGATTGCCAGCTTCGGCGCGGTGGATGTGCTGGTGAATAACGCGGCGCTCCGCCCCGATGGGCGCTTCCTGGAAATGAGCGATGCGGATTGGCGCCGCGTGATTTCGGTTGATCTTGATTCCAGCGTTTGGCTTTCCCGCGCCTGTCTGCCGGGGATGCTCGATCGCGGCTGGGGGCGGATTGTCAACCTGCTCGGCATGAATGCCATCCATGGCTATAATGGCCGCGCGGCGGTTTCGGTTTCCAAGCATGGGCTTTGGGGGTTAACCAAGGCGCTGGCAAAGGAATTCGGCGCCAAGGGTGTTACCACCAATGCGGTCTCACCCGGCCCCATTGCGGGGGAAAGAGATGATGAGGCATCGCATCACCACATCGCCAGCATGGTATCGCGCGTGCCGGTGGGAAGGCTTGGGCAGCCGCATGAAGTGGCGGCTGTGGTTTCCATGCTGGTTTCCGAAGGTGGCGCCTTCGTCAATGGCCAGATGATCCAGGTGAATGGTGGCGCGGAGACGTGAAGGGGTTTTGGTGCAGGCAGGCGATGGAGGCCAACCAGACTCACCGCGCCTCATAGCCCGGCGGCGGCAAAGCCGTGCCGCGCGGGCCGAAGGCGCCTTGGTTTTCGCTTTTCTCGCAGGCGGCCAGCGCCAGGGCCAGGAACATCACAAACCGCAGGGCCATGCCGCGTTCTCCTTAACATCCGCGCCGGGGTTAGCATGAAAACGCGCTCTGCGCTAAAGGGCCGCACCCTTCCCCTGATGGAAAGCGCGCCATGACCCAGACCGAACCCAGCATCCAACCCATGATCGGCCTGATCGGCGGTTCCGGGCTTTATGACATGGAAGGGCTGGAAGCTCGCCGCTGGGTGAAGGTGCGCACCCCTTGGGGCGATCCTTCAGATGAAATCCTGACCGGCCGGCTGCATGGCGTGCCCTGCGCCTTTCTGCCGCGCCATGGCCGCGGCCATCCCACGCCGCCCTCAGCGCTCAATTACCGGGCCAATATTGATGCGCTGAAGCGGATTGGCTGCACCGAAATCATCTCCCTTTCCGCCGTGGGATCGCTCAGGGAAGATTTGCCGCCCGGCCATTTCGTCATTGTGGACCAATTCATTGACCGCAGTTTTGCGCGCGAGAAATCCTTCTTCGGCACGGGCTGTGTCGCGCATGTCTCGGTCGCGCATCCGGTCTGCCCGCGCTTGGGTGATGCCCTGGAAGCCGCCGCCCGCAAACTGGCGCTGCCCGTCACACGCGGCGGCACATACCTCGTCATGGAAGGCCCGCAATTCAGCACCAAGGCGGAAAGTGAACTCTACCGCGCCTGGGGCTGCAGCGTGATTGGCATGACGAATATGCCGGAGGCGAAACTCGCCCGCGAAGCAGAGCTTTGCTACGCCACCGTTGCCATGGTGACGGATTTTGATTGCTGGCACCCGGATCATGACGCGGTGACGGTAGATCAGGTGGTGAAGGTATTATTTTCCAACGCCGATAAGGCGCGCGCCCTGGTGCAGCATGTGGTGCCGACACTCGGCGCCAAGCGTGGCCCCTGCCCTGCCGGTTGTGATCGCGCGCTTGAACATGCGCTGATCACGGCGCCAGAAAAGCGCGACCCGGATCTGCTCGCGAAGCTGGATGTGGTGGCAAAGCGGGTTTTGGGCTGAGGCGCGATTCAGCCCACCTCCATCGGCAGGCTTTCATCCTTCGCCCATTCATTCAGGGAGGCATCATAAACCGCGATATCCTCATGCCCCAGCTGATGCAGCAGGAAGGCATCAAGGGTCGCGGCAATGCCGCCACCGCAATAGATCAGCTTGCGCTTGGCCTTATCCGCGCCAATCGCGGCAAAGGCCGCCGCCACCTGGTCCGGCGCCTTCAGCTTGAAGCTACCCGCTTCAAACAAGGATGCCGCCTGCAGATTGACGCTGCCGGGGATGCGCCCCGGCCGGCCATAGCGTGGGTTTTCCCCACTATGCAGATCAGGCGCCAAAGCATTGATGGAACAAGTGCCACCATCACCAATCGCCGCCAGCATTTCATCGCGCCTGACGAACAAACCAGGCCGCGGCTTGGCGCGCAAGGTTGCGGGGGCGTAACGCGTCTCAGCAGTGGCAATGGCGCGGCCTTCCGCCATCCAGGCATCAATCCCGCCATCCAATATCGCGGCATTATCAAAGCCAATCGCGCGCATCATCCACCATACCCGCGTCGCCCATTGCGGTGTCTTGCGGGAATAGAGCACCACGCGTGTGCCATCGCCGATACCGCGCGCCGCCAAGCGCGCCGCCAGATCATCCGGCGCTGGCATGGTAAAGTTGAAGCGGCTTGAACGATCAGAAAGCTCGCCCTGCAGGTCAAGGAAACCGGCGCCGGGGATATGGCCGGCATCGTAATCCTCTCGCCCGCTTTTGATTGAGTAGGGGCGGCCCGTGCCGGTCTCATACAAAAGATAGGTGGTGCAATCAAAGATGCGAAGGCTGGGATCACCCAGATTGGCCGCAAGCCATGCGGTGCTGACAATCGCGTCCGGGTGGGCGTAAGCGGCCATGGGGTCCTCCTGATATGTTGCACCAAGCCTGCACTGATCGCGGCGCGCACCGCAAGCGCGTCAGGCAAGCAAGCGATGGATGGTGACTTCGCGCACCTCACGATCTTCCAATTCGCGCGTCGTCGGCACGCTATAGCGCGCGATGGGATCAAGCCCCGCCTTGGGCAAATAGGCGCGGCCCGGATCGGCGATCAGCACCTCGGCCCCCGCCGCGACAAGGCCACGCAGCCAGGGCAGGATATGCGCGGTCATGGGCGCTTCGTAGCAGACGTCACCCGCGAAAATCACATCCCAACGGCAGGGCGCGCCCACCACATCACCGGGCGGGGTTGCCACCGCAACGCCATTCAACCCAGCATTCAGCCGCACGGCGGCCAGCGCCAGAGGGTCAATCTCAGCCGCTTCCACCAACACCGCGCCGGCTTGCGCGGCGGCGATGGCGGCAATGCCGCAGCCAGCGGCAAAATCCAGCACGCGCTTGCCAGCCACCAGCTTCGGATCATCCAGCACCGCCCGCGCCAGCGCCTGCCCGCCTGGCCAGGCAAAGGCCCAGAAGGGTGGTTCGATATTCTGTTCCGCCAACCAAGCTTCAGTCGCCTGCCAGATCGGCGTGATCTCATTCGCCAAATGCAGCGCGATTTCCGGCACCAGGGGCGCGCGAGACACCACTGTTTGCGCCGCGACGAATTCCTCGGCGGTCACAGCCGGCCCAGCAGAAAGGCCGCGGCAATCGCCAACCCGACATCCCGATTGGCCTTGAACAGGCGAAGGCAAAGCGCTGGGTCGGCGATATCAAGCTGGATCACCTGCCGCGCCAACATCGCTCCTGGCAGCGCCAACCCCAGCAAATACCAGGGCGCCAGCCCCGCCAGCCACCCGGCCAAAGCAAGCAATGCCATGGTCAGCCCATAGCAAAGGGTCAGGAAGGGCCTGGTCTTCTCCCCCAAGCGCAGCGCGGATGATCTGATGCCCACTAGCGCATCATCTTCGCGGTCCTGATGCGCATAAATCGTGTCATAGCCCAGGATCCAGAAGAACCCAGCGGCCCAAAGCGCGAATGCCGCCGCATCCAGCCCGCCCGTCACCGCCGCATAGCCCATGGGCGCGGCCCAGGAGAAAATCACCCCAAGCACCGCTTGCGGCCAATCCGTCACGCGCTTGGCCAGCGGGTAAAGCACCACCGGCAGCAATGACGCCACCCCCAACCACTGCGCCGTGCGGTTCAATTGCAGCAGGATCAGCAAGGCCACCGCCAGCACCAGCGCCAGAAACACCAAGGCGTGTCGCGCCCGCAGCGCCCCGGACGCGAGTGGCCTGCCCGCCGTGCGTTCCACCTGCCGGTCCAGATCGCGGTCCCACAGATCATTCACCACGCAACCCGCGCCGCGCATCAGCACTGCCCCCAGGCCGAATAGCGCGGTCAGCCACAGCCCCTGGCGCCAATCCGGCGCCACCATGGCAAAGGCCCAAAGCCCCGGCAGGAACAGCAGCCAGGACCCGATGGGCCTATCGAGGCGCATCAGCAGCGCATAGGGGCGCCAGCCCAGCGGCAGGCGCGCCACCCAACCACTGGTGCGGATATCGGTATGGCCACTCATGGGTCTATAAGGGGCATGGAACCACGCCATGTCCACCCCGCGCCTTCATCTTGAAACCCACCTCGCCGCCGGCCTTGAGATCGAGGCTGAACCCGGCCAGGCGCATCATCTGGGCGCCGTGCTGCGCCGTGGCGTGGGCGATGCCGTGGCCGTCTTCAATGCGCGAGATGGCGAATGGGCGGGGCGGATCACCGCTCTCCGCAAGGATCGCTGCCGCATCCTGCTTAAAGCGCAAAGCCGCATACCAGCGCCAGAGCCTGATCTTCGTCTGATGGTTGCCACCCTGAAACGCGACGCCATGGAATGGCTGGTGGAAAAGGCGACCGAATTGGGCGTTGCAGCCATCCATCCCGTGCTGACGCGCCGGTCAGTTGCGGATCGGGTGAACCAGGCGCGGCTGGCCGCCATTGCCCGCGGCGCGGCGGAGCAATGTGAGAGATTAAGCCTGCCCGTGATCCATGCCGCCATGCCGTTGCACGCGGCGCTAGGCGCCTGGGATGGCACGCCGATCTTCATGGCGGCCGAGCGCAGCGGCGCGGCACCCTTGCCAAATGCCCTTGCTGGGCAGCGCCTGCCGCTTGCGCTATTGATCGGCCCGGAAGGTGGCTTTGACCGCGCCGAACTTGACGCCGCCCGAAGCTACCCCTTTGTTAAGACCATCGGCCTTGGCCCCCGCATCCTGCGGGCGGAAACGGCGGCGGTTGCGGGGCTTGCCGTCCTTGCCGCCCTGGCGGGTGACTGGTCCTGATACTATTTCGCGCCGTCCCGGCGGCGCCCCTGGAAGGTTTTGATGTCCAATCCCGGCGAGTCCGATCCAACGCCCATCACCTCCACCCGCCAAATGGCGGAATGGTTCGCCGCCGGCTGCAAGCCCAAATCCGCCTGGCGCATCGGGACCGAGCATGAAAAATTCGGCTTCCGCCTGACGGATTACGCGCCACCGCCCTATGAACCCCAGGGCATCCGAGCCATGCTGGAAGGGCTGATGGCGAAGGGGTGGGAACCCATCCTGGACCGTGGCAACCCGATTGGCCTGAAACGCGGTGCGGCTTCCGTCAGCCTGGAACCGGGCGGGCAGTTCGAGCTCTCCGGCGCCGCCTTGCCCAATTTGCATGATGTTTCCGCCGAGTTGTTCCAGCATTTGGATGAGGTGCGGGAAGTCGCTGCCCCCTTGGGCCTGGGCTTCGCGCCGATTGGCTTTCACCCGCTCGCGAAGCGCGAAGACATGCCCTGGATGCCGAAAGGTCGCTACGCGATCATGCGCCAATATATGCCGCGCGTCGGCGCCATGGGCCTTGATATGATGCTGCGGACCTGCACGGTGCAGGTGAACCTCGATTTCGGCGATGAAGCGGATATGGTGGAAAAGCTGCGCATATCCCTCGCGCTGCAACCGCTTGCCACCGCGCTTTTTGCCAATTCCCCGATCTCGGAAGGCAAGAAGAACGGCTATCGCAGCCTGCGCGCCCGAGTCTGGACCGATACGGACCCGGACCGCACCGGCATTCCTGCTGTGGTGTTCGAAGATGGCTTCGGCTTTGAACGCTTTGCCGAATGGGTGCTGGATGTGCCCATGTATTTCATCATGCGTGATGGCCAATGGCTGGATGCGGCGGGGCAGAGCTTTCGTGCCTTCTTGGAAGGCCGCGCAGAAAAGCTTGCTGGCCAATCCGCCACCATGGGCGATTGGGCGGCTCATGTGACGACGGTCTTCACCGATGTGCGGTTGAAGCGCTTCCTGGAAATGCGCGGCGCGGATGCGGGCGCGCCTTCCATGTTGCATGCGCTGCCGGCCTTTTGGGTTGGCCTGATCTATGATGACGCCGCGCAAAAGGCAGCACGTGCGCTAACGCGGGGTTGGAGTGTCGCTGAGATTCGTGCGCTGCGTGAAGCCGTGCCGCGTGAAGGCCTGACCGCAACCATCCAGGGCCGCAGCTTGCGCGATGTTGGCCGCGATGTGCTGGCGATTGCGCGTGATGGGCTGACGGCGCGCGGGCTGGATGAGGGGCTGTTTCTTGACCCGCTTGATGCAATTATAGCCAGCGGAGAAACCCAGGCGGATCGCTGGCTTCAACGATTTGATAAGATTTGGCATGGCGATGCCCGGATGATGCTGAGGGAAGCGGCGATTTAGCTAAATTATAGGCAATCTTCGGCGCGCGTCACAAAACTGAAACTTTTCTTTCACTCCCTCCAGCGATGATTGGATTGCCTTTAGCTGGAGGATTTCCATGGCTGTTTCCGCGCGTCGTTTTTCGGGATTGCGCCCCCGTTTGCTCATGCTGGCCTTGGTGCCGGCGGTTTTCGCGGCCTTGCTGGCTGCAACCGGTGCCTTTTGGGCGGTCAGGAATGATCATGATTCCCAGATGCAGCAGGCGCTGACCCGCGCGGTCGGGCTTGCGGAACGTGACCTTGAAGCGGCAGGCCAGCGCATGGCGGGTTATAGTGCTGGTCTTGCCGAAAGGCCCGATGTGATTGCCGCCATCGCCGCAGGGGATACCGCCAAGCTGCGCGATATTTTGGTTCGCGGCCTGGCTGCGCTGCGTGCGATGGACCCCACCGTTTCCGTATTGGAAGTGACCGATAAGGCCGGCCGCGTCATCATGCGCGGGCATGATCCGAACCGCAGTGGTGACGATAAATCACGCCTGCCGGATGTGGCGTCAGCCCTGACCGGCAACGCCAAGATCGGGAGTGAGGTTTCGCCCTCCTCCGGCCAATTCGCCACCGGGGCGGCGCTGCCAGTGAAGGATCAGGCGGGGCAGATTATCGGTACACTCAAGGTCGCAACGCGCCTGACGCCGGCAGTGGTGGCAGAACTCAGCAAGGTTGTGGGCGGTGAGGCGGCGCTGTTTGGTGCGGGCCGTTTGGTGACAGCAACTGTCGAAGGACTGACCATTGAAGCCCTGCCCGGTGCAGTGGTGAACGCGCAGCGTGATGGCCAGGCGATCAGCGGTATGGAGTTTACCCTGCCCGGACGCGGTGGACATGTGGTTGCAGTGCAACCGCTGCGTGATCTGACCGGCCATGCTGCGGGCGCCATGATGATCGCTCTGCCGCGTGCCACCTTCGACGCGGCGATGGACAAGGTACTTTCCATCATTGGGTTTTCTGCGCTTGCAGTGCTTGGCCTCACCATCCCGGTGGCGCTGTTTGCGGCGCAGCGCATTGCCAATCCGCTGACCGAAATGACAGGCGCCATGGGGCGTTTGGCGAAGGGCGATACGGCGCTGGATATTCCTGGCCGTGGCCGCAGTGATGAGGTCGGCACCATGGCGGAAGCGCTGGAGAAATTCCGCGAACAGGCCGAAGCCAATGCCGCCTTTGAAGCCGCCGCCGCGATTGAACGCGCGGCGCGGGATCGGCGCCAGGCCATGGTGGAACGCCTGACGCAGGAATTTGGCGGGTCGGTTGCCACCATCATGGATCGGCTGCGTGATTCCGCCGGTGGCATGCGTGAAGCCTCTGTGTCCATGGCCTCGGCCACGGAACAGACACGCAATCGCGTGGCCGATACGGCGAATGGCGCACAACAGAATTCCAGCAATCTTTCTGCGGTGGCCGCGGCGACCGAGGAAATGACCGCCTCGGTCACCGAAATCTCGCGCCAGGTGGCGGAAGCGGCACGCGCGGCGCAGGATGCGGTGGAACGTGCCAATGCCACCGGGGCAACGGTGCGGGGCTTGGCCGAATCCGCTGATCAAATCGGCGATGTGGTGCGGCTGATCACGGATATCGCGGGCCAGACCAATCTTCTCGCCTTGAATGCCACGATCGAAGCAGCACGTGCTGGTGATGCGGGCAAGGGCTTCGCCGTTGTGGCATCCGAAGTGAAGACGCTGGCGTCGCAAACCGCCCGCGCGACGGAACAGATCAGCGCACAGATCAGCGCCATTCAGGCCGCAACCGGCGATGCGGTGGGCGCGGTGCAGGAAGTGGCCAATGCCATTCAGCGCGTGAATGGCGTGGCCGGCGCAATTGCTGCAGCCGTAGAAGAACAGGATGCGGTGACGCGTGATATCTCGGCCAGCGTGCAATCTGTTGCGAAGCAGAATGACGAAGCTGCGCGCGCGATGCGTGAAGTCTCGGATGTTGCGGAAGGCGCACGCGCTTCCAGCGGCACGGTGAAAAGCGCGGCCGAGACAGTGGCCGATGTCACGGGTCGGCTTGGTGAGCAGGTAGATAGCTTCCTGATTGGCATGCGCACCGATTGGGAAAGGGTGAATGGCGCCGGCACGCCGATGCTGGTCACGGCCAAGGGTGGCACGGCTCAGGAAGCCGCCTTGATTGAAATCGCGCGCGATGGCGCAAGCCTGCATGGCGATGGCGCCTTCAAGCCCGGCACTATGGTGGAGCTTGCCCTGCCGGGTGCGGGCGCTGCCTTACCAGCGCGCGTGGTGCTGGCGGAAGGCGGGCGCATCGGCCTTGCCTTTGCGCAGAATGCGGAAAGCGTCGCCGCCGTGGATCGTCTCATTGCGGCGGTACGTGGCGCGATAAATTCAGCCGCGCAGGATGTGAAGCGCGCGGCCTGATTGCCGCTACGGCGAAATGGCGTGATCCGCTAACAGGCGGATCACGCCAGCGCATTTTCAAGCAGAATGCGGGCCGTCCGAAATGCCCGCCAACACCAGCAATTTCCGCATCACACTCGGCAAGGCATGCGCCGCTTCCGCGGGCGTCAGCCATTCCCCCTCAGGCCGCTTGGCACGCTTCGGTAGCCGCGCCTGATACAGCCGCATCGTCAGCGCAAAATGCGTGAAGACATGCCGCGCTTCACCGGCCACGGGCTGCCAATCAAGCGCGATGGGCGCTTGCGCCAGCGCCTCGGCCTCCGTCCAAACTGCCTCTCGCCAGGACGTGCCGGGGATTTCCAACATACCCCCCAAAAGCCCGCGTGGCGGACGGCGCCTCAGCCAAACCCGGCCATCGGCATCCATCAGCAGGAAATGCGCGCCATGGCGCGTCGGGCGCTCGGGCTTCGGCGCCTTGCGCGGCAGGGCCTCTGTCAGGCCAAGCTTCTGCGCCCGACACGCCTTCTGCCAGGGGCAAAGCGCGCAGGCGGGTTTGCGCGGCGTGCAAATCCCCGCCCCCAGATCAAACAAGGCTTGGGTGAAATCGCCGGGGCGCGCTCGCGCGGCCTTATCGGCCAGAAAACCCTGCGCCAACGCATCAAGCCGGGGTTTGGCGGCGGGCAGCGCTTCCTCCACCGCGAAAACCCGCGCAGTGACGCGTTCCACATTGCCATCAAGGGGCACCACAGGCGCCTGAAAGGCAATGGCGGCGATGGCGGCGGCGGTATAGGGGCCAATGCCGGGTAGGGCGGCCAAGCCCTCGCGCGTTTCCGGAAAGCCACCCAAGGCCAGGATTTGTCGCGCCGCCGCATGCAGGTTGCGCGCCCGCGCATAATAGCCAAGCCCGGCCCATTCGGCGGCCACATCCTCCCACGGTGCCTCGGCCAAGGCAGCCAAATCCGGGAAGCGCGCCAGAAAACGCGCAAAGCGCGGCCCTACCGTTGCCACGGTGGTCTGTTGCAACATGATTTCCGAAAGCCAAACATGATATGGCGCAGCACGCTCCCCCGGCGGGGCGCGCCATGGCAGGATGCGGCGGTGCCTGTCATACCAGTGCAGCAGATCGGCAGCAGAAGGGGGTTTCACGGCATGTCCCGGGATGAGGAGGAAAGGCGGTTCTTCGGGGGGCCTAGACCCCTCGGCGCCCTGATTCCAGCCCTGACGCGCCCGGCCTTCAAACGCAAGAGCCCCGCCGCCGCGCAGATCATGGCGGATTGGCCGGCGCTAGTCGGCCCGGCGCTCGCTGCCGTGACCCAGCCGCTGCGCTTGACCTCCGGCAGCCTGACCATTGCCTGTTCCGGGCCGATTGCGCTCGAACTCAGCCATTTGGCGCCGGAACTCATGGCGCGGATCAATGGCGGGTTGGGGCGGGTTGCGGTGGAAAGGCTCCGCTTCGTCCAAGGGGCGGCGCCTGCCCGGACGGGGGCGAAACCCGCCCTGCCGCCCCGCCCCGTGGCGCTGCCAAAGCGCGTGACCAGCGCCCTGGAAGGGTTACCCACAGGGGATTTGCGCGAGGCGCTGGAAAGATTGGCGCGCGGCGTCTATCGAAAACAAGGCTGAGGGGGCCGAGTCGCCCCCTGCCAGCCAAATCGGCACGGCCGCTTCCCCCCGCAAAGGCGCGCCGCTTCCGGAGGAGAGAAATTGATGCTCGACCGTCGTGCGCTGTTCCTGTTGCCCCCCGCCATGCTGCTGGCCGCGCCCGCATTGCATGCGCAATCCGATGATCCCAGGCTTGCCGAACGCAGCCTTGGCCGCGCCGATGCGCCGGTGACGGCGATTGAATATTTCTCCCTGACATGCAGCCATTGCGGCGCCTTCCACCGGGATACCTGGCCGCGGGTGCGGCGCGAATTGGTGGAGCCCGGGCGCGTGCGCATGGTGTTCCGCGATTTTCCGCTGGATCAGGTTTCGCTCCGCGCCCATGCCGTGGCGCGCAGCTTCCCGCCCGATCGGTATGAGCCTTTCATCTCGGCGCTATTCGCCACACAGGATCGCTGGGCCTATGCGCGCGGCGTGGATCACAAGGCGGAAATCGGCAAGATCGCCGCCATGGCCGGCATGGGTGCAGATGCCTTCAACGCCGCCTGGGGAGATGACGCGCTGGCGCGCGCCATTCTGGAAGCACGCCAAAGGGGAGAGGCGGAGCATCAGGTCAACGCCACGCCAACCTTCATCATCGGTACGCAAAAACTCCCCGGTGCGATCCCCTTTGATCGCTTCGAAGCCGCCGTGCGAGAGGCAACGCCGCGGTGATGGACGAAGTGATCCCGCCAGAGGCCGAAGCCGAAGCTGAAATCACCACGGCGGAAGCTGAGGCAGCACGCAGCGAAGAACAGGCACGCGCCGCGCATAACGCCAAGCTGTCGCGCATCCGCATCGCCGGTTTCAAATCCTTCGCCGAAGCCACCACGGTTGAAGTGCTGCCGGGCCTTACCGGCATTGTCGGGCCCAATGGCTGCGGCAAATCCAATGTTGTCGAAGCGCTGCGCTGGGCCATGGGCGAAACCTCGCCCAAGGCGATGCGCGGCGGCGAAATGGATGATGTGATTTTCGCCGGCACCGCAACACGGCCTGGGCGCAATGTCGCAGAAGTGATGCTGTTTCTGGAAGATGCGGCGGGGCTGGCGCCGGCACCCAATAATGACATCGCCGAATTGGAAGTGACACGCCGTATTTCGCGCGGCGAGGGCAGCAATTTCCGTGTCAATGGCAAGGAATTGCGCGCGCGTGATGTGCAGACCATGTTCGCCGATATTGGTTCCGGCGCAAGGTCCTCTGCCCTGGTCAGCCAGGGCCGCGTTGCCGCGTTGATCCAGGCCAAGCCAGATGATCGTCGTGGCGTTTTGGAAGAAGCCGCCGGCATTGCCGGGCTGCGTGCGCGCCGCCACGAAGCGGAATTGAAACTGCGGCAGGCGGAAACCAATCTGTCGCGCGCGGAAGATTTGCTCGGCCAATTGGATGCGCAGCGCCAGGGCCTGCAACGCCAGGCACGCCAAGCCAATCGCTATCGCAATATCTCGGGCCTGGTGCGGCAGGCGGAAGGCGAATGGCTGGCGCTGCTTGCCGCGCGCGCCAATGCGGCACTGACCGCAGCAGCTACGGCGCTGGCAGCGGCGCGGACTGCCACCAGCGCCGCCGAACAGGAAGCCGAAGCAGCGGCGATTGCCTTGCATGAAGCCGAACAGGGCCTTGCCGCGCCACGTGCCGAGGAAGCCGCAGCGCGCACTGCACTTGAACGCCGCCGCGTTGAAGCGGAAGGCATGGAAGCGGAAGAGAGCCGCGCCCGCGCCGCGCTTGAAGCCGCCGAAGCGCGCCTGGCTGAACTCCGCCAGGATCTGTCGCATGCCGAGGCTTTGGCTCAAGACGCCGAAGCCGCGCGCACGCGCATCGCGGAAGAAGATGCGGGGTTGGTTGAACGCGAAACGGCGCTACCAGCGCGGCGTGATGCCGCCGCCACCGCTTCGGCCGAGGCGCATGAAGCCGTGCGTGACGCGGAACGCGCCGCCAATCAAGCGACAGAAGCCGCCGCCGCCGGTGCCGCGCAATTGCAGGCCGCCGAAGCCGAATTGGCCGCGGCGGAAACGCGTTTACGTCGTGCGCGCGAAGCCCATGCGGCGCTGAGCGCGGATCACGAAGCTGCCCTTGCCCGCGCCGTATCAGATGCGGAAAAACAAGCCGCCGCGCAGCAGGTGACCGAGGCGGAAGCAGCCTTCAACGCCGGGCGTGAGGCTTTGGAACAGTCAGAAGCACAGCGCACGGAAGCTGTTGCCACGCATGCCGAAGCGCGTCGCAGTGCCGAGGAAGCCAGCGCCGAAGCCGCGCGTCGCGAAGCCGCGCTGCAAGCCGCTGATGACCGCCATCGGCGGATTGTCGCGCAATATGCAGCAGTTTCCGCCGAACGTGATGCCGCGCTGGCTGAACGTATTCCGGAAACTGCGCGCGATGCCGCCATGTCTTCCGCGCGGCTTGCGGAAGCGACCCTGATCGGCAGCGCGGCGCGGCTCCGTGAAGCGGAAGCAGCACGCGCCACAGCATCCGAAGCCCTGGTGCAAGCCCGCCGTAAGGCCGCCGAAGCGGGTGCCGCGCGCGCGCGCATCGCCGCCGAAGTAGCGGCGCTGACGGAGGTGCTGGAATCGCGCGGCACAGCCTCGGCCCAGCCCATTCTTGATCAGGTGCGCGTGCCGCCCGGCCTGGAAGCCGCCCTTGGCGCTGCCTTGGGGGAGGCTTTGGAAAGCCCCGCCGATGCCTCTGCCGCGCGGCATTGGCGCAATTTGCCGCCACTCGCGGTCGCGCAACCCCTGCCCGATGGCGCGGTGCCGCTTTCGCGCCTGGTGGAAGCGCCGGCGGCGCTGGCGCGTGCGCTGTCGCAGGTTGGCTTGCTCGCGCGCGGCATGGATGGTGCGGCGCTGCAAGCAGGGCTGCGGCCTGGCCAGGCTTTGGTGACGGAAGAAGGCGCGGTTTGGCGCTGGGACGGCCATACGCATCACGCCGGCGCACCAACGCCAGGTGCCGTGCGGCTGGCGCAACGCAATGCGCTGCGCGCTGCCGAAGCACGGTTGGATCAGGCGGAAGTCACCGCAGCAGAAACCGAAGCCGCGCGCATCGCCGCCGAGGCCGCCGAAGCGGAAGCCGCCAGCGCCGAAGCCCAAGCCCGCAATGCCCGCAGCGCTGCCGAAGCGGCTGCCTCTGCCGCGCGCCGGGCGGAAGGTGAATTGGCCGCGCGTGATGCCCGCGCCGAAAGCCGTATCGCCGCGCTTGAACCGCAATTGGCGCGCCTTGCCGAAGACCGTGCCGAAGCCGATGCCGCACGCCTGGAAGCCGAGGCACTTTTCACCGCGCGCCCCGATGTTGCCCTGCTGCGTCAGGCGGAACAGGCCGCTGCCAGCGCTGAAGCCGAAGCACGCAGCGCCGAGGCGAATGCGCGGGAAGCGCGTCGGCGTGCGGAAATGGCTTTGGCGGAATCGCGCCAATCGCAAGCCACTCTGCTGAACCGCGCGTCTGAGGTGGAAAACCGCCTCGCCGCGCTTGCCCCGCAATTGGAACGCATTGGCGCTGAACTGACTGAGGCGGAAGCAACGCGTGCGAGCGCGGCGCAGGCGCGCGAAGCCGCACCTGATCTGGCAGAGCTTCGCGAAACCGTTGAAGCAGCGCGCGCGAAGCTTGCGGAAGAACGTGCGGCGGAAGCGGCGGCGCGTGATGCGCAAGGCGCTTTGGCGGCTGAGGCCGGTTCCATCGCCGCGCGCCGCGCAAGCCTTGCCAATGAGGCAAGCCTTTGGGCCGCGCGTGCTGAAGATGCCGCAGCACGTGTTGCTGATCTCCGCCGCCGTGATGCGGAAGCGGAAGCCGAGCGTGATGCGCTGGCCGCAGCGCCAGAAGCCGCCGCACTCCGCCGCGCGGAAGCCGCGCGTTTGCTGGAACAAGCAAGCGAGGCGCATGCAACCGCCGCCGCCGCACTGATGGCCGCGGAACGGCGCGTGAGTGAAGGCAGCCAGGCGCGCCGGGGCGCCGATACCGCCTTTGCGCTGGCGCGTGAGGAGCAGGTGCGCGCCCAGGCCGCGACGGAAGCGGCGGAAACCGCCTCAGCCGCTGTGGCCGCGCGCATTGCCGAAAGACTTGGTGAGGGCGCGGAATTGCCGCCGGCGCCTGAAGAACTCTCCGACGTTGCTGAAGACAAGGCGCGGCGCAAGGTGGAACGCCTGGTGCGTGAGCGCGACGAAATGGGCCCCGTCAATCTTCGCGCGGATATCGAAATTGCGGAGATCGAAGAACGCATCGGCCAGATCACGCATGACCGTGATGAAGTGATGAATGCCATCGCCAAGCTGCGTGGTTCCATCGGCCATTTGAACCGCGAAGGCCGCGAACGCCTGCGTGAGGTGTTTGACCGTGTGGACAATGAGTTCCGCAGCCTTTTCACGCGGTTGTTCGGCGGTGGCCGCGCGCATCTGGCGCTTGTGGGTTCCGATGATCCCCTGGAAGCAGGGCTTGAGATTTACGCCGAACCGCCGGGCAAGAAACTCTCCACCCTGTCCCTGCTATCCGGTGGCGAACAGGCGCTGACCGCACTTTCGCTGATCTTCGCGGTCTTCCGCTGCCATCCCGCACCCGTCTGCGTGCTGGATGAAGTGGACGCGCCCTTGGATGATGCGAATGTGGAACGGTTATGTGATTTGCTGGATGCCATGGCTGCCGAAAGCGGCACACGCTTCCTGATCGTGACGCACCACCCGCTGACCATGGGGCGGATGCATCGGCTTTATGGCGTAACGATGCAGGAACGCGGCGTGTCGCGCTTGCTGAGTGTTGACCTTGGCCGCGCGATTGAATTGGCGGAGACGTCTTTGCTGTAGTGGCTGGGCAAAAGGGGTCGTCTGCTGTCGGGACCCCTCCAGCAAGCCGAGGGTGGTAGTGATTGTACAAGGGTATAATTTGGAGGCGGCTGTGGCGAATTTCTTGATGGACTCTGCCGCCTTCGGACCATGGTGGAGCTGGTCTGTCATGATGATGCGGCACTGTTCTATATCATCGTGTCGCACCGCGGCATCCTAAAGCGGTATTGGCGTGATCCGCCATACCATATTTGGCGAAGCGAAAGACGTACAGAAAATCATCACAATTGCGCCGTTTGCTCACTTTTTCGCACAGTTGGCGACCGCGGCGTGTAGGCAGCGTTTTGCATTTTTTTTCGTTCTGGCAGCTTGCGCTGCCGCACCCGAACCTCGCCCCTTGGGCACAGAACCAGTGATTTGTAAGGTCAGCTCATGCTTCCCAACCGGGAAAACGATGTTGCCGCACTGTGGATTGCAGCGCTAAGTTGAAGAAGTGACTTTAGGTGTTTTGCCTTCTGGACTTCCTTCAGTCGGAGAATCTTATATGGCGTCGATCCTTGCATCATCAGCTTTTCAAATGAACAATCTCAATTTTTATGAGGTCACTGCTGGCGCATATGATAGTCAATTCCTGGACAATATCTATCTTCCTGCGGGGGGAACAATATTTGAAGACATGTACACTGTTTTTTGGTTCGATGGAACAGATCGGTCAAGCACCTATCTCGGAAGCGGCTTTGTTCTGAATTTACAAGGAAGTGTTGTTGCAGGTACCGTAACCGCTTATGGTGCTCTCATGTGGTATGGTTCCAATTTCAGCGAGCATTGGGAAATTTCAAATTTTTCCATCAGCGCAAGCAGCCTTTACAATGCTCACGTGACGCCAGGCACAAGTGATGATTTCGCAATCATGCAAAGCGTACTCTCTGGCGCCGATAGCCTAACCGGCAGCCCACAATCAGATTTCCTGATGGGCTATGCTGGCAATGACACTTTCCTTGGAAATTCAGGCGCGGATACGTTGGACGGTGGAGCAGGCAATGACACGTTGGATGGCGGCGCAGGTGCCGACAGCCTGGCCGGCGGGGCAGGCAATGATCACTATATCGTCAACCATGCGCTCGATTTGATGATTGAAGCAGCGGGTGGCGGTACTGACATCATTGTTACCTCGGCCAGCATCACCGTCCCCCTTAACATGGAAGAAATTCGGATAGCGACAGGCTCAAATGCCCTGACAATAACGGGCGGCCTTGGCAGCGAAACGGTCATTGGGAATGGCCTGTCGAACAACCTTTATGGTGGCGCAGGCGATGATGTGCTGCTGGCCTCTCCTATGAATCCCGCCGATATCTTGGCTCTTTTCAATGGCTGGCCGGCCATTTAGGGCGGTTTCCATTCGCCCATGTTCACCGCAACTGCCGCACCGCCAAATTCGCCACCACGGTCAGCGCAAACAACACGGCGACCCTGTTGCGGCGCCATGGCCTGGCCCTATCTTGTTGCAGTAGCGCATTGAGCAAGGCAGGACTTGCCCTGTCAATCACGCGGGCAAAACCGCTTGTTCCGTTGCAGGGCAATCCGCTCTAAAACCCGCCCCATGAAAATCAACGGCATCCCCTTTCGCAGCATCCGCCTTGATGAGGCCGATGGCTGGTCCATCCGTATTCTCGATCAAACGCGGCTACCTTGGCAGGTGGAGTGGCTCCGCCTGACTGATGAGGATCAGGTCGCGCACGCCATCCGTTCCATGCAGGTGCGTGGCGCGCCGCTGATTGGCGCGGTTGCGGCCTATGGCCTGGCGCTGGCGATGCGGCGTGATCCCGCAGCCCTTGAACCCGTGGCGGCGATGCTGGCCGAAACCCGCCCCACCGCGATCAATCTGCGCTGGGCGCTGGAGAAAATGCTCGCCGTTTTGCGCCCACTGCCCTTGGCCGTGCGCCAAGCCGCCGCCTATGCCGAAGCGGCGGCGATTTGCGATGATGATGCCGCAACCTGCGAAGCGATTGGCCGCCACGGCCTGCCCCTGTTGCAGGAGATTGCCGCACGCAAGCCCGGCAAGCGCGTGAATATCCTCACGCACTGCAATGCCGGCTGGATCGCAACGGTGGATTGGGGCACGGCGCTGGCGCCGATTTACATGGCGCATGACGCCGGCATTCCCTTGCATGTCTGGGTGGATGAAACCCGCCCGCGCAATCAGGGCGCGGCGCTGACCGCCTGGGAATTGGGCGCGCATGGCGTGCCGCATACCGTGATTGCCGATAATGCTGGCGGGCATCTGATGCAGCATGGCGAAGTGGATATCGTGATTGTCGGCACCGATCGCGTCACGCGCCGCGGCGATGTCGCGAACAAGATCGGCACCTATCTGAAGGCACTCGCCGCGCAGGATAATGGCGTGCCGTTCTGGGTCGCGCTGCCGCATTCCACGCTGGATATGCGTGTGGCCGATGGCGTGCGCGATATCCCAATCGAAGAACGCGCGCCTGAGGAAGTGACCGACATCACCGGCCGGGATCAGCAGGGCCGCATCACCCGTATTCGCGTGGCAGCGGCTGGCAGTGCTGCCGCCAATCCGGCCTTTGATGTCACGCCAGCGCGCCTGGTCACGGGCCTGATTACCGAACGCGGGCGCGTCGCCGCGACAGAAGCGGCGCTGGCCGCGCTCTATCCGGAAAAGGTTATGCGTTAGCCACCATGTGCGGGCGCTATTTCCAGCATCGCTCCAGCGGAGAGATCGCGCGCTATGCCCGCGCGGTGAATGCGCCGCCCAATCTGCTGCCTTCCTTCAACCGTGCACCAACGCAGGATGGGTTGGTGCTGCGTCGCCATCCGGAAACTGGCGCGCGGCATCTGGATGCGCTCCGCTGGGGCCTTATTCCACGCTGGGCTGATGATCCTTCGATTGGCAGCCGCATGATGAATGCACGGTCCGAATCCATCAACGAAAAACCATCCTTCCGCGAAGCTTTCGTGAAGCGCCGCGCCATCGCCTTTGCTGATGGCTTTTACGAATGGCAGCGCCTGGGCGAAAGCCCCAAGGCGCCCAAGCAGGCCTTTGCCGTTGCCATGGCCAATGGCGCGCCCATGCCCCTTGCGGCGCTGTGGGAAGGCTGGCGCGGCAAGGATGGCGAGATCATCCGCAGCTACACCATCATCACTACCAATGCCGCGCCGGAATTGGCACCCTTGCATGACCGCATGCCGGTGATCCTGCCGCCCGAGGATTGGGATGAATGGCTCGGCGAAAGCTCGGCAGAACCGGTGCGGTTGAAAGCGCTGCTGCGCCCCTTCCCGCGCCAGGGGCTGGCAGTCTGGCCTGTATCTTCGCGCGTCAATCGCATCGCCGAAGATGATGCGGCGCTGTTGGAACGCGATCCGCTGGCTGAGCCGCCACCCGGCTTGGATGATCCGCCGCCTTGGTAGGACAAGGCCCCTGACCCGTGCCGCTTTCCGCCCGCAGGGCTTCTGCGCTATTCACGCCCCATGTCGGACCATGACCCGGATGCAGCCCTTCGCCTGACGCTCAAGCGTCATCGCGCCTTCGCGACTGGCTTGCTGGTCGCCATGGCTGCGCTTATTCTGTTCAGCTACCAATTACCGCCAGGCTATTGGACCGAAATGCTGCAAGCCGCAGCCAAGGCCGGGCTGGTGGGCGGGCTTGCCGATTGGTTCGCAGTCACGGCGCTGTTTCGCCGCCCGCTTGGCCTGCCCATTCCGCATACTGCCATCATCCCCAATCAGAAGGACCGGCTGGGCCGCGGCTTGGGGCGCTTTGTGGCAGGCCATGTCTTTACCGAAAGCGAAGTGCGCCGCGTGCTGGCAAAGCTTGATCTGGCGCGCATCCTGGAGAGGTTCCTGCGCGACCCGGAAGCCTCCCGCCGCGCAGCCATGGCGCTTTCCGCTAGCCTGCCGCGCATCCTGGCCAGCCTGGAAGATGGCCGGGCGCGGCGGCTGCTCGCACGGCTATTGCCGCGGATCGTTTCCGGCCCCGCGGGCGCGCGTTTGCTGGCGCGGATTTTGCGCGCGGCGGTCGCTTCCGGTCAGCATCAGGAAGTCTTCAGCCTCGCCATCAGCCAGTTGAAGCTGCTGCTGGCTGCGCGGGAAGAAAACCTGCGCAGCGCCATTGAGGCGCGCGTGCGTGCCGAAGGCGGCGCCCTGGTTGGCTGGTTGGCGGGCGCGACGATTGCACGGCGCATCCTCAACGCCATCAATACTGAATTGGAGAAGATTGGCCCCGATGATTCCGATTTGCGCGCTGCCTTCGCCGAATGGCTGGCGCGCGAGATCGAAAGGCTGGAAACGGACCCAGAACGCGCTGCTGCGATTGGCCGCCTGATGCGCGAAGCGCTGTCCCATCCTTCCGTTGCCGCTTGGCTCATGGATGTCTGGGACAGGCTGAAACTCGCCTTGGCGGCCGATGCCGCGCGGCCGGATGGGCGGAGTGTCGCTTTGCTGTCCGGCATTTTCGCCAATGCCGGCAGCTTGCTTGCGGAAGATGAGGGGGGCGCGCGGGAGAGGCTCAATCATGCGGCCGAGGGCGTGCTGATGACGCTTCTGCCCTCAGCCCAGGCGCAGCTTGCGGATTTCATCGCCGGCGTGGTGACGAATTGGGACGCGGCAACGGTGACGGAAAAGATCGAGCTGCGTGTCGGGCGCGATCTGCAATATGTGCGCATCAATGGCACGCTGGTGGGCTTTCTGGCGGGCGGGGTATTGTTCGCGGTGCTGACGGCGTTGTTTGGAAGGGTCGCGCACTAATAGGGAACCTTATCCGGCTTGGCCTGCCAAAGCTTAAAGGCGGAAAGCGCTTCTTCCGCCAAAACACGCCGCAGCGGCAAGCGGCGCGCCTCCGGCGGGGCAGCGACTTCGGCGTAAATCGCCGCATCATCAAAGCCAATCGCCGCCGCATCCGCGCGGTCATTGCCATAGACCACCAGACCAATGCGCGACCACCAAATGGCGCCAAGGCACATTGGGCAGGGCTCACAGGATGAGACGATCACCGCACCCGCCAGATCATGCGTGCCAAGCCTGGCGCAGGCGGCGCGAATGGCGACAATCTCGGCATGCGCGGTCGGGTCTGCATGGGGGACCACCCGGTTCATGCCCTCCCCAATAATCTCACCGTCTTTGACCACCACGGCGCCGAAGGGCCCGCCGCCGGTCTCAACCCCCTGGCAGGACAGGGCGATGGCGCGGCGCATGAAGCTTTCATACATCGGCTTTTGTCCTTGGCGCGGTTTGCGCTAACCTAAATTCCATGTCCGGCTTTATCCTTTCCGTCCTTGATCAATCCTCGGTCGCCTCGGGCCGCAGCCCGACGGCGGCGGTTCAGGAAACCCTGGCCCTGGCCCGTCATGTGGAGGCTTTGGGCTTCCACCGCTACTGGTGCGCCGAACATCACAATAGCGCATCGCATGCCGGCAGCGCGCCGGAAATCCTGCTCGCTGCCATTGGCGCCACCACCAGCCGGATTCGCATCGGTTCCGCCGGCATCATGCTGCCGCATTACAGCGCGCTGAAAGTGGCCGAGCAATTCCGCATGCTGGAAGCGATTGCGCCTGGCCGGGTTGATTTGGGCGTTGGTCGCGCGCCGGGGTCTGATGGCCGCACGGCCTTCGCGCTCAATCCCGATGCGGCAAGGGCGGCGGAACGCTTCCCCAATCAGATCATGGAAATTCTGGGCTGGCATGGAGATGGCCTGCCGGAAGGCCACCCCTTCGCCAGCATCATCGCGCAACCCGTCACCTCCACGCGCCCGCAAATGTGGGTACTCGGCAGTTCGGATTACGGCGCGCAGGTCGCCGGCTATTTCGGCCTGCCCTATTGCTTCGCGCATTTCTTTTCCGATGGCGGCGGCAGCGAACAGGTGATGGAAATCTACCGCCAAAGCTTCCAGCCCAAGCCCGATCTACCCGCGCGCCTTGCGGCCCCCTATCCCGCGCTTGGCGTGTTCTGCCTGGTCGCGGATACGGAAGCCGAGGCCCGGCGCCTGTTCCGTTCGCGCGAATTATGGCGGCTCAAGCGCGACCGCGGCCTGTTCCTGCCGCTGCCGAGTGTCGAGGAAGCCGAAGCCTATCCCTATTCGGATCTGGAATTGGCGCGGCTGGAGCAAATCCGCGCTCAGGCCATGGTCGGCACGCCGGAACAGGTGCGCGCCAAGCTGGAAGCCCTTTCCGCCGCGCATGGCGGTATTTCGGAATTCGCCGTGATCACCCATTGCCATGATGCGTCAGCGCGTCAGCGTTCCTATACGTTGCTGGCTGAAGCCTTCGGCATGAAGGGCGAAGTGGTGCCAGCCTTGGCGGCGGAATAGGGCCTTAACCTTCGCGCCGATCAAACTGCGTGATGATGATGGTGCTCTCACCGCGCGCACGCGCCTTGCGCATCCGCCACCAAAGCGTGATGGCGCCAATCGCGCTGGCCGTCAGCACGATAGGCAGCAATACCCCAATCGCAAGCAGTGCCACAGCCGCCAGCAACAAGCCGCCGGCGGCTAGGGCGACCAGCATTGCTGCACCACCAAGCCGCGCCAAAACCCCGTCAAACCCGCGCGGCGCCGGGGGCGGCGGCGGGTCGCGGAATTCGCCCTCAGGCGTCATGTCAATAATGATGGGCGGGCGCTTGTCGCTCATGCACTGAGACATGGGGTGCGGTCCGCCCCCGGGTCAAGCCAGGATTTGTTACAGACGGTGTCGCAAGGCATCCAGCCGGGCAAAAACATCGGCATGGGGCAGGCTGGTCAGGTCGTGATGGTCTTCCTGCAACACAGCCTGGCGGGCAGGACCCGGCAGATGCGCCATGATGGCCTGCGCCACCGGTGCCGGGGCGATGATGGCAAGGCTATCCACTTCCTTGGCGGCGAATGCGGCTGCCAGATCATGGGCAAGTGCCTCCAGGAAATCGCGCTTGGCGTGTTCCTTCGGGCTGTCATCCTTGCCGTCACGTTCCATGCCGCTGCGCTGCGCGGCACCGGCGCCGGCAAAGGCGCGGCCTGGCTTGTCCTCACCCAGTTCAGCGTCACGCATGCGCGCTTCCGGCGCGTCCCAGGCGCGGAGCTGGTCATAGCCTGAATCCTGCTTGCGTTTCACATAGGCCTGGGCGCGGCTGCCATTGGCCAGGATGAACCATTGCCGACCAGGTTCGGCTTTGCTCGGAGTAATTGACATTGCTCGGCTCCCTCAAGAATCACGGAGACCTTATGCCCTGGGCGGTGCGCCTTATTCTTGCGCTTGATCAAGTTTACGCTAGTGAAATCAAAAGTGCTGCGTCTTTTCCCGCCCAGGAGCTTAAATCGCGTGCCTCAAGCGGCGAACCCTTCAAGCCAGCGCCCGGCCATGCCACTCTGGCGCCATCAGCACCAGGAACCCAACTCATGCGCCTTGCGGTGATTTCCGATATCCATGGCAATGTCGCCGCTTTGGAAGCAGCGTTGGATGACATTGCCCGCCGCGGCATCACCAACATCATCTGCCTTGGCGATTGCGCTTCCGGCATGTGTTGGCCAGCCGAGACAACCCGCCTGCTGATGGAAAAGAATATCCCGACCATCCGCGGCAATCATGACCGCTGGCTGACGGACCGCGTGGCCGAGGGGCTGAAGGGTCAGGATGGCTTCGCCTTTCAGGAAACCACCGCCGATCAGCGCGCCTGGCTTTACGCCCTGCCGGAACGCATCACCCCCGCCCCCGGCATCCTTGCCTGCCATGGCACGCCTTCTTCCGATCTGCGCAACCTATTGGAAGACCCACGCCATGGGGTGCTGATGCCATCGCCCCTTTCTGCCATTCGCGAAAGATTGGGCGAAGATGGCATGGCCGCCCGCGTAGTGCTCTGCGGCCATAGCCATCAGGCGAGTGTGATCCATATGCCCGGTGATGGACCCTTGGTGGTCAATCCCGGCAGCCTTGGCCTGCCCGGCTTTCGTGTGACGCGTGGCGATCATCCCCATCGGGCCGAGGCACGATCACCCCATGCGCGCTACGCCATCATCCACGCGGCTGAGGGTGCCAAGCCGATGGCGGAGCTGGTTTCCCTTGTCTATGACTGGGAAAGCGCCGCGCGGCGGGCAGAAGCGGTCGGCGCCAATGCCGCCTGGCCGCATGTGCTGCGCACGGGTTACTTGCCGGAATCGTTGGACGAATAAGCGAAACGCCGATCAAATCCGCCCAAAGCGCTGCAAGGCCGCATCCAATTCACCGGCGCGGCGTTCGATGCGCTGCACCTGATCGGCTGATGGCCCGCCGGAGCGCCCGGCGGCGGCGCGAATCTCGCGTTCCTGCGCCTCCAACTCCGATTGCAGCCTGGCACCTTCCGCCGCCGCGGCTGGGTTTTGCGCGCGCTCAGCCCGCAGCCTTTCAAGCGTGGCGCGCTGCTCGGCAAGGCTGCGCTGCTGCGCCGCAAGGCGCGCTTCGGCGTTACGCACCGCAGCCCCGGTTCGCGCTGCTTCGGCTTGCGCTGCGGCGTTGCGCTCAGCCGCCAAAAGTGCTGCGCGTTCTTGCAGCGCGGCGGCACTTTCCAACTGTTGTGCACCCCGCACATCCTCGCCACTCACGGCGGCACCAATGCCGGTAAAAAAGCCGCGTTCTGAGGCAGGGCCGGCACCCGCTCCAGCGCAACCGGCAAGGATCAGCAGCGGCGCAATGGCGCGCAAGGTTTTCAGCTTCATGGCGGATCAACCCGTTGGCACGCGCCGCAGCGCGGATTCCAGATCATCCGCCGCTGCTTCAAGCCGGCGCTGCGCCTGATCAATTTTCGCTTCCTCATTCATCAATTGCGGCACTTGCCGTGCACTCGCCACCAGGCGCTGGCGCGCATCACGCGCCTCGCCAGCGGTCTTGCGCATCAATTCGGCATCCTGGCGCATGGTTGCGGTCTCAGCGCGATATTGTGCGGCAGTGATCTGGCCCGCGCGATATTGCTGATCAAGCTGCGCCAGCCGCTGCCTATTCTGCCGCGCCACCTGTTCAGATGCGGCAGCGGTATTGTTCAGGTTATTGGCAACCTGCTGGGCGGATTGGATACGCTGGGAAGCGCTGGCTTCGCGATTTTCAAAGGCAAGATTGCGTTCCGCGACCGCCATACCAGCCGCAAGCCCAACCAGCGCGCCGATCCCTGCGCCGATCAGTGCATTCTGGCCCGTATTGCCGCGCCCAAAAGCGGCAGCCGCCGCAGCACCCGTCGCTGCGCCCGCCAGCGCACCCGTCGCGGCGGTTTGATTCCAGCGCTGCGATTGCTGGCGCATGGCTTGTTGCTCAGCCGTTAGAGGCTGGCCGCCTGCGCCGATATTTGGGTTTTGGCAGGCGGGCAGCAGCAAGGACAGTGACAGCAACGCCGCCGCACCCTTCAGCGCGGGTTTGCGGCGGGCCAGGGCCAAAACGGTCATGGGCGTAGACTCCCTTCGATCATCACAAAATATTCCACCACTATGGCAGCACCCGCGCAGCTTTACGGCGAAATCATCGCAATTCCATTACCGCCCGCCCCCGGGGCAGCCAATCGTGTAATCCCAACGCGTGGAAGGTGATCCAGGCGTGCCCATCACTTCCACCGTGACCACATAGTCTTCAGCCGAACCCCCGCGCGGTGGGTTCCAGTCGAAGGAAATCGCGCCATTGCCGGAGACAAAGCCCGGTGTTTCCGCCAGTGACCGTCCGCGGTGATAAACCCGGATCCGGTCTGGTTCCATCCGCGTGTTGTAGGGGATGGTCACGCGCCCAGGATTGGGCCCCAGATAATGCCGCGTTTCGGTAATGCCGCGCCCACCGCTTTGGACCTGCGTATTGCAGGGCTCAACATTGGGTGGGCGTTCCAGCGGTCTTTCGGCGGGCCGCGGTGGTGGCGTTGGCCGAGGCGGCGAAGGAGGTGGTGGCGGCGGTTCCGGCCTTGGTTCGGGCTGGCGCAGCGGCTCTGGTGCTGGTGGCGGTGGTGGCGGCGGTGGTGGCGGCGGTGCCGGTTCCGGCAACGGGCATTCCGCGCGACGGCGGCCGAGTTCTTCTTCCAGCACGGCCAGGCGGTGGCGCAGTTCCCTCTCCCGTTCCCTTTCGCGCAGCAATGTGAGCATGGCATCCAGATCGCCCTGCTCCACGCGGCACATGCCGGGCTCTGGCGCCAGCCAGCGCGCGATCCAAGGTGAGGCCAAGGCCGCCAAGGCGCCCAGCAGGAACAGCGCGAGCAAAGCCGCACCAAGCGCGGCCAAGGGGACGCGGGCAGGTGCTTCGGCGGGCTTGCCATCATCCAAGTCGCGCAGCAGGCCAAGCCCGCCCGGTGCATTGGCCGGTGCCATCCCCCAGCCCGCCAGCACAGGCCGGCCTTCATGGGCGAAAACCTGCTCAAAACTCGGGATTTCAATCGCGGCTGCGACCAAAGTGGGCAAATACCCGGCAGCCGCAGGGTCATTCGCCGCCGCTAGCGCAGCGGCGCGGCGGAGCGCGCTGATGATCCGGCCAATCTCGGCACGCAGCCTGTCGCGCCCCGTAGCATCCAACTCGGCAAAACGCGCCACGCGACCTTCGGGGGCGAAGAAGCTGAGGCCATGTTCGGTCGCGCTGACGGGCGCGAAAAAGCCGGTCACCTCCGGCCCCAGCGCGTCATGCAGCAGTGCCGTTAAGGCGCGATGCGCCGCCGGATGATCCTGCCCTGCCGGCAGGATCGGACGATAGGCATCAAGAGGGAGGGTGATCAGCGGCTGCATGGCGCATCAGGGCACATCGAAATGCCCCACTTCCACTTGCTGCCCGGCCGCCACACGCCCGGTGAACACCTGATCCGGCCGGCCTTCGCGCTTCACCGTGACGCGGTAAGGCGAAGAAGAAGGCGCGGGCGGGTTGTTCTGGAAATGCCAGACAATGATCCGGTAGCGCCCCGGCGCGGGTTCCGACGCGAAGACGATGTTTTCCACCGGCGTCGGTGTCAGCGCGCTATTGCCCGCATTGCGGTCCACATCAAGCTCCGCCCCGCAGGCGCGGCGATTGTCGAAAAACAGCCTTTCGCCATTCGGGCAGATCATCATCAGGTCAAGATCATTGCGGTCATCCCAGGCCAGGATGATCTGCACGCGCCCGCTGCGCGCCCCTTCGCGCCGCGCACGTTCCGCATCTTCCTGACGTGGCGGCGTGGGCGGTGGGGTTTGCTCCACACGGCGCGGCGGCGGCGGTGGCGGCTCGGGCGGTGGGCAGGCGGTGCGCCGATCCCCAAGGCGCAGCATCTCACGCGCGATATCAGTACGCAGCGCCGCTTCGCGTGCCTGCGCGGCGCGGAGTTCATCCAGCAGTTCCGCATTGCCTGGCTGCACCACGCATTGTGGCAGCGCGGCCTTGAACCAGCCAAAGGGATCACGCCAGAGCAGCAGCAATAACAGCAATAACAGCAAAAGCCCCAGCAGACCTAACAGCCAGAAAAGCCAGGGCCGTTTCGCGGGCGGTTCCGCCGGCGGGCCGACAATCTGCATCGGCGCCAGGCCAGCCCCGCGCCGGCGTGTCATGCCGATCAGCAATTCGGGGCTGGGTGCCTCGCCCAGCTTCGCATGACCCCAAGCGACCAGCACCGGCTGGCCGCCCACCACACGCAGGCAATCAGTGGCGGGCGTGATCAGCGCAAGGGCGATCAATTCGCCAAGAAACCGCTCACTTTCGCGCGTGCTGGCGCGCAGCCGATCCGCTTCTTCGCGGATATCGCCATAGAGCCGGGCGAATTCCGTGCGCGCCGTATCTTGCGCCGCTTCGGGTAGCGTTTCCAGCGGCGGTGCTGCGCCCTGGCCCGCCGCATACCAATCGGTGATGCCGCGGTCCGCATCCGGATTGGGCTCGGCGAAAAGCGCGGCATGGGCAGGGCTGCGCGCGCGGCGCAGATAGCCGGTGATCTGATCCCAGGCCTGGACCGCAAGCTGCCCGCCAGTGCCCAGCACCTGCAATTCCGCATTGCGGGTGGTGGCAATCAGGCTGCCATCGCCGGAACCTGACATGCGCGCGGCGCCGCTTTAGCGCGGCGCCCCGGCCCCGCCAGGGGGCACGGGTGCTGCGGGTGCCGCTGGCGCTGCGGGCGCAGCAGCGGGTGACTGAGGTGTCGCCGGCAGGCCAGGGGTTACCGGTTGGCAAGCCTCGGTCTGCACCGCCGCCTGCACATTCTGCTGTTGCAGCCAGGGCAGCAGGCTTTCGGTTTTTTGCGCGTATTTCACGCGATCCGCGACCTGGGTCGCGAAACTGACAAAGGTATTGATGCCCACCACACGCCCGCATGTATCCACGAGCGGCCCGCCCGAATTACCCGGCGAGATATCAGCGGAATGCGGCATGACCACCAGGCCGTTTTCGAGCCGCTGGATGGTGCTGATACTGCCCCGCGTCAGCACCAATTCCGGTGGTGTGCCAAGCCGGCCCTGCTGCAATTCCTGCATGCCCTGTTCGACACGCACGACAGAGTCCGGATAGCCCGCCGCCACCACATCCAGAAGCTTATCGGCGGTGGGAGTCAGCGCGAGTGGTTGCGCCCCCGCCACCGCTTCCGGCAGCCTGAGCAGCGCGACATCAAGCATGCCTGGTTCAACCGGGCCACCGCCCGCGCCGCGCGTCATGCTGACCAACTGCGCCTTCACCGCGCGGCCCATGGCGCGCGACATCACAAAAATCTGATTGGGATCGGCCTGCTGCACGACATGTGCATTCGTCAGCACCAGATCGCCCGCAATGAAAAACCCGCTGCCATGGCCAATCCCCGCCGGCCCGGCCGAGGCGATCATCACCGTCGCATGTTCCAGCAATTGCGCGAGGGAGCCGCTGAAGGGCCGTGGTGCCTCACCCTGGCGTTGCGGAATGGCGGGCGGCACGCTCTCAGGGCGCACCGGTTGGCGTTCCGGCGGTGGGTTCAGGCCAAGCGGGCCTTCGGGCGTGCAGACATTGGGTGTCGCGGCCAGGCGGCGCATGCGTTCCAGGTCGCGCTCCAACGCCTCATTGGTTTCGCGTTGCAGGCGGATGGCGTTGCGGGTTGCGGCATCATCCACGATAGAGACGGTTTGCTGCCGCCCCGCCAGATCGCGCTGCATGTGCATCCAGGCGAGCCAGAAGCCGAGTGCGAGGAAAATCAGCGCCACCAGCGCCAGCAAGGGCACCAGCCACGCCGCCCCACCAAAGGGTGCGCGTGGCGCGGCAGCGATGACAGGCGGCGGCGGAGGGGGTGGTGGTGACGCTGCGCGGGCAGCAGGCGGCGGAGGCGCAGCAGCAGGTTTCGGCCCGGGTGCGGCCATGGCCGCATTTGTCAGAAATCCATCGGGCGCGGAGGCCAGGCGCTGCGAAAAGGGCCCCATGACGCGGCGAAGTTGCCCGGCAAGCGCGGCAGGGTCTTCGGCGATGTCGCGCGCTGCCAAGCCCCAGCCGGTCAGGATGATCTGGCCATCCAGCACCAGGATGGAATCGGCACCAGGCAGCACCAAGGCGCGGCGGAGCAGCGGGCCGATTTCGGCATCATCCAGCAGCGGTTCCAGGGCCTGAAGCTGGCGCGTGAGTGCCGCTTCAGCCTCTGCCCGGCGGGCGCTGGAAAGCGTGGGCAGGGGCTGGGGTTCCCCGGCGGCCTCGCCATACCAGGAAATGGCCCCGGCCCCCGTAATGGGCTCGGCAAACAGCGCGGCGGGCGCGCCCCGGGCGGTGAGTTGGTCGGTCAGGCGCTGATGCAGCGCTTGCACCGGCTGGCCGCGCAACAGCAAGGGTTGCAGCCCGGCAAGATCAGTCTTCAGGAGCAGACGTGGCGCGGCCATGGGACCTCGGGTTCTAGCGTGGCAAGGCTAGATCAGCTTGCGCGGTTTGGGAAACACCCGCGCGGCATCAAACAAGACCAGGGCTGTGGCGTTATTGCGGCCAAGCGATGGCGTGGTGCCTCACGCCGCCGCGCGCGCCGGTTCACGCTGAAAGCGCAGCCAGGTCACCGCCAGCACCGCCACCAGCAGCAGCGGGATGGAAGCCCAATTCAGCGGCACCCAGCCGAAATGCTCATGCAGGAAGCCGGCGAGGAAGCTTGCGGTCGCGGTGGTCCCGAAGACCAAAAAGTCATTCAGCGCCTGCGCCTTGCCGCGTTCATTCGGGCGATAGCAGGTGGTGACAAGATTGGTGGCGCCGATGAACAGGAAGTTCCAACCCACGCCATTCAGCGTCAGCGCAATCCGGAAATGCCATTCATGATTGCCGGCCAGGGCTGCGAATACGCCCAGCAACAGCAGCGCAATACCCCAGAACATGACATTGGTGGTGCCATAGCGCGTGATCAGATTGCCCGTGAAGAAGGATGGCACGAACATCCCCATCACATGCATGAAGATCACCCAATGCGCTTCCGTATGCGGCAACCCACAGGCCACAATCGCGAGCGGTGACGCGCTCATCAGGAAGGACATGATGCCGAAGGCGACCATGCCGGAAATCACGGCGGCAATGAAGCGCGGCTGAGACGCAATTTCCAGCAACGGGCGTGGTGGTGCGACCGCACTGCCATCCGCCTTCACCGTTGCTTCCTGCATGGGCGGGAATTTGATGAAGCCCATAATGATGAAGACGACAGCATGAATGCCAATCAGCGCGATATAGGTCGCGAGATACAGCGGCAGCATCTGGTCATGCGAAAAGCGCACAATGCTGGGGCCGATAATGCCGGCCACCACACCGCCCGCCGTCACCCAGGAAATCGCCTTGGCGCGATAGGATGCGGGCACCAGTTCCACCGCCGCGAAGCGATACATTTGCAGGCTGGCCACCGCATAACCCAGGATCAGCCCGCCCAGGCACATCAGCGCAAAGGTCGCGGTGTAAAGCCCCAAGGCAACAATCGCGCCGCCCACCATGCCGAAGATGGAACCGACGCGAAAACCAAAGCGCCGGCCCATGCGCTGCATCAGCGCGGCGGCGGGAAACACCGCAATCATGATGCCCAGATGCTGCAAGGTGACGGGCAGCGTGGCGAGGTCTCGGTTATGGTAGAAGGTCACCACGGAAAGCGCGGTGGCGGCGAACATCAGCGTATTGCCGGCCTGACCAATGGCCTGACAACAGGCCAAGAGAAAAAGATTCCGCCGCGCGGCGCCATCAAGCACAGACATTCCAGTCACGCTTCCTTATGGCGTCTGATCCGCGTAGGTGGAATCACCGAAGCGGTGAATCAGCCGCCCAAATTTTTCTGCTATCGCGTGATCCGTCAGGCCGGGTCGCGCGATAGCGAAGGGAATGCTAGACCCGAAAGCGCCGAAGGAAAAGCCGGTTTATCCGGCCCATAACCCGCGCGCGGCGAGCCAACCCTGCACCAGCGCCGCCCCCTGATCACTATTGCGGTCCATCATGATCATGTGGCTATTGCCGGTAATGCCGTGTTCGGGGAGGTCCACAATATCAACCGTGCCCCCGGCGGCGCGCAGGCTCTCAGCAAAGGCCACACCGCGCGCGCGAATATCGGGCCAGCGCGCATCTTCCTTGATATAATCACCATAGATCATCAGCACGGGAATATCGCGCAATTTGGCGATCTCTGCCGGATCGCCAATGGAGGCAGGTTCCACCAGTACCAGGGCACGCAGCGCATCGGGCCGCCGCTGCGCCGCATTCCAGGCGAAAAACCCGCCCTGGCTATGCGCCATCACCACTGCCGGTCCGACACGTTCAAGCAGCGCATCATAGGCAGCAAGGCTCAGTTCATCCGTTGTGGTGAAGCGCGGCACGATCTGGCGCATGAAATTGCGGTAACTGGCGTCATCGGCGGGGAATTGATTGCCGGGCAGCACTTCGCCGCGCCGATAGGAACCGGGGCCGGCGCCGATGCGAAAACGCTCAAAGGGATTATCTATCGGGAGCGTCAGCGCGGTGCCGCCCGTGACCTCAGGTATCAGGGACCAGCCGGACCGGCCGCGTTCCACTGCATCACTCACATAAACCGGCCAGCCTTGCCGTAGAAAATAATGCTGCCAGCCTTCGCGGCCATCGGGCGTGGTCTCCCAACAAACACCGGAAAGCCCGCCGCCATGCCACATCAGAAGCGGATGGCGCCCGCGCGGCGCGGCAGGGATCATATACTGCGCGTAAAGCGCGCCGATCAGATAGGTGCCGTTCGGGTCCACCTTGGCCGGCATGCCGCCGGGCGTGAAAAGCACCTCACGCGCCGGTTGATCCGTAATCGTGAATTCCTGCCCGCCGACATGAAAACTGCCCCAGGATGCGAGGGAGACGGGCGCGCCCATGATTGGCCTCAGCGCCCGGTCAGGATGCGTTCGACCAATTGCTTCGCGGTCGGGATGAAGCCATTGGAATAGAAAGGATCAGACCCGAAGCGATAGGCATTATGCCCGGCGAACATCAGGTTCTTTTCCAGCGCGCCATCATGGCTGATATCCTGCAACGTCTTTTGGATGCAGAAGCTGCGCGGATCGGCGCGGCGGCCATTGTCGAAATCCGGTTCATGCTGGGACCAATTGGAAAAGCGGCAGGCTGAAAGACAGCCCATGCAATCCACCTGATCCTTGACGATTTCACGGGATTTTTCGGGGGTCACGAATATCAGCGTATTGTCGGGCGTGCGCATGGCTTCGGTGAAGCCCTCCGCTTCCCAATGCGCGATGCGTGCCAGATCATGCGGCGTCACGAATACCGGGCGTTTGCGCGGCCCCACGCCATATTCCGCCAAATGATCACCAACCGGTTCCGCCGTATAGGCGACCTGGCGTTCATTGCGGTCTTCCAATTCGCGCAGGAATTCATTGCGCACGGCAGAAGAATAGAACCCGGTGGGTGAGAAGGGCTGCAACAGCACATCGCCTGGCTTCAGTGTCAGCAGCCGCTGCTTCCAGGCTTCGCTGATCGGGCTTTCCTGCGTCAGCAAGGGGCGCGTGCCGAATTGGAAGGCAATCGGGCCAAGATCAGGATTGTCAATCCAATCTTCCCATTCTTCCAGCCACCAGACGCCGCCCGCCATGATGATGGGCACATCGCCAAGACCAAATTCGCGCATTTGCTGGCGCAGCTTCAGCACACGCGGAAAGGGCGCCTCGGGCACTTTTGGGTTTTCGCTATTGGAAAGCCCGTTATGCCCGCCGGCCAGCCACGGGTCTTCATAAACCACGCC
>JADCEV010000031.1 GCA_020249865.1 Roseomonas sp. | reverse complement strand
TTGCGGTGATTGGCGATAGCGGCAATGCGGCGTCCATAGCGCTCCATCGCCGCGCAGGCTTCAGCCCGGCCGGGATCCTTAAGGCAGCAGGCTGGAAGCATGGGCGCTGGGTGGATAGCGTGCTGATGCAGCGCCCGCTTGGGGATGGCGCCGCCAAACCGCCAGAAACCGTCTGAAAACAATCGGTTAAAAAAATTTTGCCTCTCAGTCGCATTTTTCGCTTGCCAAAATGTTCTTGTTTTGTTCTTATCTTCTGCATGAGCAGCACCCTTTACCAAGACCCCTCCCTGATCATCCCGCAACGCCCAGTGCGCGTGCGCTTTCAGGCGCGCCGCGCGGGCTTCGATAAGGCGCGCAGCGCCATGCGGGATTTCACGCTTTTACTGGCCCTCGCCTGGGGCGCCGCCGAAATGGCGCTTTGGCTGAGCGGGGGCTAAGGCCCCCTACTCCGCAGCGGCTTCCCTCGCCCGCTCGCGCAAAATCGCCACCGCCCGGCGCAGCCCATCAGCGATATTCTCGGGCGGCATGACGCCGGAGAACAGCAAATGCCGATCCAGCACGAAGGACGGCACACCTGTTATCCCGGCGCGACGATAGCCCTCATCCTCGGCCAGCACCTCATGCCGCCCGGCATCGCCGGCGCTGAAGGCCGCCAGGCTTTCCGCTGACATGCCCGCCGCAGCACCCAGTCCAGCCAGGGTTGCGGCATCACCGATATCCCTGCCCTCCTGGAAATAGGCCTGGAAAATCGCCTCAGCCACCGCGCGCTGCCGGCCATCCGCACCCGCCAGCCGGATCAGCCGATGCGCTTCCAAGGTATTCGGCGTGCGTGCCATCAGGTCATGGCGGAACTCCAACCCGGCGATGCGCCCGGCATCGGCTACGCGGCGGTCCAATTCCTGGGATTTTTCGAGCGAGCCGAATTTGGCGCTGCGATATTCCCGCCGATCCACGCCCTCTGGCGGCATTTCCGGGTTCAATTGGAAGGGCCGGAACCGGACTTTGAAGGTCAGCCCCTCCTCGGCCAGCACCTCAAGGGCGGCATCCAGGTTGCGCTTGCCAATCCAGCACCAGGGGCAGATCGCGTCCGAAATCACATCCAAGCTGCCGGCATTGGTTTCAGTCGCGCTATCCATGGGGCTTCCTCCTCCGCAAGGGTAACCCAGCATGCCGCTTTGCCGCGCGCCGGTCCAGCACGCCCCCTCTTGGAGAGTGGCGCGGAAAGCCGCATGGTCCGGCGCATGAGCAACATGATCTTCCCTGCCCCCGCCCCGGCCGCATGGCCAGCTACCACCCCCGCCCAAGCCGGTTTCGATGCCGCGAAATTGCAAAGCGCGGTCGCCTTCGCCGCCGCGCATGAAACCCCCTGGCCCTATGATCTGGCCGGGCATATCGGCCGCGGCTTTTTCGAAGCGCCGCCGGATAACGAAGTACTGGGCCCGCTCAGCCCGCGCGGTGCGCCGGGTGGCCTGATCACGCGCCATGGCGCGCTGGTGACTAGCTGGGGCGATACGCGCGAAATCAGCCAGACCTTCAGCGTGGCCAAATCCTATCTTTCCATGCTCGCCGGCATCGCCTGGGCCGATGGGCTGATCCCGGATCTCGACCAGCCTGTGGGCGCAACCGTCAAGGATGGCGGGTTTGATTCGCCCCAGAACGCCCCGATCACCTGGCGGCACTTGCTGCAGAACATGTCCGAATGGGAAGGCACGCTGTTCGGAAAGTCCGACACCATTGACCGTGGCCGCGACCTTGGCGCCGAAGGTCAGGGCAAGAAGGGGATGCGTCAATTGCAGGCACCCGGCACGCATTGGGAATACAACGACGTCCGGGTGAACCGGCTTTCGCTTGCGCTGCTGCGCCGCTTTGGCCGGCCCTTGCCGGCGGTTTTCGCCGAACGCATCCTGAACCCAATCGGCGGTAGCCGCGATTGGCGCTGGGATGGCTATCGCACCTCCTGGATCACCTTGGAAAACGGCCAGCGCGTGCAATCCGTCCCCGGCGGCACGCATTGGGGCGGGGGCGTTGCCATCCATGCCGAGGATCAGGCGCGGATCGGGCTATTGGCGCTCAATCGTGGTCGCTGGGCGGGGAGTGAAATCCTGCCGGCGCAATGGTTTGACTGGTCCACCGAAGCCTGCGCGCTCAATCCTTCCTATGGCTTCCTCTGGTGGCTGAACACCTCCGGGGAGCGTTTCCCCTCCGCCGCGCGGGATGCCTTCTTCGCTTCCGGCGCTGGGGGCAATCTGACCTGGGTGGACCCGGCCAGCGGCATTGTCGCGGTGCTGCGCTGGACCGATCCCAAAGCGATGGATGGTTTTGTCGGTCGCGTCCGCGCGGCCTTGGTCTGACAGGGGGCGCAAGCCATGGAAATCGGCATTGTGGGTCTGGGCCGCATGGGCGGCAATATCGCGCGGCGCCTGATGCAGGCAGGGCATCGCGCCGTGGTCTGGGACAAGGATGCCGCCGCCGTCGCCGCCTTGGCGGCTGAGGGAGCGGTGGGTGTGGCGGACCTCGCCGGGCTCGTCGCAGCCCTGACCCCGCCGCGCGCGGTTTGGGTCATGCTGCCCCATGGCGCGCCAACGGAAGACGCCTTGGAACAATTGGGCGGGCTGCTCGCCCCCGGCGATACCGCGATTGATGGCGGCAATACCCATTGGAAGGATGATATCCGCCGCGCCAAGGCGCTGGGTGCCCGGGGGATTGATTACCTGGATATCGGCACCTCGGGCGGGGTTTGGGGGTTAAAGCGCGGCTATTGCCTGATGATCGGCGGCAAGCCAGCGCCCGTCGCGCGCCTGGCGCCGATTTTCACCGCGCTGGCACCTGGGCGGGGCGATATTGCAGCGACACCAAGACGTGAAGGACGACCCGCAAACATCGAAGAAGGTTGGATTCATTGCGGCGATCACGGCGCGGGGCATCTGGTCAAGATGGTCCATAATGGCATTGAATACGGCATGATGCAGGCGCTGGCGGAGGGGCTTGATCTGCTCCGCCACGCCGATAGCCCGGAATTGCCGGAAGATCAGCGGCTTAGCGTGGATATCGCCGATGTGACGGAAGCCTGGCGGCGCGGGTCGGTCATCACCTCCTGGCTATTGGACCTGACCGCGAGTGCCCTGGCCGAAGACCCTGATCTTGCGAAATATTCCGGCAAGGTGGGGGATTCCGGCGAAGGCCGCTGGACCGTGCAGCAGGCGGTGGAAACGGCTGTCGCGGCGCCGGTGCTGACCGCTGCCCTTTACGCCCGCTTCCGGTCGCGCGATCAGGTCAATTTCGGCGATCGCGCGCTTTCGGCCATGCGGCATGGCTTTGGCGGACACCTCGAGCCCAAATAGAAATGCGCGCCGCCGCGATCATCGTCATGGGGGTATCGGGGTCGGGCAAATCCACTATTGGCGCCCTGCTGGCCGAGGCGCTGGGCTGGCCCTTTGCCGATGCGGATGGCTTTCACCCGGCGGCGAATGTCGCGAAAATGGCCTCCGGCCAGCCGCTGACGGATGAGGATCGCTGGCCCTGGCTGGATGCGATTGCCGCGCATATCGCCACGGCGCGCACAGCGGGGCAACCCGTGGTGGTGGCCTGTTCGGCACTACGGCGCGCCTATCGGGACAGGCTGCGTGCCAGGCATAAGGATCTGGTTTTTCTGCATTTGGCGGGGGACGCGGGGCTGATTGCCGGCCGCCAAGCCGCGCGCCAGGGCCATTTCATGCCGCCTTCTTTGATGGCGAGCCAATTCGCCACCCTGGAAGACCCGGCCGGGGAAGCCGATGCCGTGACGGTTTCGGTGGTTGCTTCCCCGCATGAGGTGGTGGCGGCTGCCCTCGGTCAGCTTGCGGCGGCTGGGGCAATCAAAGCTCCCTAAGGCGGGTCCATAAAGGCCGAGGACATGGAAGCGCGCGCAATCAGGGACCGCATGGAGGGGTTTTCATGCCCCTCATGCGCGGTCAGCGCCTCCATCGGGCAGAAATACTCATGCGGCTGGGGCACCTGGTTGCGCGCAAAGCCGGTGTAATGTTCCCGCTGCAGGCCATAGAGTACGCGGATATCGCGCACCGGCAGGGTCAGACCCGCCAGAGGCTCGGCGATACAGGCCGGGATCATGCGCCAGCGCGGTGTTTCATCCCCCGGCTGAATGGGGGCGAGCAGCCAGGGCAAGGGGCAAAAGGCGAGCAGGGAGGTGGTGGAGGGCGCGAAGCGGGAGCGCTTATCCAACAAGTTCTGAAAGGTGGAGCAGGCTTCGATGCAGAGGATATCCGCATAGGGGTCTTCCGGCGTGCCGCCGAAATGCAGCCAAAGCCCATCCGGGATGGTACGCATCCGGTCAGAACCGGGTACTTTCAGATAGGGTTGGGCGATGGGCTCCCCCTCACTTGGCCGGGCGCGGAGCCAGGATGCCCCCACACTGGAAGTTGCGCCCGGGGGGCGCTGTGGCCAGGTCTTGAGCCGTGCACGGACGATATTGTCCAGGCGGATGGTTTTGCGGTCGCTACGCAGGGCCTCACTCATAACACGAACTACCTCTCATCAATACAACCTAAGGTTAAAATAATATGAACCGCGCTCCGCAAAGCAAGGGAAATTTGGCGACGAAAACGCCAAAACTTCGAGTCAAATTTGAGCTTAACAGAATTTTCTTAATTTTTAACTTCAAGTTTGCCAAGTAACTGACTCTATAGACTCACGCTTGAAATTTCATGATGTTTTGGAGTCTCGCAAAGAGAAATACAACCATAGGATGTATTTTCAAACTCTCATATTTCTTGTATTTGTTTTGTTCTTGGTGTGCGCGCCCAGCACCGCCCCGCTCGTCATATCCTTAGCCCAAAATCTTCCCTAGACTATGACCGAAGCCCGCCCCAAGGCGAGGGCTTTACCGCCCAAGGCTTGATCGAAAGGAAAGCGCCCATGCCCATTACCCGCCTTGCCCCGGAAGAACGTCTTTCCGGCGCCGTTATCGGCGGCGGCCTGATTTGGCTTGCCGGCCAGGTCGCCGATGACGTGACCCTGGATGCGGAAGGCCAGACCACCGATATCCTGAAACAGATAGACGCGCTGTTGGCCGAAGCGGGTACGGATAAGCGGGCCTTGCTGTCGGTCACCATCATCCTGGCCGATATCCGCGATGCGCCGGCCATGAACCGCGCCTGGGATCGCTGGCTGGACCGCGCGCATAAGCCCGCGCGCATGACGATTGAAGCCGCGCTGGTTGACCCGGCCTGGAAGGTGGAAATCACCGGGGTCGCCCTGGCGCCGTGAACGCGCCCCCTGCCCCGCGCGCACCTAGGGCTTGGTTGCGCGCTGCCGCCCTGACCCTTGGCTTTGGCCTTTTGGTGGCAGGCGGGCTTGCGGATCAGGGCGGGCTTTTGCCGCTGCTGCTGATTGCCGTGGCCGCCCTGGCCATTGGCTTCTTTTACCTGCTCTTTCCCCAGGGGATGCATTTCGGCTTCGGCGCCAGTGCCGGGCTTGCGGTTTATGCCTGCCTATTCGTGGTGATAGGCCGCGCGGCTTTCCCCGAGGCTGCCGCCCTGCCCTATACCATCGCCTTCCTTTTGCCGGTGCTGGCCTTTTTGGGCTCGGTCTGGTGGCGGCGGGAAAGCCTGCGCCGGGCTGCCCAGGCCGATGCGCCTTTCGATCATGGCCATTTGCCGCGCATGGCCCGCTGGCTGATCCCGGTTTGGGTGGTAGGGGCCTTCAGCCTTTCCCTACCGCTCAATCGCCTTTCGCCGTTTGATCAGGGGTTAGCGCTGATGGCGGCCATGGCGGCCATTGCCGTGATTGTCGCGGCCTCTGTCCGCCCTGTGGTGCTGCTGTTGAGCGATTTAACCCTGATCACCGAGGAATTGGTGCAAAGGTTGCACCGCATCACGGTGCCGGTGATTGCCTTCCTCACGCTTT
>JADCEV010000030.1 GCA_020249865.1 Roseomonas sp. | reverse complement strand
TGGCAATGGCAGCGTACAACCTGGTGTGCCTGCCGAAGTTGCTGGTGGTGGCGGCATGATGCCGGGAGTCTGTCCCGAGCGTACCGACTGGGCCAAAAAATCGCTGAAATTGGCCAGGTCCAAGCGCGGGCAGCGTTAAAAACATCCGCGCGAGACAAAATTGCGATGTTCAATGACAGCTTTTCAGCAGCCTGCTAAAGCGGTTCCCGTGAACGGAAGTGAACGGCAATCGCTCGAACCCGATTAGTTTTCGCGCGCCTCCGGGTGGCGCAGCAGCCACAGCCTTTCATGCGCGGCGACCAAGCTTTCAATGCTCTTGCGGCGATTGGTATCCGAACCAGCATTCGGCCGTTTCAGCATTTTTTCAAGAATGACCAGCAGATCATTGGCGACATCGAAATCCGCCTGATCACAGGCGTGGTGAAAGGCGATCAGAACCTTATCCGACAACCTTCTGGTATGCTTCGGAATTCCCGCCGCACCACGCTCGGCGCCCAGGTCCCTGTCGTTGAAGTCGTTTTCCATCGAGCATCCCTTTTTGCTCCGAATTTTTTTCGGCTTGACGGCTACTGAGTCATTAGCAAAAAAATTTTCGGAATGAAAGCCGTGGGCGGTCAAAGCTGGCGCAATTGCCCCCTGATGGCGGCGGCGATGGTCTCGGGTGGCGTATTCGGGCGGAAAAGCTGGCGCACACGGCCATCGGGACCGACCAGATAGATGAAGGATGAATGATCCATCAGGTATTCGCTGGCCGTGGGCGGATTGACCTTGCGGTAATAGACGCGAAAGGCCCGGGCGGCGGTGGCGATTTCCTCATCCGTACCGGTCAAACCGATCATGGAAGGGTGAAAGCGGGAAACGTAATCGGCAAGCGCGGCTGGCGTATCGCGGCCCGGGTCAATGGTGATCAGTGCCGGCAGCACGCGCGCCGCATCGGGCCCCAATAGGTCAAGCGCTGAGGCCATGATGCCAAGCTCGGTCGGGCAGACATCCGGGCAATAGGTGAAGCCGAAATAGATCAGGCCAAGCTTGCCGGCGAAGGCGCGTTCCGTCACGCGCTGGCCGGTATGGTCCTGCAGGCTGAAGGCGCCACCAAGCGCGATGCCTTGCGGCAATTGCACGCCGCCTGCCGAAGGGGCCGGCATATCCGCCCCACCAAATTGCGCCAATTGCCGGAGGAAGGCATCGCCCATCGCCTCATTCGGGGCGCGCACATACCAGGCGAGCCCCCAAAGCCCGCCAAGAATGGCAAGCAGCAGAAAGGCGAAAATGCGGATCATTTTCAGCATGATGCTTCCAAGTGGGGATTGCGGCGGGGCGCCTGCAAGGGGCGCCCTGCGATGCGCTCAGGCCGCGCCGGGCACGCCTTTGCTGGTGGAATATTCGAAATGCAGCGCGGTATCGGGAAAGACGCGCGGATGGATGGCGTGTGCTGCCATGGCCGCCTCAGAGAAACCTTGCAGGATCAACTTAAGTTTGCCGGGATAGGTCGCGATATCGCCAATGGCATAGACGCCGGGGATATTGGTCTCGCAGGTTGCAGGTGTCACGCTGACATGGCTGCGTTCCAGCCCAAGCCCCCAATCGGCGATGGGGCCCAAATCCATGGAAAGGCCGAAAAACGCCAGCAAATGATCCGCCGGGATATCGCGGGTTTCGCCTTGCAGCGTTGCCAATTCCACCGCTTCCAGCCTGGCGCCATCACCCTTCAGCCCGTGCAGCTGATAGGGGATGGCCATTTCCACCTCGCCACGCGCAGCGGCGGCTTCCAATTGCGCAGCGGTCTCGGGTGCCGCGCGGAACTTTGCGCGGCGATGCACCACCACAACCTTGGCCGCGACATCCTTGAGCGACAGCGCCCAATCCACGGCAGAATCACCGCCGCCCGCAATCACCACGCGCTTGCCGCGAAATTCTTCGCGCTTCGCGACCATGTAGCGCACCGCGCCGGAGGCTTCGTAGCCGGCAAGCCCTGCCAAGGGCGGGCGATTGGGGCCGAAGGCACCGGCACCTGCGGCCAGGATCACGGCCTTGGCGCGAATAGTGTCGCCCGCCGAAGTGCCCAGCACCAAAGTGCCGCCTTCCTGGCGCAGCGTTTCAACGCGGCGGCCAAACAGATATTGCGGCGCGAAGGGCGCGGCCTGGGCTTCCAACTGGCTGATCAGATCAGCGGCGGCGATTTGCGGATGGGCGGGAATGTCGAAAATCGGCTTTTCCGGATAAAGCGCCGTGCATTGCCCGCCGATCGCTTCCAGCGCATCAATCACCACAGATTTCATGCGCAGCATGCCGCATTCAAACACTGCGAAAAGCCCGACAGGGCCCGCGCCAATAATCGCGACATCGGTTTCAATCTCGGCCGGCATGGGCTCTCCCCCGAATCCAGGGGGGCGTGATAGACGGAACTGCGTGGGGTTCAAAATTTTTCAGGAAAAGGGGGGGCGGAGGCCAGTGGAAATTGCCTTGGATCTGCCCGATCTGGCCGCGACGGAAGCACTCGCCGCGCGGCTTGCGCCAATGCTCCGCCCCGGTGATGCGGTGCTGCTCAATGGGCCCCTCGGCGCCGGCAAAAGCGCCTTTGCCCGGGCGCTGCTGCGGGCCGCGACCGGAGACCCCAGGCTTGAAGTGCCAAGCCCGACCTTCACTTTGGTGCAGAGCTATGATTTGCCGGCCTGCCCCGCGCATCATTTCGACCTTTATCGGCTTTCCGGCCCTGAGGGCCTGGCGGAACTCGGCTGGGAAGAAGCGCGGGAGGGGATCGTGCTGGTGGAATGGCCGGAACGGCTAGGGCCTCTGGCGCCCCGCGATGCACTCCGCATCCATCTGACCCCCGGCGCGGCAGAAGAAGCGCGCCGCGTGGTGCTGCGCGGTTGGGATACCCGGCTGGAGGGTTTGCGCCCATGACCGCCGCTTTTCTGCAGGCTGCCGGGTTTGGCGCGGCGCGGCTGGACCCGCTTCCCTCTGACGCCTCTGCCCGGCGCTATACGCGGCTGCTGGGCGGGCCGCGCCCGGCGCTGCTGATGGAAGCGCCACCGCCGGAAAACACCCGCCCCTTCATCGCCATTGCGGGGCACATCCTGGGGGTGGGGCTTTCCGCGCCCGAGATCATCGCCGCCGATCCGGAAGCCGGCTTGGTGCTGCTGGAGGATTTCGGCGATGCCACCCATGCGGCTTTGCTGGATAGTGGGGCGGATGCGCCCGAACTTTACGCCGAAGCGGCTGAGACCCTTGCCGCACTTCACGAAGCACCACCCCCGCCCGGCCTACCCGCCTGGGATGCGGCGGCCATGGCGCGGGCGACGGCGGCGACCTTCCTTGATTGGTGGTGGCCGGCGATGATGGGGCAAGCGCCGAGTGACGCGCTGCGCGCGGGGCTTGATGATGCGTTGCGCGCCATGCTGGCACCCTTCGCCGCCACGCAAGGCTTTGTGCATCGCGATTACTTCCCGGCCAATCTGATGCGGCTTGAAGCGCGCACGGGCGCGCGGCGCACAGGTTTGCTCGATTTCCAGGATGCCGGGCTGGGGCATCCCGCTTACGATCTGGTTTCCTTGGTGCAGGATGCGCGGCGCGATGTGGCGCCGGCAGCGCGCGATGCCGCGATTGAACGCTACTTCGCCGCACGCCCCGGCGTGGCGCGCGAGGATTTCACCGCCGCCATGGCCGCCTGTGCCGCGCAGCGCCATTTGCGGGTGGCGGCACTATGGGTGCGGCTCTCGCGCCGCGACAACAAGCATCATTATCTTGTCCATGGGCCGCGCTGCTGGCGGCTTTTGGCCGAAGCGCTCGAACACCCTGCCGCCGCGCCGCTGCGCCTATGGTTGGATGCTGCCCTGCCGCGCCACTTGCGCCGCAATCCCGATCCGGCGAAGGAGCCTGCATGAACACCCTCTCCCGCGCCATGGTGCTGGCGGCCGGCCTTGGCACGCGCATGCGCCCCCTGTCGGAAGCCATGCCCAAACCGCTTTTGCCCTTGGCGGGGCGGAGCCTTCTTGATCATGCGCTGGATCGCCTGACTGATGCGGGTGTCACGGATGCGGTGGTGAATGCGCATTGGCTGGCGGATCAGGTCGCGGCCTGTGTCGCAGCACGCAGCGCGCCGCGCATTACCCTGCAACGCGAAGAAACCCTGCTTGAGACCGGCGGCGGTGTGGCGCGCGCCTTGCCCGCGCTTGGTGATGCGCCCTTTGCGGTGGTGAATGGCGATGCCTTTTGGCTGGATGGCCCGCACCCTGCGCTCAAGCGCCTGGCCGCTGCCTTCGATCCCGAACGCATGGATGGGCTTTTGTTGCTGATCCGCACTGCGCAAATCGCCGGTGAAGTCGGGCGCGGGGATTTCATGCTCGATCCGCTGGGCGCCGTTCGCCGGCCGGAAGAAGGCGAGGTTTCGCCCTATCTTTTCGGCGGCGTGCAAATCCTGTCGCCTGCGTTGTTTGAAGGGGCGCCAAGCGGCGCCTTCAGCCTGAACAGGCTTTACAATCGCGCGATTGCAGCCGGGCGGCTTTACGGGCTGGTGCATGATGGCGTGTGGTTTCACTTATCCACCCCTGCTGATCTGGAACATGCCGAAGATGTCTTGCGCAGCGGCGTGATCCGCGCGCTGTTCTGAAGCGCTGCCCTTGCGCGTTTTCACGATCCCCGCCGATCAGCGCTTTCTGCCCGCGCTGGCCGAGGGGTTGCTTGCACAAATACCGCGCGATGATCCCGCCGCACTCGCCACTTTTACGCTGCTGCTGCCAACGCGGCGTGCCGCGCGTGCCTTGCGTGAAGCCTTCCTGACAGCGGCCGGCGGCCGCGCACTATTGCTGCCACGCATGCGCGCCCTTCCAGGCCTTTCGGTGGAAGAGGCTGATGAATTGGCGCTGCCAGCTTTGCTTGATCTGCCGCCGGCGGTGGCGCCACTCACGCGCCAAGCGGTGCTGTCAGGCATTGTGCTTGGCATTCCGCGCCGCTTCGGCGGGCCGCTTGGCACTGAGCAGGCGTGGCTATTGGCTGGGGAGCTTGCAACGCTTTTTGATGAAATTGCCTTTGAAGAAGCCGATCTTGATTTGATCGAAACCGCGGACCCGGTGGATTTCGCGGCAAGCTGGCTTTCGCGCCTGGATGGGCTGGTGCCGGATAAATTGGCGGTGCATTGGCAAATCACCACGAAGCTTTTGCAGGCGGTGGTGCGCGATTGGAATGGCTGGCTGCAAAATCAGCGCCTGATGGATCTTGGCCTGGCGCGTGTGCGCGCATTGATTGCGCAACGCCGCGCCCTGGAAGCGGCACCACCCCGCGAAAAGCTGATCGCCGCCGGCATTGGCGCGGGCGGTACCATCCCCGCCGCGACCGCTTTGCTCCGCTGCATCGCGAACCTGCCCAATGGCGCGCTGGTGCTGCAAGGCATGGCAGAGCCCATCACGCCAAGCCTGGCTGAGGCCATTCGCCGCGCGCCGAGCCATCCCTTTGCCGGGCAATTGAAGCTGCTGGCTGATCTTGGCGTGGAGCCCAATACGCCGCGCCCTTGGACCAATGCCTATCATCGCGGCGCGCCGGCAGATCGCGCCGTGATGCTGGCGCGCAGCCTTCGCCCGGCAGAGGGTTTGGATATTTGGACCGAACGCGATGCACCGCGCTGGCAGGCAGCCCTTGCCGGCACCAGCCGCTTGCAGGCCGCCGAAGCGCAGCAGGAAGCCGCTGCCATTGCGCTGTTGTTGCGCGAAGCGATGAATGTTCCGGGCAAGCGCGCCGCATTGATCACGCCTGATCGCGATTTGGCGCGGCGTGTCGCGGCAGAACTCGCGCGCCATGGCATTACCGCGGATGACAGCGCCGGTGCGCCCTTGGCCGATGCGCCAGCAGCGGCATTTCTGCGGCTGATTGCGCGCATGGTGGCGGATGGCTTCGCGCCTGCGCCCTTGCTTGCCGTTTTGAAGCATCCGCTGTGCAGCGCCGGCATGGAACGCGGCACTTGGCTTGAAGCGGTGCGGGCCCTTGAGCGGAAATGCTTGCGCGGGCCGCGCCCGGCGGCAGGGCTTGAAGGGCTGCGCGCAGCTCTGCCCGCCGGCGATATCGCCTTGCTTGGGCTGGTGGATGCCCTGCAATCGGCGCTTGGCGATTTCTCTGCCTTGCCGCCAAGCCCCGCGCGCCCGCCCGCTGATCTACTGGCGTTGCATCTGGCGGCCGCAGAAGCGCTTGCCGCAACACCGGAACTGCCCGGCGGCCTCAGGCTTTACGCTGGTGAGGAAGGGGAAGCCTTGGCGCGGCATTTGGCCGCACTGGCCGAGGCGCTGGTTGAAATGCCACCTATCGCACCCGCTGAATGGCCCGGCGCTTTCGATGCCATGTTGGCCGGGCCGATTACGCCACCCTTCCGCGCGCGGCGCGATGCGGCGGCGCATCCGCGTATTGCGATCCTCGGCCTTTTGGAAGCGCGCTTGCAGCATTTTGATCGCGTGATCCTTGGCGCACTTGAAGAAAACATCTGGCCACAAGCAACCGAACCCGGCCCCTGGATGAGCCGCCCGATGCGCGCGCGTTTCGGCCTGCCGGCACCGGAAGCGCGCATTGGCCGCGTGGCGGCGGATTTCTTTCACGCCGCAGCGCAGGCCGGCGAATTGGTGCTGTCCACCGCGAAGAAACGTGGCGGCGCGCCAAGCGTGCCGACACGTTGGCTGACACGGCTGGAAACCTTCCTGAAAGGCCAGGGCGAGATCAAGATCACCGCCAGTGACGCCGCGGGCTGGGCCGCTGCCTTGGATGAACCGGAAGGGGAGGCGATGCCCTGCAAGCGCGCTGCCTATAGCCCGCCCGTGGAAGTCCGCCCGCGCCGCTTGAGTGTTTCGGACGCGACGCAATTGATCGCCGATCCTTACGCCTTCTACGCCAAGCGCATCCTGCGCCTGCAAGCGCTTGATGATCTGGATGCGGATATCGGCGCGCGGGAATATGGCACGCTGGTGCATCACGCGATGCGGTTTTTCCTGACCGGGCTTGGCACAGGCTGGCCGGGCATTGCCGATGCGCGTGCGTTATGGGCGCGGGCCTGTGCGGAGGCGTTGCGGAAGGAATCCGTGCATCCCGGTGTGCTCGCCTTTTGGGGGCCGCGCATGGCGCGCATGGGCGATTTCGTGATTGCCGAGGAAGAAAAGCTGCGTGCGCAAAACGGGCTGCTGCGTTGCCTCACGGAACATGAAGGCCGTGTGACGCTGGCACTGGCGGGCGGGGATATTGAAATCCTTGCCAAGGCGGATCGCTTGGATGAATTGGCCGGCGGCGGCTGGCGCATTCTGGATTACAAGACAGGCCAGGTGCCGGGTGCCTCCCAGGTTATTGCAGGCGCTGCGCCGCAATTGGCTTTGGAGGCGATGATTTTGGAAGCCGGCGGCTATCCGACCATCAGCGCGGACGCCAAGGCCGCCGCGCTGGTCTATTGGAAATTGAGTGGTGGCGAGAAGCCGGGCGACGCGGTGGATCTTGGCGCAGCCACGAAAGATGGGACGCCCTACGCCGATCTCGCGCGCACACGCATTACAGCGCTGGCGGAGCGCATGTTGCTTGGTGACGCGCTCTTCGAAAGCCGCCCGCACCCGACACGCGGCACACCCGGCGATGATTATGATCACTTGGCGCGGGTGGCTGAATGGGCCTCGGGCGAAGGGGATGCCGAATGAGCGAGGCTCGTCAACGCGCCGAAGCCGCGCAAAACCTCGCTGCCGATCCCGCGGCTTCAGCCTGGGTGGAGGCTTCTGCCGGTTCGGGCAAAACCAAGCTGCTGACGGATAGGTTGCTGAGGTTATTGCTGGCCGGCGTGCCGCCGGGGCGCATCCTGTGCCTGACTTTCACCAAGGCGGCAGCGGCGGAAATGGCAACGCGCTTGGCGCTGCGCCTTGGTGAATGGGCGGTCGCGGATGATGCGAAGCTTGCGGAGACATTACAGAAACTGACCGGCACCGCACCAGGGCGCGAGGGACTGGCAGCAGCGCGGCGCCTTTTTGTGGAGGTCTTGGAACAGCCAGGCGGGATGCGGATTTCAACGCTGCATGGTTTCGCGCAATCCCTGCTGCGCGGCTTTCCTTTGGAAGCGGGCTTGGCGCCGCAATTCGCGGTGATGCAGGAACAGGATGGCCGGGCGCTGCTCGCGCGCGAACGTGATGCGCTGTTGGCGGGTGAGGCGGCGCAGGATGCGCTGGCAGTATTGGCGAAACATCAGGCGCCAACACGCTTTGCCGAGGTGATCGGCACCATGGCAGGCGCCAGCAGTAAATTGTTGGATGTCGTGCAGAAGCGCCAAGGCATGGCGGGGCTGCGGGCGGCGCTGGCGCGGAAGCTTCGTATCGTCCCCGGCGAGGAAGATGAAGCGGCGATTGACGCGGCCGTCATTGAAGCGCCCGAAGCCGATGCGCTGCGCGCGGCAGCGCCCCTGCTTTTGGCAGGCGGCAAGCAGGATTTTGGCCATGGCGAAAAACTGGCGGCTTGGTTCGCGTTGCCCATGGAGCAGCGTATCGCAAGGTACGCTGATTGGCGCTCCATTTTCATCACCACGGAAAACGCGGTTCGATCCAAACTTGCCACCCAAAAGCTCGGCGCACGGCAGCATGAAATCAATAACCTTATGCGGCGCGAGGGCGAACGCCAATTGGTGCTGGATGGCAAACGCGCCGCCGCGCGCGTCCTTTCCGCCAGCATGGCGCTTTTCGCCATCGGCACGCCAGTACTGCGCCGCTATCAGGCGGCGAAGGAAAATGCCGGCCTGCTTGATTACGATGATCTGATCTCGGGCGCGCGCAAATTGCTCGATAACCCTGGCAGCGCCTGGGTTTTGTACAAGCTGGATGATGGGTTGGATCATATCCTGTTGGATGAGGCGCAGGATTCCAACCCGGAACAATGGGGCATTGTGCGCGCGTTATCAGCGGAATTCTTCGCGGGTCTTGGCGCACGCGATGAACAGCGCAGCATCTTCGCCGTGGGCGATCAGAAGCAATCCATCTATGCTTTCCAGGGTGCCGAGGTTGAGCGCTTCACGGAAGCGAAACAGCATTATCAAGCTATCGTGACAGCAGCCGGGCAGGAATTTCGCCCTGTTCCTTTGGATGTTTCCTTCCGTTCCACCGAACCCGTGCTCGCGCTGGTGGATGCAGTCTTCGCCGATGCGCCGGCGCGTGATGGTGTCGCGCCTGATGCGCCCTTGCGCCATTATGCGGACCGCGCGGGCCATGCCGGCAGTGTGGAGCTTTGGCCGATCCTGCAAACCGCAAAGGCCGAAGCGCCGCCCGATTGGGCGCCGCCGGAACAGGCCGTTGCGGCAGAAGGCGCAGCACCGCAGCTTGCCGCGGCGATTGCTGCGCGCATTGAACATCTGATCAGGCACGAAACCCTGCCGGCGCGTGTTGAAAAGGGCAAGGAAGACGCGCAACCCCAGGGCAGGCGCATTCGCCCCGGCGATATTCTCGTGCTGCTCCGTGGGCGCAAGCGCGGCGGCTTCGCGCCCGCCCTTGTGCGCGCATTGAAAAACCGCGCCATCCCCGTTGGCGGGATTGATCGCATGGTGCTGGCGAATGAATTGCCGGTGCAGGATATGCTCGCGCTCGCTGCCTGGCTGCTGCTGCCGGATGATGATTTGAACCTGGCGGCGCTGCTGAAATCTCCGCTGATCGGGCTGGATGAGGATGCGCTGTTCACGCTGGCGCATGGGCGTCAGGGCAGCCTGCATGCGGCGCTGATGGCGCATCGTGGCAGCACCTCGGATTTCGGGCGCGTGGCGGATTGGTTGGCGGCGCAAGCGGCACAGCTTGATTTCATCACGCCCTATGGCCTGTTCGCCGATGTGCTCGGCGCGCCTGGCCCGCTCGATCCCCGCGCGGGGCGCGCGCGCATGCTGGCGCGGCTGGGGCCGGATGCGGGCGATCCGCTCGATGAATTGCTCAATGCCGCGCTGGAACATGAAAAGCTCAACCCGCCATCCTTGCAGGGCTTTGTGCATTGGCTCAGGCAAGGGGGTGCGGAGATCAAGCGCGAAGCGGAAGCCGCGGGCGATGTGGTGCGCATCATGACCGTGCATGGCGCCAAGGGCTTGCAGGCGCCGATCGTCATTTTGCTCGACACAACAGGCAAGGGGCAGGACCGCAAGACGCTCCGCTGGTTTGAAGATGGCGAAGAAGCCCTGCCGGTATGGGCGCCGCAAGTGAAGGGCTTTGAAGCGCCGGCTTTGACCGCGCAGCGTCAGGCAGATCAGGCGCGAGAGGCAGAAGAAGAACATCGGCTGCTTTATGTGGCGCTGACGCGTGCCGAGGATCGGCTGATCATTTGCGGCTGGAATGGTGCGCAGAAGCTGCGCGAAGGTTGTTGGTATGATCTGGTGGCGCAGGGGTTTGCGCGCCTGCCGGGCGTTGAGGCGTGTGCCTTTGACCCCGCCACCCTTGGCGCGCCCGCCGATGCTTTCGGCGCCGAGCCCAAATTGTTGCGCTTCAGCGCAGCGCAAACCGCACCGCCGCGCGTGGAAGACCCCATGGTGACACGTGCGGCGGAGGCGCGCCCGCCCGCCTGGGCTTGGCAGAAACTGGCCGAGGAAGCGCCGGCGGGCAGCCTTGCACCCTCGGCCCTGCCCGGTGAACAGGAAACCCCCGCCGCCGTGCCGCGCCCGGCGCAGGACCCGCTTGGGATGCGCTTCCGGCGTGGGCGCCTGGTGCATGCGCTGCTGCAAAGCCTGCCCGAACATCCTGAGGCAGGGTGGGAAGAACTCTCGCGCCGCTTCCTCGCACGCCGCGCGCCGGGGCTAACAACGGCAGAACAGGAAGCCACCTTGCAGGAGGTTTTGGACCTGCTCCGCCAGGGGTGGATGCGCGAAGCCCTTGGCGCCGGCAGCCTGGCGGAGGCGCCCTTGGCGGGTGAGGTGAATGGCCGGCTGATCGCGGGCCAGGTGGACCGGCTGAAGGTGGAAGCTGCTCGCGTGCTGGTGCTGGATTACAAGACCAATCGCCCGCCGCCAGAGCAGGTGGCGGATGTCGCACCGCTCTATCTGCGGCAAATGGCGGCCTATCGCGCGCTGCTGGGCGCAGCCTTTCCGGGGCGTGTTGTTGAATGTGCGCTGGTCTGGACTTACGGCGCGCGGTTTATGGCATTGCCGGATGCGGTGCTTGATCCGCATGCGCCGGGGGAGGCAAGGTCGTAATCAGCGCAACAACCATTACTGTCGGCGGCAGATTTGGACGCGGCATTCCATGCGGCCGCGGAGTTGTAGCATCGGGCTTCTTGTCACCCTTCGGCGGCCTATGTCAGCTAATTACCGTAGGGTGACATGGGGGGAGTAAACCTGCCCGCCTGCCTAACCCGCCCCCTCATCCCGCAACAGCTTCTCCACCATCTCCGCCGGCACATCGCTGCTGGTGAAGCAGTCACCTGGGGCCCGCAGCAGCACAAAGCGCATCTTGCCATCGCGGTTTTTCTTGTCCTTCGCCATGCGCCCAAGCAGCGCATCTACTGTGAATCGGCGCGGCAGATCGGTGATGCGCGCGGGCAGGCCGCAAGCAGCCAAATGCGCAATCACGCGCGAAGGCCATTCCTGGCTGCAATGGCCAAGCCGCGCGGAAAGTGACGCTGCCAGGCCAAGCCCAACCGCCACCGCCTCCCCATGCAAAACGCTCCCATCAAAGCGCGCTTCCGCTTCCAAAGCGTGCCCGAAGGTGTGCCCAAGATTGAGCAAGGCGCGCCCGCCTTCGGCACTTTCCTCACGCTCATCCGCGGCCACGACTGCCGCTTTCAGCTTGCAGGATTCAATCACCGCAACCGCAAGCGCGCCCGCATCACCAGCGACAACGGCGCTGCCATTGGCTTCGCACCAATGCCAGAATTCGCCTTGCAACAAGCCGTGCTTGGCCACTTCCGCATAGCCTGCGCGTAATTCGCGCGGCGGCAGGGTGCTGAGCGTATCCGTATCCGCCAGCACGATCCTCGGCTGATGAAATGCGCCCGCGAGATTCTTCCCGGCCTTCAAATTCACCCCGGTCTTGCCGCCAACACTGCTATCAACCTGAGCCAAAAGCGTGGTCGGGATTTGCACGAAGGGCAGGCCGCGCATGGCAATCGCCGCCGCAAAGCCGGCCAAATCCCCCACTACACCACCACCCAGCGCGATCACCGCCGTGCGCCGATCCACGCCGGCCGAAAGCAAATCATCCAATAGCCCATGCAGCCGGCCGAAATCCTTGCTCGCTTCGCCGGGGGGCACGGTCAGTTCTGCCGCAATCGCGAAGCCCGCTTCCTGCAACCCGGCGCGCAAGGCAGGCAGATGCAAGGGCGCCACCGTGGCGTCTGAGATGATCGCGACACGCTTGGCGGGCAGCACGGGGGCCAGCAGGCCGCCGGCACGCGCCAGCAAGCCCTGCCCGACCAGTACCTCATAGGCGCGTTCCCCAAGACCGACAGGCACGCGTTCGGGCGGGTGATAGGTCTTCAAGGCATGCTCCAGGCGGCGGGTGGTGTTTTCCAGGCTTTCATCATTGCAGGGCAGGGTGATGTCGGCTTCGGCATAAAGCGGGTGGCGCGTATTCATCAGGCGTTGCAGCACCTCGGCCGGGTCGGCATTCAGGAACATGGGGCGATGTTCGCGCCCCGCGACACGGCGGATCAGCACCGAAAGCGGGCATTTCAGCCAGATGGAAATGGCGCCACTCGCGCGAATCGCAGCGCGCGTGGCGGCATCGGCAAAGGCGCCGCCACCGGTTGCCAGCACCAAGGGCGGGCCGGCCAGCAGGCGGGAAATCACGCGGCGTTCACCATCGCGGAAATGCGGCTCGCCATAGCGGGCGAAGATTTCCGTAATCGGCATGCCGGCGGCGTTTTCGATTTCCGTGTCGGCGTCTCGAAAAGGCAGGCCCAAAAGCCCTGCCAGCCGCCGCCCGAGCGCGGATTTCCCGGCCCCCGGCAGCCCGACCAGCACAATGCTGGGCCGTGCCGGATCGCGCCCTGCGGCGGGTTCGGGCAGGCCCGGCAGGGCATCATCAAAGAGAGAGTTGCGCATCTTGAGGAGCAGCGTTAGCACGATTTCATCTTCGCGAGAGGGAGCCAAGCTACCCGCATGTTCCGTAACCCGATTCTGCTGGTTGCTGCCGTGGTGCTTGGCCTTTTTGCCCTGGGCCTGATCCTGATTGGCGCCTTTCCGCCCAGCGTGACCCCCCAGGCCGTGGAGCGCACCATCCCGAATGACCGCTTCCGAGGGCGCTAACCAATCGGCCCAGATGGGGCTGTCCCGCCATGCCGAGGCGTTCTTGGAAATGCTGGCGGCTGAACGCGGCGCCGCGCGCAATACGCTCGCGGCCTATCAGGCGGATTTGCAGGATTTCGCGGCTTTTGCCGCCGCCAAGGGCGTGGCGCTGCATGGGGCGGATAGCGACTTGCTCCGCGCCTGGCTGGCGGGCCTCGCGGCCCTGGGCCTGGCCGCCCGCACCCAGGCCAGGCGGCTTTCCGCCATTCGCCAATTCCATCAATTCCTGCTGCGGGAGGGGGTTCGTCCTGACGATCCCTCCGAATTGCTGGAAGCCCCCCGCCTGCCGCAAAGCCTGCCCAAGGCGCTGCGCGAGGAGGAGGTAGAGGCGCTGATCGCCGCCGCCGCCGCGCTGCCCGGCAAAAGGGGGCCGGTCGCCGCGGCGGTGGTCGAAATGCTCTATTGCAGCGGGCTCCGTGTTTCTGAGTTGGTCAGCCTGCCGGCGGCGGCGCTCCGCCCCGGCGCACCCTTGATTGCGGTGCGCGGCAAGGGCGGGCGGGAAAGGCTGGTGCCGATCTCCGAACGCGCCCGGGAATTGGCCCTGGCCGCGCGGCCGGAGGAAAAGGGCAAGGCCAGCCGCCATCTTTTCCCCTCTCGCGGGGCGTCGGGGCACCTCACACGCCAGGCCTTGGGCTTGATGTTGAAGGAAGTGGCGCTGGCCGCCGGGCTGGATCCCGCCCGGGTCAGCCCGCATGTGCTGCGCCATTCCTTTGCGTCCCATTTGCTGCAACGGGGGGCGGATTTGCGCAGCCTGCAAATGCTGCTGGGGCACGCGGATATCGGCACCACGCAGATTTACACCAAGGTGTTGGAGGAGCGGCTGCGCGCCCTGGTGGCGGAACATCACCCGCTTGCAAGACCAGGGGTCGCATCCCAGGCGGATTTGGGCTAACCCCCCGCCATGCGTCACTTCCTGGATTTCGAAAAACCCATCGCCGAGCTTGAAGGCAAGATCGAGGAGCTGCGTCGGACCACCGATGCCGGCGGCATTGATGTGGCTGAGGAGATCGGCCGCCTAGGCGAAAAAGCCCAAGCGCTGTTGAAGACCACCTATGCCAAGCTGTCGCCCTGGCAGAAGGCGCAGGTGGCGCGGCATCCTGACCGACCGCATGCGACAGATTATATCGCGGCCCTGATCCAGGATTTCACGCCGCTTGCCGGTGACCGCGCCTTTGCCGATGACGCGGCGGTGGTGGGCGGCATGGGGCGCTTTCGCGGGCGCGCCGTGATGGTGCTGGGCACCGAACGCGGCCATGACACTGAAAGCCGCGTGAAACATAATTTCGGTATGGCGCGGCCCGAGGGCTACCGTAAGGCGCGTCGCCTGATGGATTTGGCCGGGCGTTTTGGTCTGCCGATTCTGTCCTTTGTTGACACATCCGGCGCCTTTCCGGGGATTGATGCGGAAGCGCGCGGGCAAGCAGAGGCCATTGCGCGGTCCATTGAAGCTGGGCTGGATGCGCCGGTGCCTTTCATTGCGACCATTATTGGTGAAGGCGGGTCGGGCGGCGCGATTGCGCTGGCGGCGGCGGATCGCATCATCATGCTGGAACACGCGATCTATTCCGTGATCAGCCCGGAAGGCTGCGCTTCCATCCTGTGGCGCGATGCGGCGCAGGCCAGCACTGCCGCGGAAGCGCTGAAGCTGACGGCGGATGATTTGCGCAAGCTTGGCCTGGTGGATGTTGTGGTGCCGGAACCTTTGGGCGGCGCGCATCGCGATGCTGCGACGGTGATTGCAGCGCTTGGCGACAAGATCGAAACGCTTTTGACGCCCTTGCTGGCGCTTGATGCCACCACCTTGCGCGCCCGCCGACGCGACAAATTCCTGGAAATGGGGCGGAGTGCCTGAACCGCTTGGGCGGCACCAAATGAGGGTGGATGACCCCACCGCCGAGCTTCGCGCCCGTTTCCTGCGCGGCTTTCCGGCGATTGCGCTGGTGATTTTCCTCTCCGCGGTGGATCAGACGATTGTCGCCACCGCGCTGGCCGATATCGCAACCGATATGGGCGGGATCGAGCGGGTTTCCTGGATCCTGATTGCCTATCTGGTGGCGGCCACCTGTGCCGCACCTGTGTTTGGTCAGCTTGGTGATTTCTTTGGCCGGCGGCGCTTGCTGTTTGTGGCGCTGGCGATTTTTTTCGTGGGCTGCGCCGGCTGCGCGCTGGCGCCAAATCTGCCAAGCCTGATCGCCGCACGCGTGATCCAGGGCTTTGGCGGTGGCGCATTGCTGACGCTAACCCAGGCCCTGATCGGGGAGATCGTGCCGCCACGTGAACGCGGCAAATTCCAGGCCTGGATTGCGGGGGCTTATGGCTTTGCCTCGGCCTTCGGGCCGGTGGCCGGGGGCTTCATCACCCAGGCTTTCGGCTGGCGCTGGATTTTCTGGTTCCTGCTGCCCTTGCCCTTGGTCTGTGCCTATATCGCGCGCCGGCTGCCCGATATTGTGCCGGACCATGCCGGGCGACGCTGGCGTTTTGATTGGCTGGGCCTCGCGCTTTTTGTGCTGACCATGGGTGCGGCCTTGGTCGCGCTGGATCGCGCGCGGCGTTTTGATGCGGCCTATCTGCCGCTGATTATCGGCTTGGTTGCCATGGCGCTTTTCGCGGGTGTCGCGCTGCTACGGGTTGAACGCCGCCAGCCCGAACCGCTTTTGCCGCTGCCCTTGTTTGCCGAGGCAAGCATCTGGCGCCTGCTGATGCTCTCCATCCTGGTGGTGGCGGCGCAGGTTGGCTTGATTTCCTTCCTGCCCTTATGGCTGCAAGTGGTGCGCGGCTATGATCCGGCTTCCGCCGGGCTGGTGCTGCTTGCGATTTCCATTGGCTCCTCCTTTGGCGCGTTTTTCTCCGGCAAGATGGTGGCGCGCACCGGGCAGGCGATGCTCTGGCCGAGCATTGGCCTGCCGGTGGCGGCACTGATCTGGAGCCTGCTTGCGATCTATGCAGCGGCCATGCCGCTATGGCTGATGTTGGCGCTGTTGGGGGTGGCAACCTTTGGGTCTGGCACATCCTATCCGGTGGTGCAGACCACCGTGCAGGCAGCGGCGGGGCAGGGGCGGCTTGGCATTGCGGCGGCGGGTGTCGCTTTCTCACGCAATTTCGGCGCAGCCCTTGGTGCGGCTGTGGCGGCGGCGGCGATTTTCGGTGCCATGGCCCTGTTCACGCCGGCACTGAGCGAAGGTTTTGCCGCACTCGTTACCGACCTTGGCGGTTTGGGCACGCGTTTGGGCGGCGATGGCGTGGCGCAATTGCGCGCTGCCTTGGCCGAGCCCTTCCGTGGCCTTTTCATCATTGTCGCCGTGTTGGTGGGCGCTGCTTCTGTCATGGCGTGGCGCGTGCCGCTCCGCCGTTATTGAGCTTGTGTCGGGCGGGCAGGGCGGGGCAAGCTGGTGCCGTTTTCAGGGAATAGAACCATGGCTGAAGCCGCCCCATCCAAACCCGCCTTTGCGCCCACGCGCAGCCTGCCTTTGCCGGGCGGTGCTAAGCTGGTTTTTTGTTCCGGTGTCACCGCGCGCGGGAGTGCGGCTGAGGCGCAGGGTGTGGAAGCGCAAGCAGAGGAATGTTTCGCGCGCCTGACCCGCGCCTTGGCACAGGAAGGCGGCAGTTTCGCCGATGTGCTGAAGCTGAATACCTATCTTTCGGATATGCGCGATTATGCCGGCTTTGATGCGGTGCGTCGGCGCATCCTGGCGCCGCTTGCCGTGCCGCCCGCCAGCACCTGTGTGGGCGGGGCCAGCTTCACCACACCGCTGACGCGCATTGAAATCGAAGCCATTGCGGTGATCGGCGCCAAGGCATGAGATAGGATGCCGCTTGAGGCTTTATCGACCGGAAGCCACCCATGATCGCAGATGGTGAGGCTTGTCGAAACTTTCCTGCCGAAGCAGCCATCAACGGAAAGCGTCGAAAATAGCCTAACCCATCCGTCCCGCTGCTTCCGCCGCCAACCAGGCCAGCCTGCCTTCCGCGAATACCGCGACCGGTGCGCGGCGTGCTGCATCCACCACCACCACATCGCCGCGCAGCCCGGCCGCAAGCCGGCCGCGATCATGCAGGCCACAAGCCTCGGCCGGATTGGCGGAAACCAGCGCCCAGGCACGGGGCAAATCCAGCACGCCGCGCTGAGCCATGATGAAGGCCGCTTCCAGCATGGCAGGCCAGAAATAGTCAGACGCCAGCACATTTACCAAACCGCGTTCCGCAAGCGGTGCGGCAGATGCCCAGCCCAAATGGCTGCCGCCACGTACCACATTGGGCGCACCCATCACCACCGCTTCGCCTGCGGCGCGGGCTTCGGCGGCCACTTCTTCCTTCATTGGGAATTCGCAAATCTGCGCACCATGCGCGCGGAACAATGCACGGCGTTCAATGCTGTCATCATCATGGCTCAGCATGGGAATGCCGGCGGTTGCGGCTGCTTCTGCAAGGCGCGCGCGCGCCACCGGCACCTGATCACGCCGTGCATAGACAGTTTTCGCGAGTGCCGTGAAGGCATCCGCCTGCATGCCTGCGCGTCCGGCGTATTTCGCAACTTCGATGGGGTGATCGAGTTTTTTTACAATGGCCGGCGTGTGATCATTAAAGCCCAGCAAATGCACATCGCCAGCCGCAATATCAGCCAGCGCATCATCCAGCGCATCCAGATTATCAGCCTCAAAACGCAGATGGACGCGAAGATCGGTCGCGGTGCTGCCCTTCATGTCCCGCAAGGCCGCCTTCATGCCACGCCAGGCATCGAGCGAGCGCAAGCCAGGTTCCCAGGAAAGCGTCACGCCAAGATAGGCGGTGGTGATGCCGCATGAAATCAATTGCGCCGCCGAATCACGCAAGGCGAGCGCGGCGGGAAAGCCAATGCCGGGGCGCGGCTGGAATTGCCGTTCATGCGCATCGCCATGGATATCCACCAGGCCGGGCAAAACCAGCAAATCAGAAGCATCGAAGCGTCTTGCAGCGCGCGTGGGATTTTCGGTGATGACGCCTTCCGCAAGGCAGAGCTCATCTTTCGCCAATGCCGTATCGCGCAGCACCTGGCCGCCTTGAATGATCCAGGCCATGCTCAACTCTCCATCACCAATTGCACGCGCGCGGCAGCGTAACAGGAAAGGGTCCAATCCACGGGCGTGCCTTCCGGATCGGTATTCAAGGCCTCCGCCACAATCACGGGGCGGGAACGCGATTGCATCAGATGCTTCGCTTCTTCGGGGCTGGGAAGGCGCGCCGTGATGCGCGTGGAATGGCGCCGGTAATCGGGCACGCCGCAGGCCGCGAGAGCCACGGTGATGGAAGCCTGCTGCGCGAGTGATTGCGCCGCGGCCGCAAAGCGCGGCAGGGGAAAGTGGTGCAGCCCCAGCACCAGAGGGCGGCCATTGGCCAAGCCCAACCGTGCCACACGCAGCACCGCCTTGCCCCGCCTGATGTGCAAGCCCGCCGCCACCTGCGCATCAGCGGGGATTTCGGTGATGTGCAAAACATGCCCCGCTGCTTCGCGATTCTGGCGGCGAATGGTTTCCGAAAATCGTGTGCGCGGGCCAAGCGGATAATCCAGCACATCTTCCGCCACAAAGGCGCCGCGCCCCTGTTCCACACGAATGATGCCGCGCGCTTCCAATTCTTCCAAAGCGCGGCGCACGGTATGGCGGTTGACGGCGAAGCGTTCAGTCAGCGCCGCTTCTGTTGGCAGCCTTTCGCCCGGCTGGCGCTTGCCGCCCGAGATATCGGCTTCCAGCGCCGAGGCGATCTGACGCCAGAGCGCAACACCCGCCCCGCGTGCCAGGGCGGGGTTTGTCATCAAAGTTTCAACCATGACTGCGCAAATCCATGACATATCCGTATTGCATGGGGTGGCGCTTCCTGTCTATAGGTCTAGTCAAGTGACATGAACCCGACAGACACCCTCTCCCCCCAGGCCGCGCGGCAGAAATGGATGGCCGTGCTTGCACGCGCCTCAGCAGACGAATTGGCCGCAGGGCTTGCGGTACTGCCAGCACTGCCGGAAGCGGAGGTGCTGCGCGCGCCGGAAACCGGCTTGGTGATGGTGCGTGGCCGCGCGGGCGGTGATGGCGATGCCTTCAACCTTGGTGAAATGACCGTGACACGCTGCGCGATCCGCCTTGGTTCGCATATCGGCCATGCCTATGTCGCAGGGCGCGATCATGCCAAGGCCAGGCTTGCCGCTTTGGTTGATGCAGCCTTGCAGGATGCAGCGCTGCATGATGCGTTGATGCAGGCAGTCGTGGAGCCCCTCGCTGCCGCGCAGCAGGCCGCACGTAGCGCTGAAGCACGCAAGGCGGCCGCAACACGCGTTGATTTCTTCACCATGGCGACCATGCGATGACGCGCTTGACCCCAGGCTTTGCCGATCCCGTTCTGGATGCGCAGGCAAGCTTCCGTGCCATTCTGGAAGCGATGAGCCGACCTGGGCGCATTCAAACGATCGCAGCGCGCATCAGCCCACCCGCACCGCTATGCTCTGCTGCCGGGGCGGCTATGCTCAGCCTTGCCGATGCCGATACGCCGCTTTGGTTGGATGCGGGCGATGCGGTGGGCGCATGGCTGCGCTTTCATTGCGGTGCGCCCATCACGCCCGATATCGGCGCCGCGCGTTTTGTGCTTGCTTGCGGTGCTGCGCCGTCGCTTGACGCGCTTGATATCGGCACGGATGAGGACCCACAGCTTGGCGCCACACTTATCCTGCAAGTGGCCGGGTTGGTGGCGGGTGATGGCTGGCGCCTGACGGGGCCAGGCATTCAGCATGAACACCGCCTTGGCGTGCTTGGTGCGCCCGCTGGTTTCGTTGCGGCATGGGCGCGGAACCAGGCGTTCTTCCCGCGCGGTTTGGATGTGCTGCTTTGTGCCGGTGACAGTATCGCTGCATTGCCGCGTAGCGTCATGATTGCGGAGGACTGATCATGTATGTCGCGGTCAAGGGCGGCGAGAAGGCGATCAGCGCTGCCCATGCCTGGCTTGATGAAACGCGCCGTGGCGATACCGCCCTGCCGGAACTGAGCGTCGCGCAGATTGAACAGCAAATGGCGCTTGCCGTTGATCGCGTCATGGCGGAGGGATCCTGCCATGATCGCTTCCTTGCGGCGCTTGCGATCAAGCAGGCCAAGGGTGATCTGATCGAAGCCGCGTTTTTGCTGCGCGCCTATCGTACCACCTTGCCGCGCTTTGGAGCCTCGCAACCGCTTGAGACCAGCCGCATGCGGCTGCGTCGGCGGATCAGCGCCACCTATAAGGATTTGCCGGGCGGGCAGGTGCTGGGGCCGACCTTTGATTATACGCATCGCCTGCTTGATTTCGCGCTTGCCGCAGAAGGGCGGGAAGCACCTGCGACACCGGAAGCGCACGCGGATATGGGCGATGTGCCGCGCGTGACAGAAATCCTGGCGCGTGAAGGCTTGATGCAGCGTGAAGCCGCGACGGGGGCCGAACCTGGTGATCTGACGCGTGAGCCGCTCAGCTTTCCTGCGCCGCGCCCGGTGCGGCTACAAAACCTGGCGCGCGGTGATGAGGGATTTTTGTTGGCGCTTGGTTATTCCACGCAGCGTGGTTATGGCAATGCGCATCCCTTTGTGGGCGAGATTCGTGTAGGCCATATCGGCGTTGAAATCACGCCGCCGGAATTGGGCTTTGCGATTGATATCGGCGATATCGGCATCACCGAATGCCAGATGGTCAATCAGTTCAAGGGCAGCCGCACGGAACCCGCGCAATTCACCCGCGGCTATGGCCTGGTTTTCGGCCATGGGGAGCGCCGCGCCATGGCCATGGCTTTGGTGGATCGGGGCTTGCGCGCACGCGAATTGGGCGAAGATGCGGATGCCCCGGCGCAGCAGGAAGAATTCGTTCTTTATCATTCAGACAATATCGAAGCGACCGGCTTTGTGGAGCATCTGAAGCTGCCGCACTACGTGGATTTCCAGAGCGAGCTTGAAAATCTGCGCACCATTCGCCGCGCCGCCGAGGCCGAGCGGCAGGAGGCCGCGGAATGACCGAAGCCGGCTATAATTTCGCCTATCTGGATGAGGCGACAAAGCGCATGATCCGCCGCGCCATCCTGAAAGCAGTGGCCATTCCGGGCCACCAAATTCCCTTTGGCGCGCGTGAAATGCCGCTGCCCTATGGTTGGGGGACGGGCGGTATTCAGGTCACGGCATCCATCCTCGGGCCCCAGGACGTGCTGAAGGTGATTGACCAGGGCGCCGATGATACGACCAATGCCGTTTCCATCCGTCGCTTTTTCACGCGCGTGGCCGACATTGCGACCACTGAAGCGACGGGTGAGGCAACCATCATCCAGACACGCCATCGCATTCCGGAAAAGCCGCTGACTGAAAACCAGATCCTGGTCTATCAGGTGCCGCAACCGGAACCGCTGTTCAAGCTGGAACCACGCCGGGCAGAAACGCGGCGACTGCATGCGCTGGCAGATTACGGGCTGATGCATGTACGGCTTTATGAGGATATCGCGCGGCTTGGCCATATTGCGAAAGCCTATGATTATCCGGTGATGGTGAATGAACGCTATTTGATGTCGCCATCGCCCATCCCGGCCTTTGACAATCCGAAAATGCACCATATGGCCGCCTTGCAGCTTTTTGGCGCGGGGCGGGAAAAGCGCATCTATGCCGTGCCGCCCTATACGCCGGTGCGGAGCCTCGATTTCGAAGATCACCCCTTCCGCCCCATCCGCGCGCCGCATGCCTGCGCGATTTGTGGCAGCAAGACCAGCTATTTGGATGAGTTGGTGACAGATGATGCGGGCGGGCGCGCCTTCATCTGTTCCGATACGGATTACTGCCAGGAACGGCAGCCAGTGCCAAAGGCGGCTGCCGAATGAATTTGCTCCTGAAGGCCCAAGGGCTACACTTGAAATTCGGTGCCATCGCCGCGCTGGATGATGTGGCACTTGATGTCACGGCTGGAGAAGTTGTCGCCATTGTCGGTGAAAGCGGTTCGGGCAAGACCACCTTGCTGCGTGTGCTGGCCGGCCAAATGGTGCCTGATGCCGGCGCCGTGCATTACCTTGGCCGTGATGTGCTTGGCATGACGGAAGCGGAACAGCGCCGCTTGATGCGAAGCGATTGGGGCTTTGTGCACCAGAACCCACGCGATGGGCTGCGTATGGGTGTTTCTGCCGGTGGGAATGTCGGCGAAAGGCTGATGGCACTTGGCGCGCGGCATTACGGCAATATCCGCGATGAGGCTAAGGCTTGGCTGCAACGTGTGGAAATTGATGCGGCGCGGATTGATGATCTGCCCCGGCATTTTTCAGGCGGCATGCAGCAGCGCCTGCAAATCGCACGCACCCTGGTCACGCGCCCGAAGCTGGTGTTCATGGATGAACCAACCGGTGGCTTGGATGTTTCGGTCCAGGCGCGACTCTTGGATTTGATCCGCGCGCTGGTGCGCGAATTGGGGCTTTCCGTGCTGATCGTGACGCATGATATCGCCGCCGCGCGCTTGCTGGCAGATCGGATTTTGGTGATGCGGCGCGGGCAGGTGGTGGAACAGGGCCTCACGGATCGTGTGCTGGATGATCCGCAGCATCCTTATACGCAGCTTCTGGTATCATCGGTGCTGGCGGCATGAGCATTCTTCTGCGTACTGAAGGCTTGGGCAAAAGCTTCACGCTGCATCTGCAGGGTGGTACGCGCATTCCTGTGCTTGCTGGCGTTGATCTTGCGGTGCGGGCCGGCGAATGTGTCGCGCTTTCCGGTCCATCAGGCGCGGGTAAATCCACGCTCATGCGCTGCCTTTACGGCAATTACGGCGCGGGCGTGGGGCGGATATGGCTTGCGCATCGCGGGGCAGAGCTTGACCTTGCCAGCGCTGATCCGCGCGCGGTGATCGAAGCGCGGCGGGAGAGTATTGGCTATGTATCCCAATTTCTGCGTGTCATCCCGCGCGTCAGCACGCGCGATATTGTCGCCGAACCCATGGTCGCGCGCGGCATGAGGCCAAGTGATGCGCTTTCCCGTGCCTCCGCACTGCTTGATCGCTTGAACCTGCCAGAACGCTTGCACGGCCTGCCGCCGGCGACGTTTTCGGGGGGCGAACAGCAGCGCGTCAACGTCGCGCGCGGGTTTGGGCCGCGCTATCCGGTGCTGCTGCTGGATGAACCCACCGCCAGCCTTGATGCCGCCAATCGCGCTATCGTGATCGGCCTGATCCATGAGGCGAAACAGGCCGGCACTGCCATTGTCGGTATTTTCCACGATGCCGAAGTGCGCGAAGCCGTGGCGGATCGTGTTTTCACCGTTGAACCCATGCAGGATGCCGCATGAGCGCTGAGATTATTCTGACCAATGCCAGGGTTGTCCTGCCCGATGCGGTGCTGGATGGCACGCTGGTGCTGCGCGATGGGCTGATTGCCGATATCCAATCTGGCCGCAGCCAGGCACCAGGCGCGCTTGATCTGGAAGGGGATCATCTGATCCCCGGCATTGTTGATGTGCATACCGATAATCTGGAACGCCAGGTGCTGCCGCGCGCCAATGCGCGGTGGCCGTCGCGTTCCGCCATGATTGCGCATGATGCGCAATGTGTCGCGGCTGGCGTCACCACCATTCTGGATGCGCTTTGCCTGGGTGATCTTGGCTTTGATACGGAACGCGGCCAGACTTTTCTGGATGGTGTGCGTGATCTGGATGAACTTGCTGATCTTGGCGCGCTGAAGGGCGAGCATTTCCTGCATCTGCGCTGCGAATTGCCCGCGCGTGACATGCCGCCGGCGCTTGACCCGGTCGCGGATCATCCGCGCGTGGTGATGGTCAGCCTGATGGATCACTCGCCGGGCGTTGGACAATACCGGGACATTCCGCGCTACGCCGCCATGCGCAAGCGCCAGACGCAGTGGAGTGATGCGCAGGTGCAGGCGCGGATTGACAGCTTGCTTGCGCAGCGTGCGGAGCTGCGGGAAAAGCAGCGCGCTTGGCTGCTGGACCGGATTCGCCATCGCAACCTTCCGCTTGCGTCTCATGACGACGACACGCCCACCGAAATGGCGCGCAACCTTGCTGATGGCATCACGATTTCGGAATTTCCCGTCACCATGGAAGCTGCCCGCGCCGCGCGGGATTTGCGCGTTGAGGTGATTGCCGGCGCGCCCAATATTGTGCGGGGCGGCAGCCATTCCGGCAATGTCGCCGCGGCTGATCTGGTGCGCGAAGGCTTGGCACATGCTTTCGCGTCAGACTACGTGCCCGCTTCCATGCTGGAAGCCGCCTGGCGCGCGGTGGAGGCGGGGGGGATCACCCTACCGCAAGCGATTGCCATGGTGACGGATACGCCTGCGCGTATGGCAAGGCTTGCTGATCGTGGGCGGCTCGCGCCTGGCCTTAAGGCGGATCTGGTTCGCGTGCGCAGCCTTGGCGATATGCCGCTGGTGCGCGGGGTTTGGCGCGCGGGGGAACGGATTGCGTGACGCCCTTCCGCATTGCGCTTTACTACGCACCTGAGGCGCATGATCCCTTGCATCAATGCGCCTCAGCCTGGTTGGGGCGCGATGCGGTCACTGGGGCAGCGCTGCCGCAAAAAACCGTTGCTGGCATTGATATCGCAGAAATCACCGCCGATGCGCGTGGTTATGGCTTTCACGCCACGCTGAAGCCGCCGTTTCGCCTGCAAGGTGATGTGCCGGCAGCCTTGGAAGCCGCGCGGGATTTCGCAGCACGCACTGCGGCCTTCGCCCTGCCGCCGCTGCACATTACCGATCTTGATGGCTTTCTGGCACTGCGCGAGGCCACACCCTGCCCTGCCTTGCAAGCCGTCGCCGATGGCGCTGTTACTGCGCTTGATGCGCATCGCGCGCCCCCGACCGAGGCTGAGATTGCGCGCCGCAAGCCGGAAACTCTCAGCCCGCGTCAGCGCGAATACCTGGCAGCCTGGGGCTACCCTTACGTCTTCGCCGAATGGCGCTTTCACATGACGTTGACGCGGCGCCTGACGCCGGATGAAAAAGCTATCATCCTGCCAGCGGTGACGGAAGCGCTGGGCGATGCGCCGGGCTTGGCCCGCAGCGTTGCTGATATCTGTGTTTTTGCGCAAGCCGCGCCGGGCGCACCCTTCACAATCCTTGAGCGTCTGACGCTGCGCGGTTGAGCGCGGCCAGCACGCGCGCGACACCTTCTGTCACATCGGCATCATTCATCACACGCTCAATATCCAGCCCATCCGGTAATACGACCTCACGCGCCAAGCGCGCGGCGATATCGGTGGCTGTTTCGCGGCCCCGCGCGGCAAGGCGCGCCGACAGAATCTCGATTGGTGCAGAAATGTTCAGGACGCGCAGGTGATACCGCGCATTGGCTTCCGGCAGCACCGCACGGGAAAGATTGGCGATCACCACTCGCCGTGCCGCCATATCCGCTTCAATGTCGCGCGGAATGCCATAATGCAGCCCATGCGCTTGCCAGTTCAACGCGAAGCCACCGGCATCGCGCCGAGTAATGAAATCAGCTTCGGTCAACGCCTGATGATCCTCACCACCGGCCTCGGCGGGGCGGGTGATGGCGCGGCGCACGAAGCGAAAGCGGGCATCCTGTACCAGCGCCAAGCGCGCGCCAGCCATCAGCGTATCCTTGCCCGCGCCGGAAGGTCCCACTACGGCAATCAGCATTATCTAAACCGCCGGCTTGCGGCGCAATTCCGGTTCCAGCAATTGCGTGAAGACATCCGCACCCACGCGTTCCAGGGCGCCGTCATCCAAGGCGGCGCGTGAGTCTTCCGCATTGCGCAGATGCTTGTAGTCGTCACGAAATTCCCAGCCCGCGGATCGCGCCAGCAGATGCACCCAGTTCATGACGCTGATGTCTCGGCCACGTTCCAGCGCCACGGCTTCCCGATGGCAGGAATGGAAAATGGTGCAGAGCGTATCCGCCCCATGCCGCGCCATGGCTGCCAGATTTGCCTCCTGCGCCGCGGCCAAGGCACCGGGCACGGCGGCCAATGAGGAACACATATGGCCGGGCAGTGCTTCATCTTCCTGCTTCAACTCCAGCCCAGGGATCAGGCGCAACAAACCGGGGACCAGATCATTCACCGCCACGCGCGGCTGAAACCCGGCATGGCGATGCAGCAAAACCCGCACCGGCACTGGGCGCACAAGCAGTTTCTGCAAGGCAGTGCGGCGTTCCCAGAGAACCTCTGTCACATGCGCCGTTTCGAACTGGGCCGGTGTTTCCGGCGCCATCAGATCAGCCATGTTCATGTGGCAGGAAGGGCACCAGGTGATCACCCTATCGCGCCCGGTCGCATTAAAGGCCGCAACGGTGCGCCGGCCCATGCCTTCCGTGATGCGCGCATTATGTTCCGTGGTTGAACCGCAGCAATGCGAAGGCCCGCCGCGTGGTGCCGCATCCACGCCAACGGCTTCCAGGAAGCGTGCGGTCAGGCGCAACATATCGCCATGGCGCAGCAGATTGCAGCCATACCAGAATACCGCGCGCTCTGCGGGCAAGGGGTTGCGCGTTACAGCCATTCCGCTTGCTCCTGTTCCGTCAGGCCAAGCCGCGCAAAGCCCTTTACGCGTGCGGACCAGCCGCTATCGGTCTTCACCGGCACCAGCGGCACGCCATCCAAGGCGCCGCGGGCGCGCATGCCGGCGAAGCGCATCATCAGCGCGACATCCAGCTTTTCGGGACAGGCGCTGTTGCAAGCGGCACTTCGCGTACAGGCGCCAATCCAGGCGAGTGCAAGGGGCGATGTTTCTTTACCGCGCAGCAAGGCGCGCATCCCGGTTGCAACCTCGGCCGGATCGGCTTCCGCAACCCCTGCGGCAAAGCGAGTCATTGGGCAGGCTTGCACGCAAGCGCCGCAGGCGGTGCAGGCTTCCGCCATGCGGGCACCTTCGGTTGCGATGCGCGCGGCGAGGCTCATGCGTGGTTGTCTCCATCTGCGATCATGCTTTGGCTTCTCGGTGGTATCGAGCAGAGAGACCTTCTTCAGCACGCCGACAGGCGTAACGCTTGATGCCAAGCGGGTCTGCATCAATCGCCGCCACGCCATACACCGGCTTTTGCACCGCTATTGCCTCATCCGATGTCATGCTGCCATCGCCCTTGCATCGTTCAGCACCATGTCGGCGGCTTTTTCACCAATCATGATGCAGGGCACATTGGTATTGCCGGAAGTCAGCGCCGGCATGATGGAAGCATCCGCGATGCGCAGCCCGCCAATGCCATGCACACGAAGCGCGGCATCCACAACCGCCATCGGGTCGCTGCCCATTTTGCAGGTGCCAACGGGGTGATAGGTGGTCTCGCCCACCTGCTTCACCCATTCGATGATCTCCGAATCGCTTTGCCGCGCCGGTCCGGGGGCCAATTCGGTCAAGCGCAGGGGCGCCATGGCCGGGGCATACATGATGGATCGCGCAATTTGGATCGCGCGCACCGTGAGCGCCGCATCCACGGGTGCCGAGAGGAAATTGAAATGGATCGCGGGCGGCGCCTTGGGATCGGCAGAGGTGATGTGGATATGCCCCTTGCTTTCAGGCCGCATGACATGGGCGTAGCAGGTCATGCCCGATTGCGCGGCAATGCGCGGACCATTCCGCCCTGGTTCGGTGAAGGCCGGCACCCAGCCCAGCAAAAGATCAGGCGCTTCCAGCCCTTCGCGGGAGAATACAAAGGCGCGGATCGGGGCTGCCACCGAACCCAATATGCCCTGGCCGGTCAGGGCATAGCGCAAAGCCTGCCCCACCAGGCCAAGCCCGCGCCCGCGATCATTCAGCGTATAGCCCTTGGCACCCACGGCCCAGCGTGTGCGCGGTGCGTAATGGTCGCGCAGATTCTCACCAACGCCGGGCAGCGCATGCAGTGTTTCAATGCCAAGCGCCTGCAAGCGTTCCGGCTGACCAATCCCTGACAGTTCCAGCAATTGCGGCGAATTGATTGCACCGCCGCTGATGATGACCTCTCGCCCCGCGCGCGCTTCCTGCGCCTGGTCGCCCTTGCGGTAGCGTACGCCAATGCAGCGCCGGCCTTGGAAAATCAGCCTCTCTGCCAGCGCCTCGGTTTCGATATGCAGATTGGCGCGGCCACGGATCGGGTCCAGGTAACAAGCAGCCGTGCTCATGCGCCGGCCGCCTGAGATGCTCGCCTGGCTCATGGCAATGCCATCCTGGCGCGCGCCATTGTAATCCGGGTTGTGACGAATGCCGACTTCACCGGCGGCCTTGATCAGCGCCTGAAAAATCGCCTCACGCGGTTCGGGATTGGTGACGCGCAGCGGGCCATCCTTGCCGCGATAGGTGGCATCACCATCGCCCTGATAGCACTCGATCCGCTTGAAGAAGGGCAGCACATCCGCGTAGCTCCAGCCGCGATTGCCCATTTGCGCCCAGGTATCGAAATCCTGCGCCTGGCCGCGCACGAAAGCGAGGCCATTGATCGCACTCGACCCGCCCAGAATGCGCCCGCGCGGCACCGGCAGGCGCCGACCATTAGTGGTAGCTTCCGGTTCGGATGTGTAGAGCCAATTCACCGCAGGATTATTGATCATGCGCGCATAGCCGACGGGAATGCGCGTCCAGCGATAGCTGGCCGGGCCCGCTTCCAGCAGCAGCACCTTGTTGCGCGGATCGGCGGAAAGGCGATTGGCCACCACCGCGCCGGCTGAACCGGCGCCGATGATGATGTAGTCATATTCCGCCATGACCTTCCCCTTTCCCGAGCATGTCCATCAATCCATGCAATGCGCTTCAGGGCAAGGTCTGGCAGTTCATGCCAGCAGCGGCATGCTCAGCGCATCGGGCGCATATATTCCATGGACATTTGCGATGGGTTCTGAATGCCCATCATCGCCATGTTGCGATCAATCTCCTCGGACAGAAGCCCAATCGCGTGCTTGACGCCTTCCTCACCGGCCACCGCGGCGGCACAAAGCATGGGGCGGCCGACGAAGACGAAGGAAGCACCAAGCGCCAGCGCCTTCAGCACATCACTACCGCGGCGCACGCCACCATCATACATCACCGTCATGCCGCCGGCATCGCGGGCGATTTCGGCCAGGCTGCGCAGGCCGGAAATCGTGCCATCCAATTGCCGGCCGCCATGGTTGGACACCATGATGCCATCCGCCCCCGCATCCCGGCACATGCGCGCATCTTCGGGGGAGATGATGCCCTTCACCACGAGCTTGCCTTTCCAGCGCTTGCGGATCAGTTCCAGATGTTCCCACGCCAGACCATCACGCGCGCCAAAAGCGCGCATCAGCGTACGGGAGACGATGGGCGGCCCACGGCCGGCATCCATGTTTTCAAAATGCGGCATGCCGTGCTTCAGCATGGTCTTGAAGAAGGTGTTCAACACCCAGCCCGGATGCGTGATGCCATCCCAAAGCAATTGCGGCGTGGGCTTCAGCGGAATGGAATAGCCATTGCGCACGTTGTTTTCGCGGTTGGATGAAACCTGCACATCCACCGTCAGCACAAAGGTCTTGAAGCCGGCGGCGGCCACGCGGTCCACCAGCGGTTCAATGCGTTCAGCTTCGCCCGGCAGATAGGCCTGATACCAGGCATCGGGATTGGCCTTCGCGACATCTTCCAGCGGGATCAGCGAAGAAGCGCTCATGATCATCGGCACATTGCGCGCGCGGGCGGCTTGCGTCAGCACCAGATCACCGCGATAGGCGACCAGCGCGGAAGCGCCCATGGGCGGCAGGCCAAAGGGCGCGTCATACTCTTTGCCAAACAGCGTTGTCTTCAGATTGCGCCCGCGCGTGTCACGCAGCACGCGCGGCACAAAGCCCCATTCCTGAAAGGCTTCGCGATTGTCGCGCAGCGATGCATCGGTCTCAACCGCGCCCGAGACGAAGCCACCTATGCTGCGCGGCAGATAGCGCGCCGCAGCCGCTTCAAAATCCGGCAGGCTGAGGTAGCGGCGCACGGAAGCGGGTGGGGGCGGTGGCCGGGTCTGGCTGAGGTTGAGCGGGGCGGTGGGCGCCTGGGCCCATTCGGGCGAATTCGCCGTCATGTAAATTTCCTTGGACTGGCATGTCTCGGTGCTTTTATTGCGCGGAATTGCGCGGCAGGCCAGCCCGGGGGGGATGATTTCAGGGCCAAAGTGGACGGATCACGTGTTCATACAGCGTGAAGGCGACCTCGATCCCAACCAGCGCCACCACGGCGGCTTCCAGCCCAAGTGCGCGCCGCGCCTGGATCAGGGACAGCAGCGTCTGGATGGTATTGCCGATCCAGCCGAGCTTGCGTTCCAGCGCGGCGCCCCTTTCGCGGAGCTCATATTCATCCGAAAGCCGGGCATGGAGTCGTTCCAGTTCCGGATGATCCCAAAGCACTTCGGGCTTATCTGCGGCCTCTACCCGCGCCAGGTTGCGGCTATGGGCGGAAAGCGCATGGCCAATCTGCCGATGCAAGGCGCGAGAGGAAAAGCGCAGCCGGCCTGCCGCGCGCAGGTCTGCGACGGCGGGTTCCAGCCGGTCCAAAGCCTCGGCAATGCGGGCTTCCTGCTGGGCGAGGGCAGCGCTTTTCGCCAAGGCATCCGCGACCACGGCGAGGCGTTCCGGCGCCGCATCGCAAAGCTGGATCACGCCTTCGGCATCAACGCCGTCACGTTCGGCGCCGAGCGCTATCAGCGCGGTTTCCTCAGCGGGGCTATCGGCGGGGTTGGTGATGCGCGGGGCAAGCGCTGCCAGTAATGCGGCTTCCTCGACAGGATCGGCGCCGAAGACCACCACCGCACCCCAGCGGAAGGCAAAGGCGCAGATGGGGGAGGGGGCGGCGATGGGTACGGGGTCCGCCATGGCAGTGCCGCCGGGGCCAAGGCCGCGATGATCGAGCCTTTCGCCGAGGATGACGGCGCGGGCGCGGAGCAGGGGGCCTTGCGTGGCATTGGTCTGGCTTAAGCCAGAAGTTTCGATGGTACGCGGCGCTTCCTGCATAGCGTAAGCTTAGCGCAGATCGCCGCCGGATGGTATGAAAGAGGCATGCTGGGTCCTGCCGATCAGGATGCGCCGTGTGATGGGGTGGTGATGTCGCTTGTCAGGTGTCGAGCGGTGCGGCCAAAGCCCCTGCGGTTGCCGCTGTGATGATGATCCCCCGTAACAATGGCCCAACCGTCGCCTGCTTTGGCAGGGCGCCAAAGGCTAGCGCCGCGAAGGCGGTGGCGAGGCCGGGGGCTGCAACACTGCCGTAAGATCGGCCAGCGCCTGTTCGCGGCTGGGCGGATTGCCATTGCTGACAGCGACCATGTGCCGCGCCGCAATACGCGCGAGCTCCGGCAAATACTGCACATTCTGCCCCTGCAATTCCTGCTGCACCACATTGCCGGCATCCGCAATGCGCAGCCGATCCGCGCTGCGCCCAACCGACAGCACAGTCCGCAGATAGCTTGCGGCCAATTCCTGAGTACGCGCAGGTTGGCCTTCCGCCTGGCTGCGCAGTGCCGCTTCAATGCGCGCCATGGTATTGGTAATTTGCTGCGTGCGTTCCTGTTGCCGACGCAGCGCCGCCTGAACCTCCGCCTGCGTGGCGGCGGCGATGCGGCCCTGGTCTTCCGCGAGTGTGCGTTGCGCCTGCACGGTTTCCGCCTGTACACGGGCAAAGGCGCCAAGCAATTCGCCAAAACCCTGTGCGAGCAGGATCTGTCGGCCAATTTGCGCCGCGGCGGCGATTTGGCTTTGGATCGCCTGCATTTCCTGATCATTGCGTTCACGCTGCGCGGTGCGCAGCGCGGCGCCCACACGATCAATTCCCTGGCGCAGCGCTGGGTCTGGCGTGTCATTCTTGAGCACTTCCAACAGCCGCGCCGGGTCTTCACTGGCGCTGCCGCGTGATTGAGCCTCAGCTTCAAACGCGGCGCGCAATTGTGCCGGGCGCTGGTCGCTGCTGGTCGCAACCAAGGCAAGCACGGGGCGAAAGCCAAGGCTGCGCAGGCGAAGCGCTTCACCATTGCGATCAAGCGGCGGCAATTCAACGCGCAGGCTTGAGCGGATTTGATCTTCCGGTGTCAGGAAATCCCCGCCGCGCGCCACCATGCCGCCGGCCTGACCATGCGGCCGGCCAACGCGATTGAGCCGATAGGGTTCCAGAACCCATTCCGCGACATTACCGAGAATGTCGAATATCCCAAGTGGATTGGGTTCTAGCATGCCGATGGGCCGCACCCGCCCGCCCGAGGATCTTGTGCCCTGAAACCAGACATGGCGCTGCATGCCTTCCGGCATTGGAAATACACGCGCGCTGAAATCCGCTTCTGATACCGCAGCCCCGCCGCGCGCGGCGAATTCCCATTCATCTTCGGTGGGCAGGCGGACAAAGGCGCGCGCATCATCGCGCATCGGCAAGGCATCACGCGCATTGCGCGCAAGCCAGGCGGAATAACGCAGCGTGAAGCCAATCGCCTCATGCCAAGCGATATCCGCTTGTGGCAGGCGTCCGGCGGTTGCAGGTGTCGGGCAGGTTTCGCTGGTGAAGGCGCTGTATTGGTCGCGCGTTACTTCATATTTGCCGATATAGTAGCGCGGCGGTGCTGCGGCATCGGCGCCGATAAACGGGCCGGCGATGAAGCTTTGGCGCAGGAATTCACTGTAATTCGTCGCGGCATCGGCCTGACCCAGCATGGCCGGCCGATCCGCGAGCAGCCCTTGGCCAAGCGGTGTGGGCACTGGGCGAAACGCCATGGCACCACCGCAAGGCATGGGCAGGATCAGATCATCGGGTTGAGGTTTTGGATTCCAGAATTCCACCGCCCATCTTTCCTGCGCCCGCGCTGCCTGAGGCAAGCTTGCCGCCATGGCGATCAAGGCGATGAATACCTTACGCATCGCGAAGCCCCTCTGCAGGTTCGATCCGGGCGGCGCGATACCCGGCAAAAGCGGCTGACAGCGCCGCGCCAAAAAGACTGACCAGCAAGGCCAGCAGAAGATGTTCCGGCGCAATGGCGCAAATGGCGTGCCCACCGGCGGGATTGGCGCCACCCAAAGGCAGGCGATTCACCAACCCTGCCACGGTCAGTGCGAGCAGGCTTGCCAAGGCAGCGCCGGCAGCGGCGATGATCAGCGCCTGGATCAGTGGAAACACTACCAGATCGCGGCGCGAGAGCCCGATCAGCCGCAGCAACGAGAGATCACGTTGCTTGCGTTCCACATTGGCATAAAGCCCAACCCCAAGTGACACGAGATACCCAACGCCGCCCAAGCCCGCGAGCAAGGCAAATAGCAGCGTGAGACTACGATCAAGGCTGAGCAGGCTTGCAACCTGTTCCGCGAGCGTTTCAACATCCACGCCCTCGCGCCGAAGATCATGGTCAATGCGCGTGACATCTTCCAGCCGCCGCGCATGGGCGCGAAAGCCGGCGAAAATCCGCGTCGGATCATCCGCGATATCGGTGGGGCTTGTGCTGGGGGCCAGCGTGCCATCGGTGAAACCATCCACCAACAACAGTGTCTTGAGGTCCACAAAGACGCCGTCTCGCCCAAAGGCGCTTGGCGGTGCGATGGCAGCGACAGTTACGGTGAGATTCAATACCTCACGCGCGCCGGCATCACCGCGAATGGCGCGTAACGTCACCTGCATGCCCGGTTGCAGATCGAGCCGTGCGGCGAAGGAAGCGCTGGGGATAATCTGGGTAGGTACAATGCTGGGCAGGCCATGCAGCAGGGGATCACCCGCGGCGGTGGCGAGCAATTCCGCACGCAGCACCGTGCCCGGGCGCGCCGGGTTTTCGAACCGCGCTTCGGTATTCAGGCTGCGGATGCGTGGAATCACAAAAGCGATATCAGGCCGCGCGGCAAGGCGTGTGAGGAACGCCGCATCGAAATTGCGATTGGCCGCGTTCACAATCATGCGGCTGCGCGGATTATCAATCAGCTCCGCCCGCAGCCCATCAATCACGCCCTGCTTCAAGCCAAACAGCACAATCAGCGGTGCCAGCACCGCCGCCAGACCAATCAGCGAACAAAGTGCGAGCGTGCGTTCATACAAAAGATCACGCAGCGAAAGCCCGCACAGCAGCCCGGTGTGAGAGGGGCTTCTGCTCACGCCGGCGCGCCTGTGGTTGCGCGGCCAAGCCAGGAACGCCCTGTGCCTTGGCTCGCTTCCGTGCGGATTGGCAGCAGCGCAAAACCATGGCGCGCCGCGCGATCCGGATCATGTGTGGCCAGGATCAGCGCGGTATCCTGTTCACGCGCCTGTTCCAGCAGCAGCGCCATCACCGTATCGGCCAGGGCAGGGTGAACACTCGCGGTTGGTTCATCTGCCAGGAGGATTTCAGGCCGATGCGCCAAGGCGCGCGCAATCGCGACACGCTGTCTTTGCCCAACAGAAAGCGAGGCAGGCATACGGTCCAGCAAGGAAGCAATCTCAAGCCGCGCCGCCAAGGCTTCGATATGCGCGGGATCAGGCCGGCCAAGCACAGCCTGGCTGAGAGCGATATTGCGCCGGACGGAAAGAAACGGCAGCAGCCCACCTGTTTGCAGGATATAGCCGAAATGCGCGGCACGAATGGCGGTCAGGCGGCTTTCGTCGCGGGCGCGCCACAGCGCGGCAAGGTCTATTGCCTTGCCATCGCGCGGTGTCAGGAGAAATTGCGCGGCAGCCGCCGGGCGCCGCGCCAAGGCCAGCAAATCAAGCAGGGTAGATTTGCCCGACCCGGATGGGCCAATCAGTGCAACGGCTTCGCCTCGTGCGATGGCAAATTCCTCGATGGTGAGTTCAAAGCCTGGCGCGCCGCTTGGTGCCTGATGGCGAATGATCACATCTTGCAGCAACAGGGTTGGTGCGGACCGGTTCATGCACGCCCTCAGGGCAGCGCATCCAGCGGCACAGGATACATCGCCTCACCGGGATTGCGCCCGCCATCGAAACTCACCCAAAGCGATGGCTGGCGGTTGAATTCCTCATAAAGGCGCAGCTTCGCTTCCAGCGCATTGACGATTTCAGTGCGCCGCCCGGCGCCCATGCTGTTCCATTCTTCCTGCGTGAATTCCATGATCTGGCTTTGATAGGGCAGGTCCTGCAGGAACTCGCCAAAGGCACCGCCTAGGCGTTGGAATTCCGCCATGCGGCGTGGGTCGCGGGCTGTGGCAGCAGCGGCAGCGCGCACGCGTTCGAAGAATGTCTCGGGCGAAAGGCGCGCGGCCGCCTGAGCTTGGATGATACTGCGTAACGTATTCGCCAAATCGGAAAGCTGATTGCGCGTGAGCAGCACACGCACATCCAGGGGGCGCCTTTCGGGGCGCGGATCGGCCGGGTTCAATTCCTGATCCAGCACAAAGCTTCGCACAACATCGGGCGCGGTCTGCTGCCTTTCGCGCCCGAGATGGGAAAGCCGCATGGCGGTGCCGACAATTTCCGCCTGCTCGGCGATACGCCGTTCAGCCGCGCTTTGCGGCGCCCTGATACCGGCGATGGGTCGCCCGACGGCAGCGGCAACTTGCGCGAGCAGCGCATCGGTCAGCGCATCAACGGTCTGGCCGAATTGGCCCATATTGCCTTCATTGATTGGGTAATAGAGATCTCCCGCCGCGCCAAAGCGCGTGAGTTCACGGTATTGCCTCTCGGCGCGCGCATGATTGTTGCGGCCTTCCGGTGTTTTCAGATGGATGGCGTAAATCGCGACCTGCTTTGCCTCGGATTGCGCAAATTGGCGCATTTCTTCCGGGCCCATTTGCGTCTGACTACGAGGGTCCTTGGCATCGCGCGCGCCGGCATCGGTCACTAGGATGACAAAGCGCCCGCCATATTGCTGCCACGGCACCTCATCCAAGGCGAGCTTGATGCCGGCGAGGGAATCCTCATCAAAGCCTTCATTGCTTTCGCGGGCTTCTGCCAATTGAGACAAGCGCGGCAGGATCGCATCCGAAGCCTCGGCCAGATCAGGCAGAGAGAACATACGCGTGACATATTCAAGCCTGGGATTGCCGCCCATATGATCGCGGAAGGCCACCATGCCGAAGCGGAAATTATCGCGCACCGCCGTGTCGCGAATGCGATCCACCACGCGCTTCAGCGCTTCACGCGTGCGGTCAATATAGGGACCCATGCTGATGGTGGTATCCACTACAAAAACTACCGCGCCGCGATAATTGCGCAGTGCATCGGGATCAGCAGGCGGCGGCGGCGCAGCCTGGGCGGGGGCGGAAATCACCTCCAGCAAGCGCGCTTCCTGCGCCGCCTCATTTTCCACGCGCTGGGCCGAGATGATGGGCAGCAGATAGAATTGCCTTGTAATGTCGATAAAATTCTCAGGCTCCAGCGCAATCACCGGCCCTTCGGCATTGGCGCGGGCCGCTTCGCGCAGCCGTGTGGCTTCCGCCGCGCCACCGCGCGTATTCAGCCAAAGCGCGCGCGGAGTTTCGGCATCGCGGAAGAACATCGCCCGTTCGCGGCCGGCTGGGTTGTTGAAAGCAAGCACCATGGTCTGCTTCCAATCAATCGTGCGGTCTGCCGGCACCCAACCTTGCGTGCGACCATCCTGCGCGGCGCCAATTTCAAGCCAGGCATCCGCACCGCTGCCCTGGCGCGCGTAGACATAGAAAATACCAAAACCCGGCGTTGGCTGCGCAGGGGCATTCGCATCCGGGCGTTCGGCAAGGCGTGCACCGGGTCGCAGGATCACGCGTTGGAATAGCGTTGCGCGCCCTTCCATCAGCAGCGGCTGCCGCACCGGCTGTTGCGCGCTGATATCCGCAACCGGCAAGGCGCAGAATAAACCCAGTGCAAGAGCCCAAAGCGCGCGACGCACCATCATGGCCAGAATTCCTTCAGCGCGGTTTCTGCCGTCCCATTTCCTGCGCGTGCCTGTTCTTCCAACCAGGTCTTCAGCGCAGCCCGCGGCGCTGCTGCCGCCGCATCACCCTTCTGCACCGCATCGCGGTAATAGCGCGCTGCGGCGCGCGGATCAGGCGCGCGGAAGGGACGCCCGGCGACAAACCCAATCGGGTCATAAAGCCGCGCCACGGCTGTCAGTGCTGGCGCATGGCCGCGTTCGCCTGCTTCTTCGAACAGCACCAACGCATCATCATACCGCGCGGCGGCCTGGCGCCTGAGCGCGGCAGCATGAATGGCAGCGACATCGGGGGCGGATTGCACCAGATCTCGCAGGTTCATTCCATCGCTGCGTTCCAGCCAGGGGCGTTCCGCGGTGACTGGTGCTGGTGGCGGTGCTGGTGGTGCCGGTGTTGCGACGGGTGCCGGTGATGGTGCGGGGGAGGAACCGGTGAACCACCAGGCAGCGCCACCAACCGCCACCAGCAACAGCAAGCCGATACCAGCAAACAAGGGCGTGCGAGAGGCACCTTCCTGCATTGCAGGTGCCGCAATCTCCTCGCGCGGCGGCGGTGGCGCGGGTGAGGGCGCTTGCGCCGGAGGCGCGGGAGCAATCGGCGCTGGCGCTGGCGCTACCTCTGGTTCGCGCGGCATCACCGTTTCCGGCGGCAGGTCGCCATCGAACACATCAATATCATCAGGCCAGAAAAGGCTTGCTTCCAAACCAACAGCCGGCAGCAAAAACACCAAGGGGCCCGGTTCCAGATGCCGCGTCAGCCTTGGCCCAATCACCAGGATAGTATCGCGGCCTTCCTGTCGGATTTCGACCGGGACTAGTTTTTCTTCCTGCACCTGCCAGCCGCGCCGGCCCAGATTGGCCGCAGCATAGCCTTCGCGAACAATACGAAATCCGCCATCGGTCGGCGCCTGCACGCCTTCAAGCGTGATACGCGCATGGCCCAACGAAAAGCGTCGATCATTTTCAACACGCAGCATCATGGGGTGCGGCCTTTGTGCTTCATGTCTCAGGCGGCTGCCTTGCGCAGGCGACTCAGCAAGCTGCCAAGCCGGGCATTGGATTTTTCATCCACCATCGCACCGCCCGCCCCGCGCACATTGTCTTCCACTAGGCGCACAAAGGCGACCGCCCAATCGACATAGAACGCAGCATCATAGGCGATGGGCGTTTGGGAAAGCTGCGGCATGTCATCCGCAGGCGCTGGCGGGCGAATGAAAATACTGCGCCCTTCACGCCCGGCCTTGGGGCGGGCTTCAATCGGCATCCTGTCAAAACCCATCCAGGTGACGAAATCATTGATCGCGCGTTCGGCAATCATCACCGGTTTCAGCAGCCGATTGGCCATGGATTCATTATAGGCCGCTTCGGTCCGCATGCGCGTGGCGATGTTTTCGCGCAGCTTCAGGCGACGTGCGGCGGCAGCAAGCTGCGCAACCAATGTCGCAATGGCTTCGCGGTCCATGCGGAACAATTCAGGGCTGTCATTGCGCGCGGCAAAGCGGTGCATGTTCTGCAACCATTCCGCCACCGCAGCCTCCGCAAAAAGATCAGCCTGATCGCGCGGGCCTTCTTCCGCTTCTTCAACCGGGGCAGCGGGCGCGGGATCATCTTCAAACAGTGCTTCAAATTCGCTACGCAATTCCCGCGCCGTGGTCTTGCGCCCGACTGGCGCGGTTACGGCAGACGGGGTCTCGACCGCGGCCAATTGCTGGCGGCGGAACAGCTCGGCCAGGGTTTCGCCCTGCACCTGCAATTCGCGCAGCAACAACCCAAAAGCCTGAGCTTCCGCGCAAGCGAGTAGTTGCCGCCCGACCAGCCGCGCTTCCGCCCGACGCTTGGCCAATTCGGCGTCCAGATCGCCGGAGACATGATAGCCTTCCAGCCTTCCTGCCATGCGCTTGGCAAGATCACCCAATTGTCCCTGCACCTGACGGCGCTTGAGCGCGGGATTGCAGACCGGGCGGAGCTTTTCGGAAAGATAGCCAATGCCGCCATCATTCAACGCCATGCCCGCTTCCCAGGCGCGTTCGGGATCGGCGAAATGCTTTTGCACATCCGGATTGGCAAGGAAATTCGCTTTCAATTGCGCTACCCGCGCCGGATCGCGGAAGCTCGCCTCGCGCCCATTGGCGTCATAATCCAATAGCCCCTTGTTCAGCACTTCAGGGTTTCGCAGCCAAAACGTATTATTGAAAGGCTGGCCCGGCACCCATTCCGATGGCCAATCATGGCCAAGACCCAGGAATTCGAAAATCGTCGTCTTCAACCTGGTGGACCAGCGTTCCACATTGTCTTCGGCGCCGCCTTTGATCTCAAATTCCATGTCGAACATAGTGAGCACCAGAAACAAGGCGACATCCTGGCCCTTCCGTGCCTCTGGCGTGGCGCCATGCGTGCCATCAATCCAGTTCCGCACCATGGCGGGCACGGTGCGCACTTCCTGATTGCTGTGCTTCAGGCAGAGCAACATGGAAGTCAGTTCCTGTTCCGCCAGATAACGCTGATAAAGATAGGCAACCTTGCCACGCCTTAGCAGCATGAAAAGATCGCTCTGCGCCACTTCCTCGGCCTTTGCGGCATTGTATTTCTCGCGTCCGCGCGCACCAGGAAAATCGAGCAGATCGGTATAGTCAAAGAAATCGAAGGGCTTGTCTTCAAGTTGCAACTGCAATTCGGCCACCACCGCCGTCAGCACCGCGCGCGGCAATTCTGCGCGGCGACCAGCGCGGGTCGCTACTGGCACAGGATCGCCATCGCCCTTGCCGAGATGCGACATGGTCTCAACATCAATGATGCTCTGCGCCTTGGGCTCAATCGCCAGCATGGGACAGCAGGCTTCTTCCGGAAAATCGAGCTGCGCCAGAGCTTGAATCAATTTCAGCGCCGTTGCCGTCATGGTTGGCGTAGTGTTCCAAAGCAGCCCGTAAAGCTCTACCCGATCGGCAATGGCAAGACGCGGCGCCAGGCTTTCAATTTCCCGCCAGGCACCTGGCTTCAGCGCCAGATGCGTCGGGTGATTCAGGAAATAGCGTTCGAAATACTCGAACAGATCATAGATATCATCTTCATTCAGCCGACCCAACGCCGCCGGTGCGGCCTTCGCGCGCGCTTTAGCAATGCTCGCTTCAATTACGGCGCTTTCAAGCGGCACAACCGTGTCACGGTCGAAATCCTCCATGAAGGCATTGGCCATGATTTTCACGATGTCCGTTTCGGACAGCATGCGGCAGACCACAGGCATGCCCGGCAGGCCGGTCACCGGGCGCGTCGTGAAGCGCGTAACAAGGCCGGTTGATTCCTTGCCGCCATCGGGGTTGATATCGCGGTTGAAGCCGCGGAGTTCTTCCCCGAAGCGGATCGTGGTGGGCTTGCCTTCCTTCCGCGCCAGGGAGGCGATCAGATAGCTTTTCCCCTGTTGGCTTGGGCCAAAGACGGAAACGCACATCGGCCTGCGCGCGGCATTGGCAAGCTTGCGTGCGCGCAGGCCTTCACGGCGGAAATCACGCGCCAAGGCAGGGCCTTCTTCGCGCACCACATCGCCGGCCTGGGCGATCCATTCAATGGCCCCATGCGCGGCATCCGCCACCGCATCGCAGCTTTGCGCCAGGGCCTCGTTTTCGGCATTCGGTGTTGTCATTGCCTGATCCTCACGGCACCGAAAGCGCGCCGGTATCGCGCCAATAGCCGGCCTCGCTGCGTTCGGTTTGCAGGCGCAGTCGTACAATGCCGCGATGCTGCGGATCGCCCTCGGCATCCAGGATTTCGTCTATGGTGAAATCCTCCCGCAATTCCTCCGCGTCCGCGCTTTCGGGGTCTATTTCCGCGCGCTGGATGGCAAGCTTGAGTGGCAGTTTCAGCCGCGGCACGTTATCAGGATTGGCATATTCCAGAATGTAAAGCCGGCTCGCGGTCCAGCGTTCCAGATCCAATTGGCGAAAGCCAAGAAACACTGGTGCGCGGAATTCCATGGAGAATTTCACATCTTGCGAAGCACCCGGCGCCTTGGACAGCGCCGCATCCGGGTCTTGCAGCAGCACGTTCTGCCGAAGGATTTGCCCCGAAATCTCCATCCGGCCGAGGTATTTGGCGGTGGAGCGCATCGCAAGCCGGCTTGTGCGCATCAGGAAGCTCTCCAAACGCCCTTCAGCCACGGCGCAGAGCATGGCACCGACCGCCGCCGTGGTTTTGGGATCATCCACGCGCCCGGCGGAATCACGGAACGGATACCAGCTTCCGGCGCGGTAGCGATGCATCCCCACAATGCGATGCGGCGGCACCGGCATCTTGGCCAGCACCATATCAAATATCGCGCGCAGCCTGGATGGCCGGCCAGACAGCAGCAGCCAATCGCAATCAAAGGCATAGACCACTTCGCAGAGATCAGCGATCACCTGGCCAAGTGCTGCCTGCACAATCGCATCCACACTGCCCGCGGCTGCCGCCATTTCCGCTTCCAGCAATTGGAAACCCGCCGCCCCGGCGCGCGCCGCCTGTTGTTCAAAATAGCGCAAGGGCGCGGCCACATCGCGCCCATGCAGGATGGACGCCAGTCTCTCACGGAGAAATTCGCCGGACGCGCGTTCGTCTATTTTTTCGTAGCCATGCAGGATCGCAAGCCCGGTCGGTTCCAGCACTTGGGTCACGAATTGCCGGCGCAAATGCCGTTCCAATTCGCTTTGCGCCCCGCGATCTCCGCCCAGCACCTCACGCAGCAACGCCTTGGGGTCGCGCGCCCCGGCCGCACGCAGGCTTTCTTCAAGCTGCGGCAGGACGATGCTTTGGATTACTTCCTGCAACACCTCATCACCCGCAATGCGGAAGCCTTCGCGGAAATTCTGATGCGGTTCAATTTCCTGCCCGGCTTCGGCGGAATAGGTGCAGATCATCAAATCCGTGGTGCCGCCACCAATATCAATGCTCGCCACGCGCAGCGATGGCGCCTTGCCATAGCCTTCGCGCGCGCGCCCGGTCAGTGCGAAGAAACTAGCGGGATCGCCCCGTAAGCGCTGGCTTGCTTCCGTATAAAGAAACACAAGCTGCGTCGCCGTCGCCTCATCCAAATTGGCGATGATGCGCGGTTCCGGCGGAGGCGCGGCGGCGCCAGGTGCCGCATTGCCCCAGCCCATCATATCCCAAGCCAGGCGCACTGCCGCTTCGGCGCGATGGCGGAAAATCCGCTGTTCCGCCAATGCCGTGGCCGGCGGCATGGTCAGCAAAATCCGCCGCAGCCGTCGCGGCACATCCGGGAAGCTCCGCGCATAGCGCGTTTCAACCGAATTGATTTGTGACAGTGCCTGCAACAGGATTTCCGCGAGCAGGAAGCTCATCAGCGATGAACGGCTGAAGCGCGCACGCACGGCGGGTTGGCGCGGCGCACCACCTCGGCCCCGCGGCTTGGCGCGCAGCACTTCGCCTTCTTCTGTCACCCAGGCCATGAAGCTGCCACTGACGGGCGGTTCGGTCGTCACGCCATCAGCGGCCATGCCATTGAAGCGCCAGACCTGCGTTGTGGCCCTTTCATCCCACAAATAGCGCTTGGGCGATGAAAGCCCTGTCGCGCCTTCATTGCCGCGCGCGGCGGCGGAAAGCCGCACTGCCTCCGGGCCGATGCGCACCGGGCTCAGCCATTGAAAGGCATTGCCACGCCCGGAACGGCGGCTCAGCGCATCCTTGCCGAAACTCGCGCGCGCAAACTCCACGCGGCTTTCGAAGGGAAAGGCATAACCCAATTCCGGCGCACTCAAATCCCGCAGCTTCAAAGGATAACTATTGTTCAGATTGAGCCTGCTGTCGCGTTCATCTTCCACCAGAATGCCGCAGGTGCGCGCATTGCCGATATCCAGCACCAGATCAACATTGATCGGTTCATAGGATTTGCTGTTGGACACTACATCCACCAGCTTCACGCGCGGTAGAATGCGCGCTTCGGTCAGCAATTCCAGCAGCGTGATATAGCGCGCCCAATGTTCGCAGGCGCGTTGTTCATCCTCGGGGCGCGGGCGCCGGCCACTGGCCAAGCGCATTTCCTGCAAGACTTCTTCCAGCCATTGGATCAGCCAGGGTTCATTCATGAACCAGCTTGTCTGTTCCCGGTCTGACACAAAGGTGAATTCGCCGGCGCGTTCGCTATCGGCTGGCGAAATCGCGGTATAGGGGCGGCCTTCTTCACGCGCGCGCAACGCCGTATCGAAGGCCAGCACCGCGTGATGCGTATGGCCTTCCTCATCAGGTGCGGAAAGCGCGGTGATGCGCAGCCGCGCCCAATTGGTCGGCCCCTTGTCATAAACTTCCTGGCCCGAGGCACCCACCGCAGCCACGCGGAAATAGGGCAGCGGCAACCAGCGCCCCAGGATGAATTCCAAAGCCTGGCCGCGACCGATCTGATAGATTTCCTCATCTGGCGGGCTGCGGCCACTGATCGGGTCCAGCAGCGCGCCTTCGCCGTTTTCCGTGAGGCGCCGCAGATTAACCGACTCGCCGCTCGCCGGTTCAGCACCGGGGGGCAGCGGCTGTTCCCAGAAGGAACGCGGCGCGCGCGGCAGGCGGTCCAGATTGAACCGGATGTCAATGAATTGCAGACCGGTCTGCGGCACCAGGCTGATGATCTGCGGCAGGCCCTGCATTCCCGAAAATCCTGAGATTAGAGTGTGCTTTGCCGCAATATGCCGCCCACCCGTACCGGGCGCAACTTCAGGCGGGCAGCACGACCGGCTGCGGGTCCAGCCATTGCTGGAACCAGGACAGGCTGAAATGCAAATGCGGCCCGGTGACGCGCCCGGTCATGCCAATGGCGCCGATCCTTTGCGCCTTGGCGATGCTCTCACCCTCCCGCACCGAGATCTCGGACAGATGGGCATAGAGTGAATTCACCCCATGGCCGTGATCCAGCACGATCAATTTGCCAAAGAAATGAAATTCATCGGCCAGGGTGACGCGGCCGGCGGCGCAGGCCAGCACCGGTGTGCCGGTGGGGGCAGCGAAATCCAGCCCGTAATGGGGCTGGCGCGGCTGGCCGTTCAAGATCCTCTGGCTGCCAAACACGCCCGAAATCCGTCCAGGGGCGGGGCGCACAAAACCCTCGGCAAAGCCGGTCAGGTTGGTTTCAACCGCCCGCACCGCGCCCAGTTTTTCCCTTTCGCGGGCAATGCGCGCCAGGGTTTCGGCATCCGGTGTCACCTGCGCCGGGGGCAGGCCGGAAATGCTCTCGGTCGGCCAAGCCCGCTTGGTGATGTTCAGCACGCGTGTTTCAGCCGCACCTGAGGGGGGCGTGATGACCAGCCGCGCCTGGGCCGCATGATCCCGCCCAAAACCGAAGGCGAATTGCCCGGCAGGCGAGACCCTGACCGCTTTTCCATCCAGCGCCAGCCTGGTCCCCGGCGCGGCACGGCCCAGCACAAAGCCACCCTGGGTCAGCGCGGCCTCATTCAAGGTTACAGCGCGGGCGGGTGCGGCCAGCAGCAGGGCAGGTGCGGCCAATAGCAGCCGACGAGGCAGGGCATTCATTACAATAGGCGTCCTTGGCGCGTGCCATCGGCACTGACGCCCACTTCGCCATCGGCGAAGGTCAGGCGCAAGGGCTGGCCGGGGGAGATTGCACCGGCCGCCACCACCGGCGCGCCCTTGGCATCGCGCACCAAGGCAAAGCCGCGCGCCAAAACCGAGGTATAGGAAGCGCTTTCCAGCCTTGCAGCCAGCCCCTCCAATTGGGTCCGCCGCTGGCGGAGCGTCGCCAGTACCGGCGCCGCCGAGAGCCGCGAGAGGCCAGGCGCCCCCGCCAGCCGATCGCGCCGCCGCGCCCAGGCACTGCCAAGCCTAAGGCTGAGCGCTTCAACCGCCGCGCGGCGCGCCAGAATGCCTTCCCGAGGATGGGGGATGCGCAACGCGCCAAGCCGCTGCGCCCGCGCCGCCAGGCTGGCGCCAGCCGCACGCGGCAATCTTTCGCCCCAATCATCCAGGCGTTGGCGCGATTGCGCGAGCCGCGCCGGCACATCCGGCAAGCCACGTTCGGCGCGCAGCAGGCGCAGCCGCACGGCATTCACCAAACCCGAAGCAGCCTGGCCAAGCCGTGCGCCGGTTTGCATCAGCGCGGCGGAAAGCTCTGCCCGCGCCGGCACGGCCAGTTCTGCGGCGGCGGTCGGCGTCGGCGCGCGACGGTCAGATGCGTAATCAATCAGCGTCGTATCGGTTTCATGCCCCACGGCGGAAATCAGCGGTATCGAGCTTTCAGCCGCAGCGCGGATGACGATTTCCTCATTGAAGGCCATCAGGTCTTCCAGGCTGCCGCCGCCGCGCGCCACAATCAGCACATCGGGGCGCGGCACGGCGCCGCCGGCTGGCAGGGCCGAAAAACCCCTGATGGCAGCGGCAATCTGTTCCGCCGCGCCCTGGCCCTGCACCGCAACCGGCCATAACAGGATATGGCGCGGAAAACGCCGCGCGATGGTGGTGCGAATATCCTGAATGACCGCGCCTTTTTCGCTGGTGATCACGCCAATCACGCGCGGCAATACCGGCAAGGGGCGCTTGCGGGCCTCATCAAACAGCCCTTCTTCCAGCAGGCGTTTGCGCAGCGCTTCAATCCGCGCCAGCAGCGCGCCTTCGCCGGCATATTCCAGCCTTTCAATCACCAGCTGGTATTTTGAGCGATCCGCATAGGTGGAAATGCGGCCCGTCGCGATCATCTCCACGCCGTTTTCCGGCATGGTGCCGATATTGCGGAGCGACCCCTTCCAGATGACCGCTTCGATCTTCGCTTCCTGATCCTTGAGCGAGAGATAGATATGCCCGGAAGGATAGCGCTTCATTTCGGTGATTTCACCGCGCAGGCGAAGCCGCCCGAAAGCGCCTTCCAGCGTGCGGCGAATGGCGCCGGCCAGGTCGGCGACGCCATATTCGGGAATGTTATTTGGCCGGGATTCGTCCATGGGCCGAATCTAGCCGGGATCTGGTGGCCATGGAATCTGCCCCCAAAGGCGAAGCGGTATTATTCGCCGGCCACGCCACTCCGCGCCACGGCTTGGGCCTGGGCAGCCAAGGCGCGCGCCATCTGGCTCAGCGCTTCCTGGTGCTTGTCATTGTCAATCAGCGCGAAATTGCGCGCGAGTTCCAGGCACATGCGCTGGCGCTGAGACATGGAAGGGTCAACGCTTTCGGCTTTCAGCCCTTCAAAGAACCAGGAAATCGGCACGCCCAAAACCTGCGCAATGCCGTAAAGCCGGCCGGCCGAAATGCGGTTCAGCCCGCGTTCATATTTATGCGCCTGCTGATAGGTGACGCCGATCATCTTGGCCAATTGCTGCTGCGACAGGCCAAGCATGGTGCGCCTTTCGCGAATGCGCGCCCCCACATGCTTATCGGCTGCATTGGCCCTTTGGGTGGAGACCACTTCGGCGATGCCGGTTTCAGCCTGCCGGAAGGATTCTGCAATTTCGACGATGCTGTCCATCAACCCGATTCCTCAGCGGGGCATCATGCCCCTCACTGAGGACGGATTATGCGTGGCATTGGTGATCAACCGGTGAATAAGTGGCTCAAAAATTCAACGCACTCAGCCTTTGCTACGCGATTTTAGTGCCGCCAATTCACTGCGCAGTGTCTCAATTTCTTTTTTTAACGCCTCGGTTTCATCACTCGGCGCGTTTTCCTCGCGTCGCGCGAAAGGGGTAAACAAACTCATCGCGCGTTCCATCATGGCGATATTCTGCTTGCCCACTTCCTGCATATTCGGAACACCCGCCGGGAAGGGCATGAAGCCGCCCATGGTCTTGGTCAGCGTATCGCGCATCTGTTCCTGCTGCTGCGCGAAGGACGCCATGGCTGCTTCCAGATAGCGCGGCACCAGCGATTGTAGATTATCGCCATAAAGCCCGATCAATTGCCGAAGGACCGAAGTGGGCAACATATTTTGCCCCTTGCCTTCCTGTTCCACGATGATCTGCGTCAGCACGCTGCGGGTCAGGTCTTCGCCTGATTTGGCATCATAAACCACGAAATCCCGGCCATCTCGGACCATGGCCGCCAGATCATCCAAAGTGACATAGGATGAGGTTTCAGTGTTGTAGAGCCGCCGATTCGCGTATTTCTTGACAACAATCGGGGGCAGCGCCTTCTGCTCGCCGGGTTCAGGGGATTGACGACCAGACATGGGTGCTTGCCTCGGCTTCTTTGGTTCTGGATTGGACCTAGCACGTTACATAACGCAAAGCGAAAGCCTGTTGCAGTGCAAAAACGCGCCCTTCTGGTCATATCGCGCCTGGGCGGATGCGGTTATAAGCCTAAGCGATGGCTGGCCCCGAGGATCTCGAAAAACTTGCGGAAGACTGGATCGCGCTCTGGCAGAGCGAGGTTGCCGGCCTCGCCGCCGATCCGGAATTGGCCGAAAGATGGGCGGCTTTTGCCTCGCTCGGCGCGGCCTGGTTCCGGGCGGCAGCGCAATTCAGCAAGCCCTTCACGCCGGGTGGCGCGCCGCATGACAGCGCCGCTGCGCCGCCGCGGCCCGCGCCCGCTGCCGCTCCATCTGGGGCTGGCGGGGATCCGGGCCATGGCGGCAGCGGGGGCGCTGCCCGGGATGCCATGGCCGAACGGCTCGCCACCCTGGAACGGCGCCTGGCCGATCTCGAAAGCGGGGCAGGCGGAGGCCGCGCGAATCAGCGCCGCCCTCGCCAGCGCCGGCCACGCGCCTGAGGCGTTTCGTGGCGCAGTTCTGAACCGGTTGCTGCGCGCGGATCGGGCGCTGGTGGTGGGGCTCGCGGCCTATCGCCGCCATCCGTTTGAGCGTCAGGCCCCGCCGGTGCCGGCCATTTGGGCCGAGGAAGACAGCAAATTGCTGGATTATGGCGGGCAGGGGCCAACGGTGGTCTTTGTGCCTTCCCTGGTGAACCGCGCCTATGTGCTTGATCTGATGCCGGAAGCGTCGCTGCTGCGCTGGCTGCCGGGGCAGGGGTTTCGCACCCTTTTGCTGGATTGGGGCTGGCCAGGAGAGGCGGAGCGCCACTTCACCCTGACCGATTACATCGCCGGGCGGCTGGAACGCGCGCTGATGGCCGCCCCCGGCCCGGTGATCCTGGCGGGCTATTGCATGGGGGGCTTGCTTGGCTTGGCACTGGCGCTCCGTCGGCCGGATTTGGTCCGCGGCCTTGCCTTGCTCGCGACGCCTTGGGATTTTCATGCCGGGCCGGATGGCGAAGCACGGGCGCGCGCCGCGGCTGCTGCCCTGCCGGGGCTGGAGACGCTCATGGAACCGACCGGCGCGCTGCCGGTGGATGTGCTGCAAACCCTGTTTGCCAGCCTTGATCCCTTTGGCATTGCTGAAAAGTTCCGGGGTTTTGGTCGGCTTGACCAGACATGCCCCGCCGCGCGGCGCTTTGTGGCGCTGGAGGATTGGCTGAATGATGGCGTGCCCTTGGCCGCCCCGGTGGCGCGGCAATGCATTGGCGGCTGGTATGGGCGGAATGAACCGGCCGGGCTGGCTTGGCGCGTCGCCGGGCAGGTGGTGGACCCAGCGCTTTGGCAGGGTCCGGCCTTTGCCGCCATTCCGCATCGGGACCGCATTGTGCCGCCAGCTTCTGCCCTGGCGCTGACCGGCCGCTTGCGTCAGGTCAAGCTGCATATGGCGCCGGCGGGGCATATTGGCATGGTCGCCGGCATTGCGGCCGAAACCGCCCTGTGGCAGCCCTTGCGCGACTGGATGCGCGGTTTGTGATACCAAGCCGCAAATGACCCATTCTTGAGGAAGGACACCCCCCATGACTGAAATCGTCATCGCCTCTGCCGCCCGCACGCCGGTTGGCGCCTTCAACGGGGCTTTTGCCTCTCTGCCCGCGCATGCGCTGGGCACTGTTGCCATCAAGGCCGCGATGGAACGCGCCCGCATTGAAGGTGCCGAAGTGGATGAGGTTATCCTGGGCCAGATCCTGGCCGCCGGTGCGGGGCAGAACCCGGCGCGTCAGGCTTCCGTGAATGCCGGCATTCCGGTGGAACACACGGCTTTTGGCATCAATCAGCTTTGCGGCTCAGGCCTGCGCGCCGTTGCCTTGGCAGCGCAGCAGATCGCGACTGGCGATGCGCGGATTGTGGTGGCGGGTGGTCAGGAAAGCATGACCCAGGCGCCGCATGCACAGCAGCTGCGCGCCGGGCAGAAGATGGGCGATCTTTCCCTGATGGACACAATGCTGCGCGATGGGCTGATGGATGCCTTCCATGGCTATCACATGGGCAATACGGCCGAGAATGTCGCCCGCGCCTTCCAGATCACGCGCGATGAACAGGATCAATTCGCCTTCAATTCGCAGCGCAAGGCGGGTGAGGCGATGGCGGCAGGCCGCTTCGCCGATGAAATCGCGCCCGTTACGGTGAAGGGCCGCAAGGGCGATGTGGTAGTTTCCAGCGACGAATACCCGAAGCCGGATACGACGCTGGAAATCCTGGGCAAGCTGCGCCCAGCCTTCGCCAAGGATGGGTCTGTCACTGCCGGCAATGCTTCCGGCATCAATGATGGTGCGGCGGCGGTGGTGGTGATGACCGCAGCCGAAGCTGCCAAGCGCGGCATTACGCCGCTGGCGCGCATCGTGTCCTGGGCAACGGCGGGCGTTGATCCTTCCATCATGGGTACCGGCCCCATCCCGGCATCGCGCAAGGCTTTGGCCAAGGCGGGTTGGAAGATTGATGATCTGGACTTGATTGAAGCGAATGAGGCTTTCGCCGCGCAGGCCATTGCCGTGAACAAGGATCTTGGCTGGGATACCAGCAAGGTTAATGTGAATGGCGGCGCCATTGCCCTTGGCCACCCGATTGGCGCTTCTGGCGCACGCGTGCTGACCACCCTGTTGTTTGAGATGCAAAAGCGTGGCGCGAAGAAGGCGCTGGCGACGCTTTGCATCGGCGGTGGCATGGGTGTTGCCATGTGCCTGGAGCGGTAAGCCGCTTTTTTCGCGTTTTGCTGAACGAAAAAGGGCTCGCCGGTATGGTTCCGGCGAGCCCTTCTTTTTTGTGCTATCTTGGCGTGATCAGAATTTCGCCACCGCTTCGGCAATGGCGCGGCCAACATCTACCGTGCCGGCCTGCCCGCCCATGTCACGCGTGCGCGGGCCACCTTCCGCAAGCAGCTTTTCAATCACCGCCAGGATCGCATCTGCGGCCTGCTTTTCACCGAGATGTTCCAGCATGATCGCGCCTGACCAGATCTGCCCGATCGGGTTGCAGATGAATTTGCCTGCGATATCCGGCGCACTGCCATGCACGGGTTCAAACATCGAAGGAAAGTGCTTTTCGGGATTGATATTGGCACTCGCCGCAATGCCGATGGAACCCGCCACCGCCGGCCCAAGGTCTGACAGGATATCACCGAACAGGTTGGACCCCACCACCACATCAAACCAATCCGGATGCTGCACGAAATGGGCGCAGAGGATGTCAATATGGAACTGATCCGTGGTGATGCCCGGATAATTCTTCGCCATTTCGGCAAAGCGTTCATCCCAATAGGGCATGGTGAAGGTGATGCCATTGGATTTCGTGGCACTCGTTACCTTCTTGCGCGCGCGGGTCTGGGCCAATTCAAAGGCGTAGCGCAGCACACGATCCACGCCGATGCGCGTAAAGACGCTTTCCTGGGAGACGAATTCGCGGTCTGTCCCCGCAAACATGCGCCCGCCGCTGGATGAATACTCACCTTCCGTATTTTCGCGCACCACGATGAAATCAATATCCTTGGGGCCACGGTTCGCGAGCGGCGTGGTCGCCCCCGGCAGCAGCCGGCAGGGGCGCAGATTCACATATTGGTCAAAGCCGCGGCGGATCGGGATAAGCAAACCCCAAAGCGAGACATGATCCGGCACGCCGGGCCAGCCCACGGCGCCCAGGAAAATGCTGTCGCTATCCTTCAGCCGATCCATGCCATCATCCGGCATCATCTTGCCGGTCTTGGCGTAGGTTTCGCAGGACCAATCGTAATGCGTCAGTTCCAATTCAAAGCCGAAGCGCCGCGCCGCGGCATCCAGCACGCGAAGCCCTTCGGGCGTGGTTTCCTTGCCAATGCCATCCCCAGGGATGACGGCGATGCGGTGCTTGCGTGTGGCCACAATGATCTCCTGCCCTTGCCTATGGGTCAGTCATAACGCGGGACGCGGTGTTTGCCAGCCCCGCCCGTCAGGGATTGGGGGGTTCTTCCTCGGCGCGCCAGGCCTTGAGAAGCCCATGCGCCACGGCAAGCAAGGCAGGGCCGATGAAGAGCCCGAGAAAGCCAAAGGCGATCAACCCACCAAAGACGCCAAGGATGATCAGTGACAATGGCATTTCGCTGCTGCGTTTGATCAATAGGGGCCGCGCGATATTGTCGCTGCCCGACACCATGATCAGCCCCCAAAGACCCATGAAGATGGCCCAGCCGATCTCAGCCTCACTGTAAAGCCAGGCGGCGGCGCCCAACCAGGAAACCACCACAAGTGGCCCCAGAACCTGGCTGATGGAAAAGATCATGGTGAGGAAGGAGAGTACCGCCACACCGGGAACGCCCGCAATCGCGAGGCCAATGCCCATCAGTGCCGCCTGGATGATGCCAGTGCCCACAATGCCCCAGGCCACGCCGCGCACCGCGCCTTCGGCGGAAGACACGGCATTGCGGCCCGTCTTTCCCGCGAGGCGCCCGGCGATATCATGCACCTCATGCGCCAGCTTGTCGCCATTCACCCAGAAAGCGGTGGCGACAATCAGGGCCAACAGGATCTGCACCACGCTGGCCGCTGCCGCCTGGCCGATATCCACCAAAAGGGTGGTGATGCGCCCGGCATAGGGCGCCAGCAACTCGGAAAAATCCCCCTGCACCTGCAGCAATTGCGGCCACCAATTGCTGACGGCGCCGCCAACAAACGGCAAGCCGGAAAGCCATTCCGGCGGCGCTTCCGGCAGGTTTGCCAAAAGCTCCCGCCCCACCCTGGCCGCCTGGGCAATCTGCCCGCCAAGCTCCGGCGTGAGCGCCAGCGCCGGAATCGCTAGGGCGAGCACCAGCAGCAGCAGCATGAGTGTCGCCGCGATGCCCCGCGGGATGCCGCGGTTCACCATCGCATCCCTGAGCGGCCAGGTGCCGATGGCGATAAAGGCCCCGAAAGCAATCGCAAGCCCGAAAGGCTCCAGGACGCGAATAACGCCATAAAGCAGCAAGGCCAGCAGCAGCAAAACCGCCGCCCTTTCGGCGAGCAAGGCGGTTTGCGTATGGCGCGTTGGCGTTGGCCCAGGCGATTCGGCGTTGGACATGATTGGCTCCTGCAACCACACCCAAGCACAGGCCGGCCCCTTGGGGAAAGCGGTCCTTGCGGTTCAGGCCTGGGCGGCGCTCCGCTTGATGGCTGCGCCGGAGGCAAGGCTGTGGCGCGCCCTTACTCTTTCCTCCTGGGAGGAAATCGCCAATTCGATTTCGATCAAGGCCTGTTCGACCCTTTCGATATCGGATTTTTCATCGGGGATTTGCATCACCAGGCCGGCGGCATAATGCAGCCCAAGAGTGAGGCAGCCCGTATGCAAACCCTTGAGCCGCCCGACGACATCCTGCACATCCTGAAGGTTCTTGGACCGCCGGAGGTCGCGCGCAAAAACCGCGCATTGGCCGCGGAGCGAATAGAGATAGGTCATCAGCTGATCCGGCGCGATATTCAGCCGGTTCAATGTTGCGGAGGGTGGTTCCGCGATCCTCTCCCACGCGGCATTGAGGATTTTTTGTAGTGACCCGCGTGCCTCACGCGCATGAAAGGGCTTGACGATGTAATGGCTGATGCCAAGCGTCACGGCCTTCCTGACGGTATCAAGGTCTGATGCCGCGGTGACCAGAACAAAGGGGATGTCCTTGTGGCGCGAGGAGCCGCGCACGCGCTTCAGCAAATCAATGCCGGAAAGCCGCGGCATCTGCACATCGCAGCAGCAGATCATGGGGGCCGGCCCCATTTCCAATTTTTCCCAGGCATCCTGGCCATCCACGGCTTCGACGACCTTCAGTTCAATGAAGCTGCGCATCAGATCCGCAAGGGCCATGCGCGATACGACATCATCATCAACGACAAGTGCTCTCATGTATCGGCCCCTTCCACGATTTCCGTCAGCATCGCGCGAAAACGCGGTATCTCCCGTTTTATGGCGTCCCACTCGTTATGGTCCGCCAGTATTTCCAGTTCTGCGCTCAATTTGACGAGATCACCTTCCGGCCAAATAAAGCCAAGGCTGCCCTTCAGGCTGTGGAAAAACTGTGCCAGCGCGCGCAGATCCTGTTTGGCATTGGCGGCATCCAGAGCCTGGATGCGAAGTGGAAGATCCTCACGAAGAGCGTGTTTCAGGCGTTCCTTGAGGTTGAGCGTGTCCTCCAGCCCTGATTTGATGCGATCTGAGGATTTGGCGTCTTGAGCTGTGCCAGAGTCTGATGGGGCTGCGCCGAAAATCCGCGTCAATTCTCCATCATGATTGCGCAAGAGCGGCAGGAGCTTCGCACCTTCCATCAGCCGCGCTTCAATGACCTTTGTCAGACTTTGATGAAGTAGCGCTTCGTCAACTGGCTTCACCAGAAAATCATCAGCGCCACCGGACAGGTAGTATTGTCGGTTTTCATCCCCGGCATTGGCGGTCAGCATGATGATATGAATTCTTGGATTAGGGATATGGAATCTGCCATCGCCCCCGGAGCGGATAAGGCGGATCGCCGTTGCGCCATCCATTTCCGGCATGCGGCCATCCATCAGGATCAGATCAAAGCTGCGCAGCGGTAGCGCTTCCAGCGCCTTGCGGCCATTTTCCACAAATTCAGCCCTATGGCCCATTTCTTCAAGCAGGCCTTGGATGATCAGCTGATTCGGCAGAAAATCCTCGGCGCAGAGGATTTGCAGCTGATGCGTATGGGGTTGCAGTTGGACCTTCAGGCTTTTGCCTTTATTGGTCCCAAGCCTGAAGGGTATTGTGAAGGTGAAGCGGCTTCCGCTGCCGAGTTCACTTGAAAGTTGAATCTTCCCCTGCATCAGATCAACAATCTGTTTGCAGATCGCAAGCCCAAGCCCCGTGCCACCGAAGCGCCTGGTTGTGGAGATGTCACCCTGCGTGAATTTCTGAAAAAGCCGTGACTGCGCGTCAGGCGAAATGCCAATGCCGGTATCCGAAACCACGAAGCGGATATGACATTTTTCTGCCACCCGATCATGGAGCGAGACCTTGAGCGACACACCCCCATGGTCGGTAAACTTGATACCATTGCCGATCAGGTTAAGCAAAATCTGCTTAATGCGGGCCGGGTCACCTTCAAGCGTATCGGGGACTTCATCATCAATACCAACATCAAGGGAGATGTTCTTGGCTTCCGCACGTTCGGCAAGCAGGGCAACGCTATCGCCGACAAGGTTTCGAAGCGAGAAATCCACCGATTCAAGGATAAGCTTTCCCGCCTCGATCTTGGAAAAATCAAGGATATCATTCAGCAATTCGAGCAGAAATTCGGCATTTGTCCGTGCCAAATCGAGATGTTTGCGGGTCTTTTCACGCAACTCAGGATCACGCAAGGCCAGCCTTTGCATGCCAATGACAGCCGAAAGAGGCGTGCGAATCTCATGGCTCACCATTGCCAGGAATTCATCCTTGGCGCGGGCGGCATTTTCGGTTGCCTCCTTGGCCGAAATGGTCTCGGCCAAGCCGTTCCAGACATCCTGCTCAAGCTTCTTGCGGGTTGTGATATCCTCAATCATGCAGAGGCAGGCATTCTCGGTGCCGCATGACGCAATGCGTGATATGCCCACCTTCAGCCAAAGCCGCGCCCCATCTTCGCTTTCAAATTCCGTTTCCACATGGTCATCGCCATGCTCGCTGCCCTCACCCCACAC
>JADCEV010000003.1 GCA_020249865.1 Roseomonas sp. | reverse complement strand
CCATTTGCGTCGGCATATCCGCGGTTTCGATCAAATCCTTGATGCCGATTGGCATGCCATCAATGGCTGAGAGCGCGCGGCCCGACTTGTAGCGCGCGGCGGAGGCATCGGCGGCGGCGCGCGCCCCAGTCTCATTCAGCACGACAAAGGCACGCACCACGCCATCCTTGGCGGCGATCACTTCAAGGCAGCGTTCCAGATAGGCGCGGGGATCATCCTGCCCCGCCAGAAAACGCGCCTGCGCGTCATGGAAAGTCAGGCCCTTGAAGCTGGCGCGGTCATAGCTGCCGGATGACATGGCATTTCCCCCTTGGTGCGATGTATTGGGCGCATGTTGCATCGCCTGGGGGCCTTTGTCTGCCGCCCCTACCAACTATTGGCGCAGCGCTTCACCGATGCGCGCCACCACCCCATCCCAATCGCCGGCGCGGCTTTGGCGAAACAGGCGCATGCTGGGGTACCAGGGGGAATCCTCGCGATCCAAAAGCCAGCGGAAATCCGGTGCGAAGGGCAGCATAACCCAGGTAGGCTTGCCAAGCGCACCAGCCAAATGCGCGACCGAGGTATCAACCGAAATCACCAGATCAAGCGCGGAAATCAGCGCTGCCGTATCGGCGAAATCGCGAAGTTCAGCGCTGACATCCAAAATGCCGGAACCCGCAAGCGTGGCGCGATCCCTGTCCCGGACTTCCTTCTGGAGCGAAACCCAGACATCGCCTGGCTGGAACAATGGTGAAATCTTCGCGAGCGAAAGGGACCGGTTGGCATCATTCGCATGCGTCTTGCTGCCGCTCCAGACCAGACCAATGCGGCGGCCGGCGGGTAGGCGCTGATGCCAGCGCGACACATCCTCAGGCGGCGCCGTGAGGTAGCCATTTTCAAAGGCGGGGATGGTTTCAAGCCTGGTCCCGAAGGCCAGCGGCAGCGTCAGCAGCGGGGCGTGCAAATCGAAGCCATCCGCTTCGTCATTCTGCCCCACCACCGTCACGCCGGGTGCGAAATCCTTGAATAAGCGAAGCAGCGGATCTTGCACGGAAAGCGTCACCCGCGCCCCGGCGGCAGCGGCCAGCAACGCATAGCGCGCGAAATGGATGGTATCGCCAAGCCCCTGTTCCCAATAGACGTAAAGCCGCTGGTCCTTGATGGGTTGCTTGCCGCACCAAAGAGGCTCGGGATATTTCCGTGCCGTCACATTTCTGCCGCGAAGATTGCGGCATTCATAGGTAAGCCAGCCTTCTTCGAAACGGCCCAAGACCAACAATGCCAAGGCGCGATTCCATAGGCTTTCCGTATCATCGGGCTTAAGGGTCAGCGCAATATCATAGGCAGCCAGAGCTTCCTCCACACGGTTCAGATGCCCAAGCGCAAAACCATAGCCCCTATGGGCGGAGGCGTCCTGTGGTGCCAATTGCCTTGCCGGTTCGACTGCCGCCAAGGCCGCTTCCGGCTCACCCAGTAGGACAAGCGCCTTTGAGCGCCAGAGGTATCCGTCAGCCAATCCCGGATTAATCTTGAGAGCTGCATCTATGGTCGCAAGACCTTCGGCTGGCTGACCAAGAGACAGCAGCGCTTCAGTGCGCGCGATCCGCGCGCCGGTATCGTCTGGCTTGATGCGCAACGCCCTTTCGGTCATTGGCAGGACTTCCGCATGGCGCCCCAAAAGGCACAGGACCATGGCGACATTCACCATGAAGCCGGCAGAATCCGGCCGCAGGCTGAGTGCCCTTTCATAACCAGCCAGAGCATCCGCCAGCTTGCCATGATCCATGAGCGCACCGGCCCGTTCATTATGCGCTTCGACATGGTCCGGCTGCACTGCAAGGACGCGATCAAATGCGAGAACTGCGTCTTCGAATCGTTTCAGTCTTTTCAGCGCTACGCCGCGATTATGGTGCAGGTTGGCAGCCTTTGGGTTCAGCGCCAAACCGCGGTCCAGACTGGACAGCGCTTCATCGTAACGGCCAAGCCTGATCAGGGCGCTTCCATGATTGCTATAGGCATCAGCGTGCCGCGGGTTGATCGCCAAGGCACGCCTGATAAGGGTAACACCTTCTTCGGGGCGGCCTGCTTGCACGGCGGCTATCCCGCCCAAATGCAGCACATCAAAATTGCGTGGCTGCCGCTTCAGCAATGCCTGAAAGGCAGCATCGGCGGCAGCAAATTGCTGCGCTTGCAGTAAAGCAAGTGCTTCGGCGAATTGCTGCTGCGCGGTACGGGGAGCTTCTCTCATCTTTGGGGTCGAACCGAGACCTGATCTGCCAAGACGCAATTGCCTCAGCGCGTGGTGCTTTCCTAGGGTTCACCGTAGAGCATAAAGCGAAAAAAAATGCGAAAAAAGGTTTCCCCGCTGTCTCTTGTCTCCCGCCATCTTCCGCGCCAGGGTGAGCCATGATCCCCGATATCCCCGCGCCCGGTCACGCCGCGACGCTTCGGCCTGGCTTGCGCTGGCTGCGCTTTCCCCTGCCTTTCCCACCAAGCCATGTGAATGTCTGGCTATTGGAAGATGGGCCAGGTTGGCTCGCGATTGATTGCTCCATCGCCAATGATGCCTCACGCGATTTGTGGCGCGAAGCCCTGGCGGGCGATGCCTTTGCCGGGCGGGCCTTGCAGCGCCTGCTGGTGACGCATTTCCACCCCGATCATGCCGGGCTGATGGGCTGGCTTGCGGAAAATCATGAGTTGGTCCCGCTGATGACCAAGATCGAATGGCTGCAGGCGCGCGCGCTGTGGTTCGATACGGGGGCGGAGATGGTGGAACATCAGGCACGCTTTGCCGAAGCCGCTGGTGCGCCCGCCGAATATGCCGAATTCATCCGCGCGCGTGGGCCGCTTTATGTGAAGGCGGTGGCGCCCTTGCCCAGGATTTTTGAAGCCATTGCCGATGGGCAGGATATCACCATTGGTGGCCGCCCCTGGCGCGTGATGACGGGGCAGGGCCATGCGCCGGATATGGCCTGCCTGTTCAATGCGGAAGATCGCGTGCTGATCGCGGCTGATCAGATCCTGCCGCGCATTTCGCCCTATATCGGGCTGCATGCCGGTGAACCCGCTGCCGATCCGCTCGGCGCCTTTCTGGCATCCTTGCAGCGTTTTCGTGTCCTGCCTGAAGATGTGTTGGTACTGCCCTCCCATGGCGAACCCTTCTACGGCCTGCATGCGCGGCTTGATTGGCTCGCCGCGCATCATGCGGAACGGCTCTCGCTGTTGATGGATGCCATGGCGGATAGCAGCGCGCATGATCTGCTGCCGGTGCTGTTTCGCCGCCCGCTCGATATCCGTAATCTTGGCTTTGGGCTTGGCGAAACACTCGCCCATTTGCGCCGCTTGCAGGTAATGGGCGAAGCGGTGGCGGAGAAGGATGCCGCCGGCATTATACGCTGGCGCCGCGCGTAAGGAGGATATGATGACGCCGGAAGAAACCATTGCCGCCATTCGCGCCGATGCGCGTTTTGCTGCGGCCTGCGCCAAGCTTGCCGCGGATCACGCGCGCATGGTGGAAGATTGCATCACGCTCACGCAAATCCCAGCCCCACCTTTTGCCGAAGAAGAACGTGCCGCCGCCTATCTTGCCATGCTGCGCGATCATGGGCTGGAGGAGGTGGAGCAGGATGAAATCGGCAATGTGATGGGGCTCCGCCGTGGTTTCGGCAATGGCGAGATCCTGGTGGTGGCGGCGCATCTGGACACTGTCTTTCCCGCCGGCACCCCTGTGCGCGTCAGGCGCGAAGGCACCAGGCTTTTCGCACCGGGGGTGAGTGACGATACCTGGTCGCTTGCGGTCAATCTCGGCTTTTTGCGTGCTTTGGATGCGGCTGGGATTCGCACGCGGCATGATCTGCTTTTTGTTGGGGATGTCGGCGAAGAAGGTTTGGGCGATTTGCGGGGCATTCGCCATCTTTTCACCAAGGGGCGGCATCGCGCGCGCATTCGTGGTTTTCTGACGGTGGATAGCCCGCAGGTGGAAGGCATTGTCAGCGGCGGGGTGGGGTCCAAGCGCTATCGCGTGACGTTCCAGGGGCCGGGCGGGCATTCCTATGCCGCTTTCGGTCTGGTGAACCCGATGTATGCCATGGCGGAATGTGCGCGCAGCCTTGCCGCGCTGAAGGTACCCGATAGCCCGCCCACTACGCATTGCGTGAGTGTGGTCTCGGGTGGGACTTCCATCAATGCCATCGCTGATCGTGTGGTGATTGAGGTGGATTTGCGTTCCGCCTCGGCCGCCGAACTTGCGAAGCTGGATCATGCCTTTCTGGAGATGGTGGATTTGGCGGTGGCGGGTGAGAATGCCGCACGTTCCACTGCGAATGGCGCGATTACCGCCGATATCAAGCCGGTTGGGGATCGTCCGGCGGGGGAGACGCCGGCGGGCAGCCCGATCCGCGCCTTGGCCGCGGCGGCGGTGACGGCGGAGGGTTATCGGCCAAGCTTTGAATGGTCTTCGACGGATGCGAATATCCCGATGTCGCTTGGCATTCCCGCTTTGAAGATTGGTGCGGGTGGCCGAGGTGGCCGGGCGCATTCCCTTGATGAATGGCTGGACGTTGAACCCGTAGAGGCCTTGCGCGGTATGCGTTCCAGCCTGGCCACGATCCTCGCCATCGCCGGCATGGAGGGCATTGGATAAAGTCTCGGCGGGGTCCGGGGTGGCACGGCCACCCCGGCGGAGGTTCAGGAGGCGGCGCCTCCTGAGTGTTTTCCGTCTTCACAAGCGCCCCTGGTCGGGCCATCAGTTTCCCATCATGACCGCTGCTGCTCCTCTTCTCCCCCCCGAACGCGCTGCCCAGCTTGCTGCCGAATTCGGCCTGAAGCCCGATGAGTATGAAAGGGTGCTCGCCATTCTCGGCCGCGCGCCGCGGCTTGCCGAACTTGGCCTGTTCAGCGTGATGTGGTCGGAGCATTGCTCCTACAAATCATCGCGCGTCTGGCTGCGTGAATTGCCGACCAAGGCGCCCTGGGTGATCCAGGGGCCGGGCGAGAATGCCGGCGTGATTGATATCGGTGAGGGTCTGGCGGCGGTTTTCAAAATGGAAAGCCATAACCACCCATCCTACATCGAACCCTATAATGGTGCGGCGACAGGTGTGGGCGGCATTGTGCGCGATGTCTTCACCATGGGCGCGCGGCCCATTGCCAATTTGAATGCGCTCCGTTTCGGTGCGCCGGATGCGCCGCGCATGAAGCGCATCATTGATGGCGTGGTGCGCGGCATTGGCGGCTACGGGAATTGCGTGGGCGTACCGACCGTGGGCGGTGAGGTGAATTTTCACCCGCGCTACAACGGCAACCCTCTGGTCAATGCCATGACGGTTGGCATTGCGCGCGCTGATCGCATTTTCACCGCCAAGGCAACCGGCATTGGCAATCCCGTTGTCTATGTCGGCTCCAAGACCGGGCGCGATGGCATCCATGGCGCCACCATGGCGAGTGCGGAATTCAGCGCCGATTCGGAAGAAAAGCGCCCGACTGTGCAAATCGGCGATCCCTTCGCCGAAAAGCTGCTGATCGAAGCCTGCATGGAATTGATGGCGACGGATGCGATTGTTGCCATTCAGGATATGGGCGCGGCGGGTCTGACGAGTTCCAGCGTGGAGATGGCCGGCAAGGGCGGCATGGGCATTGAGCTTGAATTGGAAGCCGTGCCGCAGCGCGAGGAAGGCATGTCGGCCTATGAGATGATGCTGTCCGAAAGCCAGGAACGCATGCTGATGATCCTGAAGCCAGGCCGTGAGGCCGAGGCTGAGGCGATTTTCCGCAAATGGGAATTGGATTTCGCGGTGATCGGCAAGCTCACTGATACGGGCCGCATCGTGATCCGCCATAAGGGCGTGCTGGAAGCGGATATTCCACTGGCGCCACTGGAATCCGAAGCACCGCTCTATCGCCGCCCGAAGGCGGAAACGCCGAAGCAGCCGGTGCTGGCCGCGTCCGGCATTCCTGATCCGGTCGGGCTTGCGCCGGCCTTGATGACGCTTGTTGCCTGCCCGGATTTGTGTTCGCGGCGCTGGATTTGGGACCAATATGACAGCCTGGTGAATGGCCAGACGGTGCAGCGCCCGGGTGGCGCGGATGCCGCCGTGGTCAGGATTGAAGATCATGACCGCGCGCTGGCGATGACCACGGATTGCACGCCGCGTTATTGCCTCGCGGATCCGGAAGAAGGCGGCAAGCAGGCGGTGGCGGAGGCGTGGCGGAATATCACCGCGGTGGGCGCGCTGCCCTTGGCGATCACCGACAATATGAATTTCGGCAATCCGGAAAAGCCGGAAATCATGGGGCAATTTGCCTCGGCTGTGCGGGGCATGGCGGCGGCGTGCATCGCGCTCGATTTCCCGGTCGTCTCGGGCAATGTGTCGCTCTACAATGAAACCGAAGGTCGCGCGATTTTGCCGACACCGGCGATTGGCGGCGTTGGCGTGTTGGAAAAAGCCGCGCAGGCGGTGGGGCTTGCCATGCCGGCCAAGGGCGATCTGGTGCTGATTGGCGATACGCAAGGCTGGCTCGGCCAATCGCTCTGGCTGCGCGAAATCGCGGGCCGTGAAGAAGGCGCGCCACCACCGGTTGATCTGGCCGCCGAACGCCGTAATGGCGATTTCGTGCGCGCGCGCATCCTGGCCGGTGAGGTTCTGGCCAGCCATGACTGCGCCGATGGCGGGCTGCTGGTTTCGCTCGCGGAAATGGCGATGGGCAGTGGCATTGGCGCAAAGCTCGCCCCGGCGCCCGATGGTATACCGGCGCATGGCTTCTGGTTCGGCGAAGACCAGGCCCGTTATGTGTTGGCGGTGACCGATGGCGCGGCGTTGATTGCCAGGGCAAGCGCGGCGGGGGTCCCGGCCCGGCTGATTGGCGCTGCCGGCGGGGGGGACTTGGTTCTGCCCGATGGCGCCGCCATATCGATGCAGAAGCTGGCGGCGGCCCATGAGGCGACGCTGCCGGCGCTGATGGGGGAGAAATAGCAGCCATGGGCATGCAGGCCGCGGAAATTGAGGCGCTGATCAAGGCAGCGCTGCCGGATGCGGAAGTGACGATCGAGGATTTGGCCGGCGATGGCGATCATTACGCCGCCAAGGTCGTGTCCTCGGCCTTCAAGGGCTTGCCCCGCGTGCGCCAACATCAGATTGTCTATGCCGCGCTACAGGGCCGCATGGGGGGTGTTCTTCACGCGCTGGCCTTGCAAACCTCCGCCCCGGAATAGGAGCCACAAAGATGAGCAACCCGACCTTTGAACGTATCGAAGCCGATATCAAGGCGAACCCCGTTGTGCTGTTCATGAAGGGCACGCCGGTTTTCCCGCAATGCGGTTTTTCCGCCCGCGTGGTGCAAATCCTTTCCCATATGGGCGTACCCTTCAAGGGCGTGAATGTGCTGGAAGATATGGAAATCCGTGAAGGCATCAAGGAATTCACGAATTGGCCGACCATCCCGCAGCTTTATGTCGGCGGCGAATTCGTGGGCGGCTGCGATATCGTGACCGAGATGTTCCAGTCCGGTGAGCTTTCCGGCCTGCTCAAGGAAAAGGGCGTGGCGCATAAGGCTGACGCCTGAGGCTTCACCCGTCTGAAAGGGAAAACGCCACCTGATCAGGTGGCGTTTTGGGGTTTATCCTGCGGCGGAACCGTTGCGCGGCGCACGTTGGCGGTTGGCCTTACTGGCGCTGCTGCTGCGCTTCTGCCGATTGGCCTTCTGGCCCTGGGAAGCGCTCCGGGTGCGCGTGGATTGGCCGCGCTGCGTGCTGCCATTGGTCGCTTCCGTACCATCGGTCGCGCGGCGCGGCGCGGCATCGGCCGGTACGGCGCTGGTCGCGATAACCAGGCCGCCCAAGGCAGCCAAAAGCAAAAGCCGTTTCATCACTCAAAACCCTTTCTGATGACACGCGCCCTGCCCACGAATCGGCTGCGCAGGGCGCCATGATCCCGCATAGCGCCTGCGCTGTCTCAGTCACCTGAATAAAATATTAAGCTTCCGTCATGTGTTGCGGGGCGGCCTTATTCGCCACTCGCCCGCGCCTTGGCTTCCTCGGCACTGCCAATGCCACCATTTGCCTTGGACCATTGCACCGGATCTTCCAGGAATTTCCGCACTTCCTTAAGCGCGCCTTCGCTGAAATAGGGGCGCTCGCGGCAGACCTCCAGCACATCCCACCAGGTGCAAAGGTGATGCAGGTTCAGGCCCATGCCCTTCATGGTTTCAAAGGAACCGGGGAAGACGCCGTAATAGAAAACGACGAAGGTATGGTCACAAATGGCGCCGGCATCACGCAAGGCATTCGCGAAACGAATTTTTGAAGCGCCATCGGTGGTCAAATCTTCCACCAGCAGCGTGCGCTGGCCAACAGGCACCTCACCTTCAATCAGCGCATTGCGGCCAAAGCCCTTCGGCTTCTTCCGCACATAGGCCATGGGCGCCAGCATGCGATCCGCAATCCAGGCGCCAAAGGGAATGCCCGCCGTTTCACCGCCCACCACCACGTCGATTGATTCATAGCCAACATGCCGGCCAATCTTTTCCACGCCCAGATCGCAAATCCGGTTGCGCGCGCGCGGGAAGGAGATGATTTTGCGGCAATCAATATAAACGGGGCTCTTCCAACCGCTGGTAAAGGTGTAGGGCTCTTCCGGGCGGAAATTCACCGCCTTGATTTCAAGCAGGATACGCGCGGTGGTGAGCGCCGCGTCGCGGTCCCAGTCGGAGGCATGAAGGGCGGGCATGGGTAGGGCTCCTCTCTTTCCAGGCTTTGGTAATGCGGCAGGGCGGCGGCGTCCATGACCCTGCCCGAGTCGCCCCGGATTTGGGTGCTGGCGGACCCGCGCGCCGGCACGGCGGCGCAGGCCCTGGGCATTGCTGAGCGGTTGGGTGAACCCTTCCGCCGGGTGGATTTGGCCTGGGGGAAGCTGGCGCGGCTGCCTTTGCCCTTCACCTCCCTGGCGGGCCTGACGCCCGAAGCCCGCGCTGCTTTCGCGCCCCCTTGGCCGGAATTGGTGATATCGGCGGGGCGGCGGAGCGCGCCGGTGGCACTTTGGTTGAAGCAAAAAGGCGCGCGGCTGGTGCATTGTATGCGCCCCGGCTTCGGCGCAGCGCACTTCGATCTTCTGGTGATTGGCAGGCATGATGCGCCCAAACCCGCGCCAAATATCCTGCCCATTCTGGGCGCGGCGCATCGGATGTCGCCCGAAAGGCTGGCCGCCGCGAGCGGGGAATTTGCGGCTCTCGCCGCCCTGCCCTCACCGCGCGTGGCGCTGCTGATGGGCGGGCCGCCGCGGGCCGAGGGCATGGACGCGGCTGTGGCCGGCGCCATCACCGCCAAGGTCGCGGGGTTTGCGGGCAGCGTGCTGGCCAGCGCATCGCGCCGCACCGGGCGCCCAGCGGAAGAAGCCATGGCGGCGGCGCTGGTTGGGCATCCGCATAGGCTGTTTCGCTGGGGCGATGCGCCGCCCAACCCCTATGCCGGCTTCCTCGCCTGGGCGGATCAGGTGGTGGTGACGGGGGATTCGGTTTCCATGCTCTCGGAAGCGCTGGCGACCGCTGGGCCGGTTTTCATCGCCGATCCGGGCGGGCTTGGGCCACGCCATCAACGTTTGGCGCAAAGCCTGATCGCCGCCGGCCAGGCACGGGATTTGGCCGCTGCCCCCGCGCCATTTGCGCGCGCGCCGCTCGATGAAAGCGGGCGCATCGCCGCCGAGATCAGGCGGCGCGGTTTGCTGGGCTGACGCCGGCGCAATCCGGTCTATGCTGCGCGTGATACGAAAGGTGCCGCCATGACCCGCAGCCTGAGCCTTGCCTTTTCGCCCCGTTTCATTTGCCTGAGCCTAGCCCTTCTGGCCGCGCTACTGCTTGCGCTTGCGTTGCTGGTCGCGCCTGGTTTCTGGACAGGCTTGGGCTTTGTGCTGGCCGCTGCGCTCAGCGCGCTTGGCTTGCGCGATCTGTTCCACCCGACGCATGCCATTCTGCGCAATTACCCAATCGCGGGACGGCTGCGGTTTCTCATGGAAGAAATCCGCCCCGAGATGCGGCAGTATTTCTTCGAAGATGAAAAGCACGGCACGCCCTTCAGCCGTGACAAGCGGGCCATTGTCTATCAACGCGCCAAGAGGCAATTGGATAAGCGGCCCTTCGGCACGCAGTACGATGTCTATGACACGGGCTTTGAATGGTTGCAGCATTCGCTGGCCGCCCGCACGCCAGCCAAGGAACTGCCGCGCATCCTGATCGGTGGGCCAGACTGTGCGCGGCCCTATTCGGCATCCTTGCTGAATATCTCGGCCATGAGTTTTGGATCGCTTTCCGCCAATGCCATTCGCGCCCTGAACCAAGGGGCGAAGCGTGGCGGCTTTGCGCATGATACGGGCGAAGGCGGGCTAAGCCCCTATCACCGCGAAGCGAGCGGCGATCTGATTTGGGAAATCGGTTCCGGCTATTTCAGCGCACGCAATCCGGATGGCAGTTTTTCGCCAGAGCGCTTCGCGGAGGTCGCGGCACTTGACCAAGTGAAAATGGTAGAACTCAAGCTCAGCCAAGGGGCAAAGCCCGGCCATGGCGGCGTGCTGCCCGCTGCCAAAGTGAGCGCTGAAATCGCCGCCACACGCGGTGTGCCGATGGGGCAGGATTGCGTTTCCCCGCCCGCGCACACCGCGTTTTCTACCCCGGTTGAAATGATGCGTTTCATTGGCGAAATGCGGCGCCTTTCGGGCGGCAAGCCCGCCGGCTTCAAGCTATGCATCGGCCATTCTTGGGAATTTCTCGCCATCTGCAAGGCCATGATCGAAACGGGGATTGCGCCCGATTTCATCGTGATTGATGGCGCAGAAGGTGGTACGGGCGCAGCGCCGCTGGAATTCATGGATCATGTCGGCATGCCACTGCGCGACGGCTTAAGCTTCGCGCATAACGCACTGATCGGCATTGGGCTGCGTGATCAGATCAGGCTTGGCGCCAGCGGCAAGATCGCGAGTGCCTTTGACATGGCACGCGCGCTGGCGCTTGGCGCGGATTGGTGCAATGCGGCGCGTGGTTTCATGTTCGCCATTGGCTGCATTCAAAGCTTGTCCTGCCATACGGATCACTGCCCAACCGGTGTGGCGACACAAGACCCAACGCGCCAACGCGCGCTGCGTGTGCCGGACAAGGCACCGCGTGTGCATCAATTCCATGCCGCCACCTTGGAAGCGCTGAATGAATTGGTCGCGGCCGCCGGGCTTGCGCACCCTTCCGAATTGCGCGCGGAACATTTCAGCCGGCGCCTTTCGCCAAGTGTGGTGAAAAGCTTTGCCGAGCTTTACCCGCCGCTCGCGCCCGGCGCCTTGCTCACCGGCACGGATGATCCGCGCTTTGCCGAGGCTTGGGCGCTGGCAGATGCGCATAGCTTCGCCCCGCGCCGCGCGTGATCGCTCTCTGGCAACGCTTGCGCTTTTGGGCGCGTTTGGTGTTGCGTGATGGCTTGGCGCTTTACATCGCCGCACGCCATCCGCGCACGCCCTGGTACGCCAAGCTGCTGGCGCTTCTGGTCGCGGCTTACGCGCTTTCTCCGATTGACCTGATCCCCGATGCCATTCCAGTGCTTGGCCTGCTGGATGAGGTGATCCTGCTACCCATCGCCATTGCGCTGATTGCGCGGTTGATCCCGGCAGATGTCATGGAAGAAAGCCGCGCCGCCGCGGCACGCATGATGGAAAGGCCGCGCAGCAAGGCGGGTGCGGCCATCATCATCGGGGTTTGGGTTTTGGCCGCCGGGGCCTTGCTGTGGTGGGTGTTGCGCTGGAGCCATACGCAGCGCTGGCGTCAGGGAATGCTGGACGGAAATTGATGCAGCCCATCCTCACCCAGCGGCAAGGGCACCACCTGCGCTACAGCCGAAAGCGGCAGCGCGCCATAAAGATGCGGAAACAAACCGGGCCTGGAGCCTCCACTGGCCGGTTCCCATTTCAGCGCTGCACCCAAGGCCACTGTTGCAACTTCCACCATCAGCAAATCGGGGATGCCCGCACGATGTTTGGCAGCGCTGGCACGAAGCTGTGCCGCCGTTGAAAAATGCAGAAACCCATCGCGCCTGTCATCCGCGCTGCCATGATAAGCACCGGCCTGTTCCGCAGCGTGCCAATCCGCGGCGCGCACCAGGGTGTAAATCAGCTTTTCCATTTCGTGTGCATAGACGATCACGCCTGCCTGGCAAAGCATGCAATCACCCCACGACCTTCCTGCTTTACCTTGCGGCGAAATCGCCTAAGCTTTGGTCCAGGCAGCGCCTTTGGGCAGGCGCGCCGCCATGCCCAACACCGCCCGCAGGTTCTTCTGATGCATCCGCTTCCGCTTGCCGGCATTCGCGTTGTCGAATTCTCTCACATGGTCATGGGCCCCACTTGCGGCCTAGTGCTGGCTGATCTGGGTGCTGAGGTGATCAAGATCGAACCACCCGGCAAGGGCGATCGCACGCGCTATCTGGTCGCTTCCGGCACCGGCTTCTTTCCCGCCTTCAGCCGCAACAAGAAAAGCGTCACGCTGGATACCGAAAGCGCCGAAGAACTGGAATTGCTGCGGCGCCTGATTGATACGGCGGATGTGGTGGTGGAGAATTTCCGCCCAGGTGGCCTGGCCGCAAAAGGCCTGGGGTATGAGGCGCTTTCGGCCCGCAATCCTCGGCTGATCTATTGCTCGCTCAAGGGATATCTGCCCGGGCCTTATGAAAATCGCACGGCACTGGATGAGGTTGTGCAGATGCAATCAGGGCTTGCCTACATGACCGGCCCGCCTGGGCGGCCTTTGCGCGCCGGGGCGCCGGTGAATGACATGATGGGCGGCATGTTCGGCGCCATTTCGATTCTGGGTGCGCTGCGCCAACGCGATGCCACCGGGCGTGGGCAATATCTGCAGGCTGGCTTATTTGAAAACGCGGCCTTCCTGGTTTCAACGGCCATGCTGCAACAGGCCATTACCGGCAAGGCGCCGGACCCCATGCCGGCCGGTCGGCGCGCCTGGGGCGTTTATGATGTTTTCGACACGGCCGATGGCGAACAGATTTTCATCGGCGTTGTCACCGAACGCCAATGGGAAATCTTCACGCGCGAATTGAATGAACCGGAACTGAGCAACCCGGATTACGCCAGCAATACGGAACGCGCCAAGCGCCGCGAAACCCTGATTCCGCTTGTGCAATCCTTCCTGAAGCAACGCAATGTGGCAGCGCTTGAGGAAATGTGCGCGCGTGCCGGCCTGCCTTATTCACGCATCGCCAAGCCTTGGGATTTGTTCGACGATGCTCATTTGCTGGCAAGCGGCGGTTTTCACGACGTGACACTCAGCGATGGCAGCCGCGCCAAGGTGCCGGCGCTGCCCATGCAATTCGGCGCATACCGCCTGCCGCTGCGCCACGATCTGCCAAGCCCTGGGCAGCATAATGCGGAAATTCTTGAACCGCTGCGCAAGCCAGCGGGTGATTGAAAGCTTCCGTTGCACGCAAACCAAGAAGGAAAACCACGATGCCGATTTATGCGCTTGATGATCTTATCCCCCAAACCCCTGGTGAGGGCCGCTTTTGGGTGGCGCCGGATGCGCAGGTAATGGGCAATGTGATCCTGGCCGAGGATGTGGGCATTTGGTTCGGCGCCGTGATCCGTGGCGATAATGAACCGATCAGCATCGGCGCGCGCAGCAATATCCAGGAAGGTTCCGTGCTGCATTCCGATGTCGGGTTTCCGTTGACGATCGGCGCCGATGTGACGGTTGGGCACCACGCCATTCTGCATGGCTGCACCATTGGCGATGGCGCGCTGATTGGCATGGGGGCGACAGTGATGAATGGGGCGCGCATTGGCGCGGGCAGCATTATCGGCGCCGGCGCCTTGGTGACCGAAGGTAAGGAAATCCCCGAGCGTTCCCTGGTGATGGGCGCGCCGGCGAAGGTGATACGCGCACTTGATGCTGAAACCGCCGCGCGCCTTCTGGCCTCAGCCGCGCATTATGTGGAAAATGCGCGGCGCTTTGCCCGTGGTCTGCGGCGGATAGATTAGGTGCCTTCAGCTTGCGTCTATCTGCAAGCCTTCCTTCTTGATCACATCAGCCCATTTGGTGATTTCACTCGCGACGAAGGCACCGAATTGCTGCGCGCTGCCAATCATCGGCACGCCGCCCAATTCCTCGAAGCGCTTCACCGTCTCAGGCATGGCGAGCATGGCCATCACATCGGCATTGATGCTGTTGATCATCTCGGCCGGCATGGCTGCCTGACCAAACAGGCCAAACCAGGTATTCACTTCGTAATTGGCGAGTTCCGGCATGGTTTCGCGCATCGCAGGCACATTGGGCAGCAGCGGGTGGCGTTCCTTGCTGGTGACGGCAAGGGCGCGTACGCGCCCACCCTGGATATGGCCCATGATGCCGGTCAGGTTATCAATCAGGAAGGTGACATTGCCGGCGAGCAATTCAATCTGCGCCGGGGCGGAACCGCGTGTGGGCACATGGATGGCCTGGGCGTTCAGCATTTGCAGAAATAGCACCGGCGAAAGATGCGTGGACTGGCCCACACCCGTTGAGACATAGGGGATTTCGCCCGGCTTGGCGCGCAGCATGGCGGCAAGCTCCGCCACATTCTGCGCCGGCACATTATTGTTCACCACCAGCACATTGGGCCCGGCGATGGTGCCGGCGATGGCGGCCAATTGCTCCGGCCGATATTGCAGATTGCGAAATAGCGAATAGCCGATGGCCTGCGGGCCGATATTACCCATAAGCAGCGTAAGGCCATCCGGGCGCGCGCGCACCGCTTCCACTGTACCGATGGTGCCGCCCGCACCGGTACGGTTTTCCACCACCACCGGCGTGCCCCAGCGCGGCTGCAGGAACTGCGCGAGCAGCCGGCCCATAATATCCGTAGTGCCACCCGCTGCAGCGGGGACAATGATGCGCACCTGCCCGGATGGGCGCCAGGATTGCGCGCGGGCGATGGTGGGGGCGGCGAGCAGCGGCAGCGCAAACGCGGCGCGGCGGGAAATTTGGGTCATCAGGGATCCTCCCTTTTTATCTTGCGCGTATCATGCCGCCGAAACCTGCTTTCGGGAAGGCGTCAGGCCTGGCGCAGTGCCGCCATGACGCGGACTAGTCCAGCCTCCCAAGGCGGCAGGGCCACGCCGAAAACGCGGGCGAGCTTGCCATTATCCAGCCGGCCATCCGCGGGGCGCTTGGCCTTGGTGGGATAGTCGGCGGTAGCGATGGCATGAATCCTGGGGCGCGGCGCACCATGGCGGGCAGCTTCGGCGAAAATAGCCTCGGCAAAGCCATGCCAAGTGGTGAAGCCGCCACCGGTCGCGTGATAGGTACCGGCGAAATCATCGCGCCAGCCATCGGCGCGCAGCCGCGCCAGGATGGAGGCAATGCCATCGGCCAGATCGGGCGCGGCGGTCGGGCTGCCCCATTGATCTGCCACCACGCGGACTTCGGGGCGCTGTTCCCCAAGGGCCAGCATGGTACGCAGAAAATTCTTGCCCATGGGCGCAAAAACCCAAGCCGTACGCAGCACAATACAACGCGGATTGGCCGCCTGCGCTGCCCATTCGCCAGCGAGCTTGGTGCGGCCATAGGCGCCAACCGGACTGGGTAAATCGCTCTCCAAATAGGGCGAGCGTTTCAGCCCATCAAAGACATAATCAGTGGAAATCTGGATGATGGGAATGCCCGCTGCACGGGTTAGCCGCCCAAGCAAGGCTGGCCCCAAAGCATTCGCGCGAAAGGCGCCGGCTTCATCATCTTCCGCAGCATCAACGGCCGTCCAGGCGGCGCAATTCACCACCGCATCGGGTTTCAGTGCGTGAAAAGCCTCAGCCACCGTTTCGGGCTTGTCGAATTCGAATTCCGGTTGGCCGACCAGCAGCGCCTCAAAACCCTGCGCCGGCAACGCGGCTTCGAGCCCGGTGGCCAATTGCCCGCCACGACCGGTGACGAGGATGCGGCGCATCACCAGGTCCCTTTGGGGAAGGGCGGCGGAATATCAGCAAGCAGGGGTGCCTTGCTATCCTTATCGGATAGGATCGGGTTGCTCACCGCCCAATCAATGGCAAGCGCGGGGTCATTCCATGCGATGGCGGCATCAGTTTTTGGATCGTAATAGACATCAACCTTGTAGAGCACTTCGGTATCTTCTTCGAGCGTCACAAAACCATGTGCAAAGCCAGCAGGGATCCAAAGCTGTTGCCAATTCGCGGCCGAAAGCTCGCAGGCCACATGCTGGCCATAAGTGGGCGAGCCTTCGCGAATATCTACCGCAATATCCAGAATGGAACCGCGCACAACGCGCACCAGCTTGGCCTGCGCGCTGGGTGGTTTCTGGAAATGCAGGCCGCGGATCACGCCCTTCTGACGCGACAGGGAATGATTATCCTGCACGAAATCAGCCGTGATCCCATGCGCGGCCAGCGTGCGACGTGACCAGACCTCGCTGAAAAAGCCGCGCTCATCACCGAAGCGTTTTGGTTCAATCAGCAGCAGATCAGGAATGGCAAGGCGTTCGATCTTCACGCAAGCCGCCCCTCCGCCAGATCACGCAAATAAGCCCCGTAAGCTGTCTTGCCCAGCCGATCTGCCTGGGCGCGCAAAGCCGCCGCATCAATGAAGCCCTTGCGGAAGGCGATTTCTTCCGGGCAGCCCACTTGCAGCCCTTGGCGTTCCTGCACCGTCTGCACAAAAAGCGCGGCTTGCAGCAATGAAGCCGGCGTGCCGGCATCAAGCCAAGCGCAACCGCGGCCCAATTGCTCGGCACGCAAGCTACCATCGGCCAGATAGACCTTATTGAGGTCGGTGATTTCCAATTCGCCGCGTGCGGAGGGCTTCAAATCCCGCGCCATTTGCGTCACGCGCTTGTCGTAGAAATAAAGCCCAATCACAGCCCAATCGGATTTCGGCTTGGTGGGTTTTTCTTCGATGGACAGCACGCGCCCGCTAGCATCAAATTCCGCGACGCCATAGCGTTCCGGATCAGCCACGCGGTAGCCAAAGACGGAAGCCAGTCCATTCTGCGCATTGGTCGCGGCCGCCTTCAGGCTTTCCACCAATCCATGACCGTAGATGATGTTGTCGCCCAATGCCAAGGCGCAGGCTTCACCACCAATCCACTCCGCGCCGATGTGAAAAGCCTGTGCGATGCCATCCGGGCTTGGCTGTTCGGCATAGCTGATGCGAATGCCGAATTGTGTGCCATCACCCAGCAAGCGCCTGAACTGCGGCAGGTCTGCCGGTGTGGAGATCAGCAGAATATCCTTGATCCCCGCCAGCATCAGCGTACCCAGCGGGTAATAGACCATCGGCTTGTCATAGACCGGCAGCAATTGCTTCGACGCCGCCAAGGTCACCGGGTGCAAACGCGTCCCTGACCCGCCGGCGAGCAGAATGCCCTTCATGCCTTCACCCCCCCAAGTCTTTGCCCCGCATAGCGCTTTTCGCGAATGGGTCGCCACCAGGCTTCATTGTCCAGATACCAGCGAATGGTCTGCTCAAGCCCGCTCTCAAAATCATAGCGCGCCTTCCAGCCAAGTGCGGCTTCCGCGCCGCTTGGGTCCATGGCGTAACGAAAATCATGGCCGGGGCGGTCTTTCACATAGGTGATCAAACGCTCACGCGGGCCGGCAGGATCAGGGCGCAGCCGATCCAAGGTGCGGCAAATCGCCTGCACCACTTGCAGATTGGTCCGTTCCTGGCGCGGGCCTATGCAATAGGTTGCCCCAGGCACGCCGCGCATCAGCGCCAGCACCAAGGCTTCGGCGTGATCCTGCACATGGATCCAATCGCGGATATTCGATCCATCGCCATAAACCGGCAGAGGCCGGCCTTCCAACGCATTCAGTGTCACCAGCGGAATGAGCTTTTCCGGAAACTGCCACGGCCCGTAATTATTCGTGGTGTTCGAAACAAAGGATGGAAAGCCATAAGTGTGCTGCCAGGCGCGCACCAGATGGTCAGACGCTGCCTTTGAGGCCGAATAAGGGCTGCGCGGATCGTAGCGCGTATGCTCATCAAACGGCGCATCATCCGCGCTTTCGAGCGAACCAAAAACCTCATCGGTGGAGACATGATGGAAGCGGAAATCAGCCTTGGCACTGCCTTCCAGCCCTTGCCAATATTCGCGTGCCGCTTCCAGCAGCACCTGCGTGCCGACAACATTGGTGCGGATGAATTCCGCCGGCCCATCAATCGAACGATCAACATGGGATTCGGCGGCCAGATGCATCACGCGTGCCGGCCTGAAGCACGCAAAGGCATCACGCATCGCGGCCGGGTCGCAAATATCCAGCGCCAGATGCTGATGGCGCGGCGATTTCAGCCAATCACCAAGGGATTCAGGGCTCGCGGCATAGGTCAGCTTGTCAATATTCACGACAATCGCATCGGTGGTCGCGAGCAGATGCCGCACCACCGCCGATCCGATGAAGCCCATCCCACCCGTCAGCAGAATGACCATGACGTCCCCCGCTTTGGGTCAGGTATTCATCGCGTCGAAGAAATCCTGATTGGTCTTGCTGTATTTCAGCTTGTCCAGCAGGAATTCCATCGCATCCTGCGTGCCCATCGGGTTCAGGATACGGCGCAGCACCCACATCTTGGAAAGCGTGCCGCGATCCACCAGCAATTCTTCCTTACGCGTGCCGGATTTGGTGATGTCAATCGCGGGGAAGGTGCGCTTGTCGGACAGCTTCCGATCCAGCACGATTTCGCAATTGCCCGTGCCTTTGAATTCTTCGAAGATCACTTCATCCATGCGGCTGCCGGTATCAATCAGCGCTGTCGCGATGATGGTCAGCGACCCACCTTCTTCGATATTGCGCGCGGCACCAAAAAACCGCTTCGGGCGTTGCAGTGCATTGGCATCCACACCGCCGGTCAGCACCTTGCCGGATGAGGGCACAACCGAGTTATAGGCGCGTCCCAAGCGCGTGATGCTGTCCAGCAAAATCACCACATCGCGCTTGTGTTCCACCAGGCGCTTGGCCTTTTCCAGCACCATTTCGGTCACTTGCACATGGCGCGTCGCCGGTTCGTCAAAGGTGCTGGCCACAACTTCACCGCGCACGGTGCGGGCCATATCCGTCACTTCCTCGGGCCGTTCGTCAATCAGCAGCACCATCAGGAAGACTTCGGGGTTATTCGCCGTGATGGATTTGGCGATATTCTGCAGCATCACGGTCTTACCCGTGCGCGGCGGCGCCACAATCAAGGCGCGTTGGCCCATCCCGATCGGGGAGATCAAATCAATGACGCGATGCGTATTGTCCTTGGTCGGACCCTTGGCAACGCTTTCAACCTCAGGATTTTCCATCTTGAGGCGACGGTTCGGATAAAGCGGCGTCAGGTTATCGAAATTGATCCGGTGCCGCAGGCTTTCCGGGTCTTCGAAATTGATCGCATTGACCTTGAGCAGGGAGAAATACCTCTCCCCATCCTTGGGCGCCCGGATCTGGCCTTCCACCGTGTCACCCGTGCGCAAACCAAAGCGCCGCACCTGGGCGGGGGAGACATAGATATCATCCGGCCCGGGCAGGAAGTTTGCCTGCGGGCTGCGCAAGTAACCGAAACCATCGGAGAGGATTTCAAGCGTACCCTCCCCGAAGATCGCCTGTTCATTATCCGCGAAGGTCTTCAGGATCGCGAACATCATATCCTGCTTGCGGAGTGATGACGCGTTTTCGATTTGCAATTCCTCGGCGAATGCGAGGAGGTCCGCGGGGCTTTTCGCCTTAAGTTCTGAAAGATGCATTTTGTGCCTTGGCGTTCCGTGAGGCTTGAGAAATCGGGACCTGAATCACGATGCAAAACGCAGCACGCGGCGCATCCATGAATGTCCCGTTAACGGGTAGAAGGGAGATGCGGCAGCGCCGATCAGGGATCGCCGGGGCCGCGAAAGGGAGGAATCGTTATCTATGAAGCCAAAGGCGCCCCGTCAACTGCATTTGGGGCCGTTTCACAGCAGTACCGCGCGGTGAAACGACCCCAACCCTTTGTTTGATCGCATTTTCCGAGTCGCCAAGTGACACCACTTGGCTTGAAAATGCTCAAAACGGCTTCACGATCACCATGATGACAATCAGGATCAGGAGCAGCGTCGGCACCTCATTGGCGATGCGCCAGGACCTTTCGGTGCGAGTGTTCCGGTCTTCGGCAAAAAGCCGCCGCGCGCGGGCCAAATCCATATGAAAGGCGGTCATGCCCAGAAGGCCGAAAAGCTTGCCGTGCCACCAGCCGGCGCGCCAATCCACTACGCCAGGGGTCAGAATCAGGAGCAGCCCAAAGACCCAGGACGTGATCATGGCCGGGTTCATGATGGCGCGCAGCAGGCGCCGTTCCATGGTCTTGAACAACTCCCCCTGGGCAGAGCCGGGCGGCTGTTGCGTGTGATAGACGTAAAGCCGCGGCAGGTAGAAAAGCCCCGCCATCCAGGCGAAAACGCTGATCAGATGCAGCGCCTTGGTCCAGGCATAAAAGGGGGCGAGGCCCTCAATCACCATGGTTATTCATCCTTTCCGGCAAGCGTTGGTATCAGGCGCGGACGCGGCCCATCTTCCAGCCGCCAGCGCGTCAGCACCGCTTCCCGAACCTTGCCGCGCACCACCTTGCCCTGCGCATTGCGGGGCAGTTCAGGCAGCGTGAGCCAGGCGCGCGGGCGCTTATGCTTGGCCAAATCCTCCGCCAGCGGCAGGGCGGCTTGCTCCCACCCCTCTGCCAGCCCCTCGGCCACCGCGATAACGACCTCCCCCCAATAATCGGAAGGCAGGCCCAAAACGCAGAGCGCGCGGCCCTGTGCGGCGGGTTCCAACGTGGTTTCGATCTCAGCGGGATGGACGCGGTAGCCGCCGGATTTCATCACATCCGAAGCCCGGCCCGCGAGCCTGAGCCGCCCGCGCGCATCCACTGCGCCCAGATCGCCGGTGCGGTGCCAGGCGCCGGCCGGGCGCGGCACAAAGCCATCCGGCCCGATCATGCCGATATTCATATGCCGAGCGCGCAGCCAGATATCGCCGGAAGCGCCATGGGGCAGGGGGCTGCCGGCCTCATCCCGGATGGCGATCTCGACCCCCGTCGCGGGCCAGCCGAGGTTTGCGCCCAGGCCATCCTCGGCTTCGTCCATGGCCGCCGCCACATCCGGGCCTTCCAGCACGGTAATGGGGTTGAAGCATTCGCTCATGCCATAGGTCACGCGCACCACTGGGCCGAATTGCGCCTTGGCGCGGGCGTAAAGATCGCGCGTCAGCGTCTGGGTGCCGCAGAAAATTACCTTGAGACCCGGCACGGCTTGCCCCGGGAACAGCGCCAGCAATTTGGCCAGCACCGTGGGCGGGGCAAAAATCGCTGATAGGCGGGGCGCCGCCAGAACGGGCGCGATGCGTTCTGCCCGCACGCCATCCTGCAAGACAACCTCGCCACCATGATCAAGCCAAGCATAGGTGATCAGCGCCGCGCCATGGGTGAAGGGCGTCATCAACAGCACACGCTCACCAGGTTCCGGCGTGAAGGGCAGCACCGCGCGTTGCAGGATATTGGCAAGGTACCGCCCGCCATGGCTATGCAGAATGGCCTTGGGCTTGCCCGTGGTGCCCGAGGTGAAAATGATCCGCCCCCAGGCATTGGATGGCACGGGGGGCAGCGGTGCGAAGCTGTCATCCGGGGCGATGTCTTCCAGCGCAAGGGGTTCAAACCCAAGCCACGCCAGCCGCGCACAGGATGCAAGTGGTGCCACGATGCGCTTGAAGCCTGTCAGCTGCGCGAACCACCCCAATTCCGCATCGGTGGACCCCGTATTGCACGGGGTTTCTGCCACACCCGCCATGGTCAGGCCATAGCTGACCCAGGGCGCATCGCAGCCATTGGGCACAAAGGTCGCGACCGGCTGGCCGGGCTGGAAGCCCTCCGCCACCAGCCGCCGTGCCAAGCCATGGGCGCGGGCCGATAGCGCGGCATAGCTAAGCGTGGCGCTGCCATCAGTGACAGCGATGCGTGGGCCAAAGCGCTGCGCCAGGGTCAGAAGGTCGGACGACCAGGGGATACCATCCTGCATGGTGCCAAACTCTCGCCAGCCGGGGCGCGCGTCAATGCGGGGCTTGATTGCGCGGCGCGCTTCAGGCGGGATGGGGGCAGGAAGGAAACACCGCCATGGAACCGCTTGCCACGCCAACCCTGCCGCAAGGCATTCGCGCCCGCTTTCTGGAGGGCATCAATGGGCTTCGCGTCCATATGCTGGAAGCCGGGCATGAAACGCCCGGCCGGCCCTGCCTTTTGCTGCTGCATGGCTTTCCGGAGCTCGCCTATTCCTGGCGGCATGTGATGCTGCCCTTGGCGGCGATGGGCTATCATGTGGTGGCGCCGGATCAGCGCGGTTATGGCCGCACCACGGGGTGCGCTACGGATTACGATGCACCGCTGGCGCCATTTCGCCTGACCAATCTGGTGCGCGATGCGTTGGGTGTCGTGGCCGCGCTTGGTTACCGCGACGTGGCGGCGGTGATCGGGCATGATTTTGGCTCACCGGTCGCGGCCTGGTGCGCGTTGACGCGGCCTGATGTGTTTCGCCGTGTTGCGCTAATGAGCGCGCCTTTCGCCGGTGGGCCAGATTGGCCAAAGCCGGGGCAGCACTCCAGCGGTTCTTCCGCCATGCCCGGGCTGGATGAGGCTTTGGCCGCGCTGCCGCGCCCGCGCAAACACTACCACGCCTATTACGCCACGCGCCCGGCCAATGCGGATATGATGGGCGCGGCGCAGGGGCTGCATGCCTTTCTGCGTGCCTATTACCACCACAAAAGCGCTGACTGGGCCGCGAATAACCCGCATAAGCTGCGCGATTGGTCCGCCGAGGAAATGGCGAAGCTGCCGACCTATTACGTCATGGACCGGGCCGAGACGATGCCGGAGACGGTGGCGCATGAAATGCCAAGCGCGGCTGATATTGCGCGCTGCGCCTGGCTGACAGAGGCCGAGATGGCAGTTTATGCCGCGGAATATGGCCGTACCGGATTTCAGGGCGGGCTTAATTGGTATCGCACGCGCTTCGTGCCGGAAGTGAATGCGGATTTGGCACTGTTTGCCGGGCGCAGCATTGATGTGCCTTCGGTCTTTATCGCAGGTGCCGCGGATTGGGGCGTGTTTCAAGCGCCCGGCGCGTTTGAGCGTATGCAGGGCATTGCCTGCACGCGCATGGCGGCGGCGCATCTGGTGCCTGGCGCCGGGCATTGGGTGCAACAGGAACAACCCGCGCGCACGGTGGAATTGCTCAAGGAATTGCTGGCGCGGGAAGCGTGATCGGGCTTTCGGCTTTCTCCGGGCTTGCTAGATAGGTGCGATGAAAGACGCCGCCGATGCCGCGCTTGCCGCGCAATATGATGCCTATCCCTATCCGCAGCGGGATCCTCGGGATGAGGCCAAGCGCCTGATCATCGGCAGCCCGAGCCATTTGCGGGAAGTGGATCACTGGATTTTTGGCGCTCGCCGCCCGGCCAGCCAGCCACTCCGCGCCCTGGTCGCCGGTGGTGGCAGTGGCGATGCGACCGTGATGCTGGCGCAGCAAATGACGCAAGCTGGGCGCGCGGGGGATGTGACCTGGCTTGACCGCTCAGCGGCGGCGCGCCGCGTGGCAGAAGCGCGCGTGGCGGCGCGCAAGCTTAGCAATGTTGTGTTTCAGGAAGGGTCCTTGCTGGACCTTCCGGGCAGCGGGCTCGGCCCGTTTGATTACATTGATTGCTGCGGTGTGCTCCATCATCTGCCCGATCCGCTTGCGGGGCTGAAGGCGCTGGTATCAGTCCTGGCGCCAGGTGGTGGCTTGGGGTTGATGGTTTATGCGCCGCATGGGCGCACGGGCGTCTATATGGCGCAGGATGCGCTGCGCCTGCTGGCCCCGCCCGATGAAGCGCCGGCGGCGCGGGTTGAAATCGCCAAGCGCCTTTGGCGGCAAATGCCGGAAACCGCCTGGCTGCGGCGCAATCCCTGGATCACGGATCATGAAAAGGGTGGCGATGCCGGGCTGTATGATCTGCTTTTGAACCCGCGCGATGTCGCCTTCACCGTGTCGGCCTTCAATGCGCTGATCACGGCCGCGGGTTTGCGCATTGTGTGCCTGGTGGAACCGCTGCGTTACGATCCGCTTTCCTACCTTTCCGACCCCAAGCTGCGCCCGCGCATTGAGGCATTGGATGCGGTGCAGCGCGCCGCTTTGGCCGAGGCGATTACCGGCAATATGGGCGTGCATATCGCCTATTGCGTGCGCGCCGATGCGCCCGTGATCAGCGCGCCCTGGGATGATCCCGCCGCCATTCCGTGCCTGCGCGAATTGGATGGCGCGAAACTCGCCGCGGGTATCCCACGCGATGGCGTGCTGCGCGTGAGCTTTGATGGCCTGACCGTGCCGGTGCCCTTGCCGCGTTTGGCTGGTGCGATCCTGTCGCGCATTGATGGCAAGCGCAGTATTGGAGAGATTGGTCACGATCTGGCGCGGAATGGCACAGCGCGAGAAGTTTTCGCGCGCGATTTCCAGGCTTTGGTCGCCGCGCTGGAAAAGACGAACCGTCTGCTTATTAGCGCCCCGTGAAATTCGGTTTGCGCTTTTCCAGAAACGCCGCAACCCCTTCGCGCCGGTCTTCCGTTCCCCGCGTGGCGTCCTGCTCGACCTCGGCAAGTTCCACGGCTTCAGACAAGGTTTGAAATGGCGCGAGTGTCATTTGCCGCTTGATCACGCGCATGGAACGTGGCGAGCAATTATTCGCGAGATCAGCCGCGTAAGCCTGCACGGAGGCGTGGAAGCTTTCTGCCGGCAGCACGCGCACCAGCCCCATGGCGGCAGCTTCTTCCGCCGTGATGCTGCGGCCTGAGAGCAAAAGATCCGCCGCATTCATTGGCCCAATCAGGCGCGGCAGCATCCAGGCGCTGCCGTGTTCCGCGACCAAACCGCGCCGCGCAAAAGCCGTTGAAAGCTTCGCCCCCGCCGCCATGAAACGGATATCGCAAAACAGCGTCAGGCAAAGCCCAACCCCCGCCACAGCGCCATTAATGCCCGCAATCACCGGCTTGCCGATATTGAGCATATAGGAATAGCGCCGCGCGAAATCCTCGGTGGGTGGCGCATCATCAGGCGGTGGCGTCACGCCCGCATAGATCGGGCGTTCCGCGCCGCGTGTGGCGATGGCAGACACATCGGCACCAACGCAAAACCCCTTGCCGGTTGCGGTCAGCACAATGGCGCGCAGGTTTTCATCCGCCACCGCCAGCGTGAAGGCCGCGCGGGTTTCGGCTTCCATCACGCTCGACCAGGCATTCATGCGTTCCGGCCGATTGAGCGTGATGGTCGCGACGCGATCCGCAACTGAGTAGAGGATTTCCGTGAAGGCTTCGGTCATTTCTTCGGTGTCTTTTCGCGCTGTCTTTCCCAGGCGGCGTCATCCCAGCCGAGCATTTCCCGCACGCCAGCGCGTGCCCCGCCAAGGTAACGCCGCCCGCCATCAATCACCACGCATTCGCCCGTGATATAGCCTGCATTCTCTGAAACCAAATACGCGGCGAGATCGGTGAGTTCCTCATGCCGCCCGGCGCGATTGAGCGGCACATCACCGTGATCCAAACCTCCGGGCCGCAGCCGCGCTACCGCCGCTTCGGTTGGGAAAGTGCCGGGCGCAATCGCCACCAGCCGAATGCCATGCCGGCCCCATTCCACCGCCAGGCTTTGTGTCATCGCCAAAACGCCAGCCTTGGCCATGGCGGAAGGCACGGTGAAGGCCGCGCCCTGCAAGGCGGAAAGCGTCAGGACACTCAGCACCACACCGGGCTGCCCCGCATCTATCCAACGACGCCCAACCCCCATGGTGCAATACGCCGCGCCATGCAGCGTGGTGGCCAGCACCGCATCCAGGGCACGCGCGGAAAGCCGGTGCGTCTGCGCCAAAAAATTCGCCGCCGCGTTATTCACAAGGATATCCGGCGCGCCCTCGGCAAAGACAGAATCGAGCATCGCCTCCACCGCCGCCGCATCGCGAATATCGCAGCCATGCACGGCAATATCCGCGCCGGCGATTTCCGCGCGCAAAGCCGTGGCGGTTTCCTGCAATACCGAAAGACGCCGACCGCAAATCGCGATACCTGCGCCCAGTTGCAGATAGCGCCGGGCAATGGCGCGCCCCAAGCCGGTGCCGCCGCCGGTGATCAACGCGCGCCGCCCAGCGAGAAGCCCAGGTATGAACAAGGATCAGGCGCCCTTGTAAGTCGGCTTGCGCTTTTCGCGCATCGCCGCCAGCGCTTCCTTATGATCATCCGTGGTATGCGCCACCGCCTGCATGGCGGAAGACATTTCCAGCACGGAATCAAGCCGATTATTCCAGGCTTCCCGCAACAACCGCCGCGCCATACGTACGGCCTGCGGCGGATTGGCGGCAATGCGCCGCGCCAGCGCGCGTGCTGCGTCCAGCAATTCCGCATCCGGCACCACCTCAGAAACTAGCCCATAAGCCAGCGCCTGATCCGCTGACAGCGCATCACCGGTCAATGACATCTCAGCCGCCTTCGCGAAGCCCACCACGCGCGGCAACAGCCAGGCGCCGCCGTCTCCCGGTATGATGCCAAGCTTCACAAAGCTTTCCGCAAAGCGCGCGGATTGGCCGGCGATGCGTAAATCACACATGCAGGCCAAATCGCAGCCCGCGCCCATGGCCGGGCCATTCACCGCCGCAATCACAGGGATTTCCAATTGCTCAAACATGCGCGGCAGGCGTTGGATGCCATGGCGATAATAGCCGCGCGCCTGGGCCGGCGTGCGTTCCGTGCTGCCACTCGCGGCTTCACCCATGCGGCGCACATTGCCGCCGGCGCAAAAGGCGCTGCCAGCGCCGGTCAGGATCGCCACGCGAGCCTTCGCTTCCGCATCCAGCTTCATGAAGGTGGCAATCAGGCCATCCTGGGTTTCGGGATCGAGCGGATTGCGCGACTCCGGCCGGTTCAAGGTGACCAGCGCGATGTCATCAGTAATTTCAACGAGTACGGGCGCTTCCATGTGGCATTCCTTTCCAGATGGTGCGCAGAATGGAACGGGGAAGCGGGGGCGGCAAGATCAGCTGGGACGCTTGGCACCGCGCATCACCGCCACAACAACCAGCGCCAGCAGACAAATCAGCACCAGCACGGTGAAAGTATCACGAAAGGCGAGCATGCTCGCCTGGGTCAGCACCACACGCCCCAGGTAATCCTGCGCCAAAGCCTGGCGCGTGCCTTCCGCAAAACCTTCCTGCGCCAGCAAGCGTTCCGCTTCACGCAGCCAATCGGCGGTATTGCCGCGCCCTTCCAGCGTGGCGTTCAAGGCTTGGGCGTAAAGCTGCGTGTGACGCTCCAGATAAATGGACAGCAGATTGACGCCCATCGCCCCGCCAAATTGCCGCGCGAAATTGATCGCGCCCGAACCCTGCCCGACCCATTGCGGCGGCAGGGATCGCAAGGCGCCGGCATTCATGCTGGGCATGGCAATGCCAAAGCCAATGCGCCCAATCAGAATCCAAATCGCCAAAGTCCAGAAGGGCGTATCTGTGCCGACATCCACCATCAGCCAGGTGGAATAGGCGAATAGGATCAGCCCAATGCCGATCGGCAACCAGGGTTCGGTCTTGTCCGCGATCCGTCCCGCGACCGGGAAAACCAGCAGCAGCGCAAGCCCTGCCGGCATCAACACAAGCCCAGCGCGTGTCGCGGAATAACCCTGTACCGTCTGCACAAAGAGCGGCAGCAGATAGACCGAACCAAACAGCGTTGCGCCATAGACCAGCGCCACCAGAGAAGAACAGGCAAAGCCGCGCACGGTGAATAGCCGCGGATTGAGCATGGCATAGGGGCTGCGCCATTCCCACCAGACAAAAGCAATGGCGGCGAAAGCAGCGATGGAAAGCTCCGTCACCACCGCATCGGATTGCCAGCCTTCGCGTTGACCGCTGGAAAGCCCGGTTAGTAGCGCGAAAAGGGCCGTGATCAGCAGGATAAAGCCCGGCGCATCGAAGCGCCGCTTGGTGCCTTCGCGCGCGGGTCCAGGCATCACGATCAGGCCCAAAATCAGACCAATCATGGCGAAGGGAATGGCGAGAAAAAATACTGATCGCCAGCCAAAACCATCCACCAGCAGGCCGCCAAAGGCAGGGCCAAGCGCCGGTGCCAGCACCACGCCCACCGCGTAAAGCCCCATGGCAGAGCCGCGTTTTTCTGGCGGATAGACCATGAAAATGATTTGCATGCCCAAGGGCTGCACCATGCCCGCCGCCGCCCCTTGCAGGACACGGCCCAAAATCAACGTGCCTTCTTCCGGCGCAAAGCCCGATAGCAGTGACCCAAAGATGAAAATCAGCATCGCCGCCGAATAGGTCAGGCGAAACCCGAAGCGATCCACCAGCCAGCCATTCAACAACATGGTCCCGGTGACGGAAGCCAGAAACGCGGTTGCCACCAACTGCGCGTGATCCTGCCCCATGCCATAGGCGCCCATGATCTCTGGCAAGGCGACATTGGCAATGGTGGAGGAAAGGATCGTCGCAATCGTGCCGATCATCGCCGGGATCGTCACCATCCAGCGATAGGAATCGCCAAACCGCGCCGCCAGCACCGCCATTTCCGGCCCCGCCCAGGAAGCGCGGGAAGGCATGGGTGCGCCGGCGGTTGCGTCACTCACGGGCGGGGGTTTCCACCACCACCATCATGCCGGGGCGGAGCGCGCCATTGGGCGGCAGGTCTTCCAGTGCAATGCGTACCGGCAGGCGCTGCGTGATTTTGGTGAAATTACCGGAAGGGTTGGGGCTTGGCAGCAGCGCGAATTCGCTGGTGGCGGCGGCGCCAACACGCTCCACGCGCCCGGTGAAGACGCGCCCCGGATAGGCATCCACCGTCACGCGTACTTCGCGCCCAGGGCGGAAATAGCGAATCTCGGTTTCCTTCACATTGGCTTCCACGCGCACCCGGCGCGGGTCATGCACCAGCATCAGGCGCTGACCGGGAGTCACATATTCGCCGGGGTCCACGAAAACGCGATCCACCACGCCATCAAAGGGCATGCGGATGGTGCGGTCTTCAATATCAATCGCAATGCGTTGGCGCTGGGCGGAGATTTCGCGCTCCAGCGGTTCCAGCGCAGCGCGTTGATGGCGGAGCACGCCCATTTCCTCCCGCGCGGCACCGGCATTGGCCAATTGCGCCTCCGCCGTGCGGATATCGGCCGCGACTGCCAATACGCGTTGGGTCGCGGATTCCAGCAAGGCGCGGGTCTGGTCATGGCGTTGGCGCGTGGCGCTGCCGGTGCCGATCAGCATATTGGCGCGTTCATATTCGCTGGCGGCGAAAACCCGATCCGCTTCCGCTGCCGGCAGCGCGGCGCGCGCGGCTTCCAGCTTGGCGCGCGTTGCGTCTTCCTGGCTACTGGTCAGGCGATCCACCATGGTAATGCGCGCATCAAGCTCTGCCCGGCGCGTTGCGATATTCGCAAGCCGCGCTTCCAATTCCTGCAAGGTGAGTGCGGAATCGCGGCTATCAATGCGGATCAGAAGCGCGCCTTGGCGAGGCTCATCGCCGGCAATCACCGGCAATTCCATCACCCAGCCTGGAACGCGGCTCGCTAACGCGATCATATCCGCGGCGATGCGCGCATCATCCACAATCACATGCGTGAAATGCCGATAAATCCAATGCCCGGCGCCAGCCACCAGCGCCAAGCCTGCGGTGATTGCGGCAGCCAAGCGCAACCGCTTCAAGGCACCATTGGGCCGCGCTGCAACGGGCGATGTTTTGGCGGGGCCGATATCCATCACGCACCGCCTTCGCTACGCGCGAGTCCCTGCGCTACGCGGTCCAACACGGCAAGGCACATGGCCAAATCTTCCTCGGGGATGCCTTCCAGGATTTCGGCGCGCACGGCGGCGGCTTCGGCTTCGATGTTTTGCAGTACCGGGCGCGCGGCTTCGGTCAAATGAATGGTCTTGGCGCGGCGATCCCCCGGCGCGGCGCGGCGCTCCACAAAGCCCTGCGCTTCCAGCCAATCCAGCGTGCGGACCATGGTCGGGCCTTCCACCGCCAGCCGCTTGGCCAAATCCTTTTGCGTCACGCCATCGCCGCGCCGCGCGAGGCTCAGCAGCACCAGCCAGCGCGATTCCGTCAGGCCAAAGGGCAGGATCCGCTGATCCAGCCGCACGCGCCAGCGCCGCGCGATCTGGGCAATGGCCACACCAAGCCGCCAACGCGCTTGGGAAATCTCTGACCCGTCAGGCATGGGGAAAGGCTAATCCCAGAATACCTAGGATGCAAATAGATAGCGCGCTATCGAATTAAACCCTCGGCGCGAGCACCTTATCCCGGTAATTGCAGAAGGCCCGCGCCGGGCAGCGCCAGCATTCCGGCGCCCGCGCCTTGCAGATGTAGCGCCCATGCAGGATCAGCCAGTGATGCGCATCGCGCAGCAATTCGTGCGGGCAGCGCTTGACCAAGCCCTCTTCCACCGCCCGCGTGGTCTTGCCCGGCGCAAGGCCCGTGCGATTGCCGAGCCGAAAAATATGGGTATCCACCGCCATGGTATCCTGCCCGAAGGCGACATTCAGCACGACATTGGCGGTTTTCCGCCCAACACCCGGCAGGGCTTCCAGGGCAGCGCGATCCCCCGGCACCTTGCCGCCATGGCGTTCCACCAGCTGCGCCGCCAAGGCCGCCACATTGCGCGCCTTGGCCTGCCATAGCCCGATACGACGAATGAAGGGAGCGATGCCCTCAGCGCCCAGCGCCGCCATGGCGGCAGGATTGGGCGCGGCTGCGAACAGCCCCGGCGTGCATTTATTCACCGCCGCATCCGTGGTTTGCGCCGAAAGCACCACCGCCACCAGGAGCGAGAAATGATCGTTGTATAAAAGCTCAGTCTCCGGCGCGGGATTGCCCTGGGCCAGGGCGCGCAGGAATGCCTCGGCCTGGTCGCGCGCCATCAGGCGGGCGCGGCGCGGCGCGCGGGCAGAACCGTGATCGGGTTTCGCTTTCGGCATGGTGTTATCGGCCCATTTTGACCTAAGTTAAGCGCCGATGACACCCCCCAGAGAAACCGTTCTATTCGAAGCGATTTCCACCCCGCCGCAGAGCTTCACGCTGCGGGGCTTTCGCGTGCTGGCGGGGCTGTTGATTCTGGCGGCGGCGATCCCGGCGGGCATCTTCTTCGCGCTTGGCGCCTGGCCGGTACTGCCCTTTATCGGGCTGGAAGTCGGCGCGGCGCTGGCGGCGCTGCTGTGGCATGCCCGCGCATCGCGCCGGATCAGTGAAATGGTGCTGCTGACCGATGCCGGGCTTTCCATCCGCCATGTGGATCATCGCGGCCGCGTGGTGCGGTCCGTGCTGGATGCCTATTGGGCCAAGGTGGAATGGGATGAGGCCGCGCCGCGCGGCGGGCGGCTATGGATCAAAAGCCGCGGTCGCACCTTGGAAATTGGCCGCCACCTCTCCGCGCCGGAAAAGGCAGAATTGGCTGAGGCGCTGCGCGGCGCCCTTGCCCGCGCCAGGCGGCCGGATTTCGATAATCCGCAATTGCGCGAATTTCACAATGCTCCACACAAAGAAGGGCTAACAGTAAACAAAATCGTTCCATTAAAGTAAAAATCAACTTCGGAGCGAGAAACATAGTGGCAGAGAGCAATCCAAATTCCGGTCTTGAGGCTTTGCCCTACACTGTAGTTCGCATTCGTGCTGGAGACCCAAGCAATGCAGCTACTTTTCATAGTGGAACGGGCTTTTTTTATGTTTTGAAGATTGGAAAGGTAGACGTAGCTCTTATCGTCTCCAACAGACACGTTCTCTGTGGAAAGACCTGGATAGAAATTGATTTCGCATCTGCGGACGGCCAAGGCGTCCGGATTTTTGGTCCGCCTTTGAAGGTACGTATCGAAGCAGGACAGCTACCAATCTTCGAACATCCGGATCCATCGGTCGATCTTGCGGCAATCCCTCTAAATCCTTTACTTGAGATGCTTGAAGGCCATGGAAAAAAACCGCACGCCCCTTGCCTAAGCCGCAATTTGTTCATTCCCGATCACCAGCAGCCTATTCTCCACGCCGCTACGAGCGTCCTAATGATAGGATTTCCCACTGGCATTATGGACGAGAGGAATAATCTGCCTGTTGTTCGACGGGGGACTCTAGCGACCCATTACAAGGCTGATTATCTAGGTGAGACAAATTTCGTCGTCGACATTGCGGCTTTTGGTGGCTCCTCGGGGTCCCCAGTCTTTGCTTTCTTCGAGAATATGTTTACGGATGAGCTGGGTAACACAAGTTTCTTCGGCGGAGTACGCCTCTTTTTTATTGGAGTACTTCACTCGGGACCCTTCATGACGGCAAATGGGACTATTGTTCCTGCGCCTGTCCCGACGAGCACCCTCATCGCGCAGACGAGTGTCATGATACATTTGGGTTACTGCGTGAAAGCATTTCGCGTCGAAGAGCTTAGATCGGTAATTGAAGCTCACCTCCCGAAGTGATTGGAAACACCCTTGCGGGCGCAAGCCATGGGCCATCTCAGTTGCTGTCGGGCTCTAATGACTCAGCATGCATCAACTAGAGTATTGTTTGCCGATTTTTAGATGCTTCGCAAAGCCTACCTCTCCGGATGTGACTCGCTATCCCTTAACTAAGGTTTCCCACAGTATCGTTCACCAGCCTGTCCAAACTGTCGCTATGAAGGCGACGGGCAAGTCTTCTTTTAGGCGGGCGGTCAGAATGAATTTCATCCCTAGCGTCTCACTCTCTCCACCCCGCCCTGGCGCGCATGGCCGCGCAGCGCCATGCAATCAAAATAGGTCCGGCGCTGCGTTGCGATGATTTCATTGCGCGCGCGTTCTTCCTGCGCCTGAAACCCAATGAAGATGCTGTGCCGCAAATTCCTGAGCGCCGGGTCGCGCCGGGCTTCTTCCCGGCAGGCCGCGGCGTCTTCGCTGGTATCGGGCGGGAAGATATCTTCGCGCGATTGGCTTGCGCAGCCCGCCACCGCCAAGGCCACCAGAAATGCCGCCGCTGCTTTCATGATGCCAACCAATCCTCGATCAGCCGGCGCGCAATGGAATCAACGCGCGGCAGGGAAAAGCCAAGCTGCTGATGATTGCGCAAATCATCGCGGCTGAACCAGCGCGCATCGCGCAATTCTTCCGGGTCAATGGTGATCTCCTCACTCAGCCCCTCGGCATGGAAGCCGAGCATGATGGAAGATGGAAAGGGCCAAGGCTGGGATGAATGGTAGCGCACCGCGCCAACCCGCACATTGGTTTCTTCCTGAACCTCTCGCCGCACGGCTTCTTCCAGGCTTTCGCCCGGTTCCACAAAGCCGGCGAGCGTCGAATACATGGTGGTATTCGGGAAGCGCTGCGAATGGCCCAGCAGGCAGGAATCGCCGCGCACCACCAGCATGATCACGGCGGGGTCCGTGCGCGGGAAATGCTGCGCATTGCAGACGGTACAGGTCATGACATGGCCGGCGCTGCGCGGTTCGCAGACGCCGCCGCATACCCCGCAAAACCGATGTTTTGTCCGCCAATGCATCAGGCCGCGCGCATGCGCCAGCACGCTGGCTTCCCCAGGCGGCAGCAGCCCGGCCACTTGGCGGAGATCGGCAAAGCTGCCCATTTCCGCCGGTAGCAGGGGAATCGGGTCATCAGACGTGGAGCAATCCACGGCGAAAACCTGCCTTCCTTCCCATTCGCCGAGCCATGCCCAGGGCCCGCCCGCCATGCGAAGCGCGCCGGCGGCCTCTCCGGTCAGCAAAACGGCCTGGGGGGCGCCTTCCGCCACGCCGCGCATCAGGCTGCGGGCGCGCCAGACGGGAGCGAAAACCGTGTTGGGGTCCGCCAGCGCCGCTTCAATGAAGGCGGCGTCATCGCGGCGATGGGATGCCCGGTCTAGCGGGCTGCCCGTATAGGCATTGGGTCGGCTGGCAGGGATGGAAAGCATAGGGGCGAACCTGCCACGTGCCCCGGCGCTGGGCAACCAAGCCCCCCATTGGCATTGGGGCATGGGGACATGATATGGTGCTGTCGGAAGGTCGGCGGCGGACGGGCTCCTCGCCAACCCGGTCAGGTCCGGAAGGAAGCAGCCGTAACGGGTTCTTGCTCGGGTCGCTTGTCGGCCTTCCACCGCGCGCCCGCGCGATCATCGCGAGTAAGAAAGACCGCCCCGCGCCATGGCTTCGGATATGTTCGGCTCACCGCTTCCCGCGCCTGGCGATGATACGCCGGAAGAGGCGGGCCTGCCTGAGCCGCCGGCACCGGAAGGGCCCGGACTATTCGGAGACCCCACGCCACCGCCCGAACCAGCACCCGCGCCGGTGGCGAAGCCTGCGGAACAGCCGGGGTATCGGGTGCTGGCGCGCAAATATCGCCCGACCAGCTTTGATGATCTGATCGGGCAGGATGTGCTGGTGCGCACTTTGCGCCACGCCTTTGCTCAGGGGCGTGTGCATCACGCCTTTCTGCTGACCGGGGTGCGCGGGGTCGGCAAGACCACCACGGCGCGCATCATTGCGCGTGCGCTGAATTGCATTGGCGTTGATGGCAAGGGCGGCCCGACGGTGGACCCCTGCGGTGTTTGCCCGGAATGCAAGGCGATTCTGGCGGATCGGCACCCGGATGTGGTGGAACTCGATGCCGCTTCCAATAATAGCGTGGATGATGTGCGGGAATTGCGTGAGGCGTTGCGCTTCCGCGCCAGCCAGGGCCGGCAAAAGGTGTTCATCCTGGATGAATGCCATATGCTTTCCGGTGCGGCCTTCAACGCGTTTCTCAAAACCTTGGAAGAACCGCCATCAGGCGTGACGTTCATTCTGGCCACAACAGAATTGCGCAAGGTGCCGATCACCATTCGCAGCCGTTGCCAGACCTTCGCGTTGCGTCGCGTGCCCCAGGATAGCTTGGCGCAGCATTTTGCGCGGATTTGTGACAAGGAAGCGGTGACGGCAGAAGCCGATGCGCTGGCGATGATCGCCCGCGCCGCCGATGGTTCCGTGCGCGATGGGCTTTCCCTGCTGGATCAGGCGATTGGCCAATCCGGCGCGGCGGAAGTGCGCGCGGAAGCGGTGCGCGATATGCTGGGCCTTGCCGATCGCGCCATGATCATTGATCTGATGGAAGCGCTGATGGGCGGGGATATTGCCGCAGCACTTGGCATCATGGATCGCGCGCATGAATTGGGCGCCGATCCCCTGGTGATTTTGCAGGATTTGGCGGAGCTTTGCCATTTGCTGACGCGCTTTCGCGCGGCCCCCGCGCTCCGTCAGGATGGGTCGCTACCGGAAGCCGAGCGTGTGCGCGGTGCTGCACTCGCGCAGCGGCTTTCAGTGCCGGTCTTGGGCCGGACCTGGCAAATGCTGCTGAAGGGCGTTGGCGAATTGCAGCTTGAAGGGGCGGATCGTCGGGCGGCGGCGGAAATGGTGCTGATCCGCATTGCGCATGTGGCGGATATGCCGACACCGGGTGATTTGGTGAAGCGCCTGACCGAAGCGGGCGAAGTGGGGGGCGCCCCGCGCCCAGCGCCGGGCGGTGGCGGTGGCGGCTTGCGCGCGGTGGCCGGCGGTGCGCCAATACGCGCCGAAGCGGCACCCAGCCAGCCCGTGACCGCGCTGGCGCAGCCCAGCACCTGGCAGGAGATTGTCGCGCTGGCTTCCGGGGTGAAGCCTCTACTGCATGCGCAGTTACGCCATAGTGTGCATCCGGTGCGGATTGCGCCGGGGCGGCTTGAAATCAACCCGGAACCGGACGCGCCGCGCGATCTGGCCGCGCAATTGACCGCGCTGCTGAGTGAAGCAACCGGCCAACGCTGGACCGTGATCATCAGCCAGGAAGCGGGCGCGCCGACACTCGCCGCACAAGGCAAGGAAGCGGAGGCTGATCGGCTCGCAACTGCCCGCGCGCATCCCTTGGTGCAGGCGATATTGGCGGCCTTTCCCGGGGCCACGATTGAAGCAGTGCATGATGGCGCGGCCGATGCCTATGGGCTTTCGCGCAGTGCTGCCTTGGCCGATGATGACGCGCGCGATTTCGCGCCACCCGATGCCGAACCCGCTTACGGCGATGACGAAACCCCTCCCGATGATTTTTAGGCGAAGGACACCATGAAGAACCTGGGCAATATGTTGAAGCAGGCGCAGCAGATGCAATCGCGCATGCAGGAAATGCAGGCCAAGCTGGAAGCCACCGAAGTGGAAGGTCAATCCGGCGGCGGCATGGTGGTGGTGCGCCTGACCGGCAAGGGCGATTTGCGCCGCGTCACGATTGATCCTTCGCTGATGAATGCGGATGAGCGCGAAGTGCTGGAAGATTTGCTTGTCGCCGCCCATGCCGATGCCAAGCAGAAGGTGGAATCCACCATGGCGGCCGAGATGCAAAAGGCGACCGCAGGGATCAACCTGCCGCCGGGCATGAAGCTGCCTTTCTGAGGCATTACGCAGCCTGATGCTGCATAACGACCCGATCGAGCATTTGATTGCGCTGCTCTCGCGCCTGCCTGGTCTTGGCCGGCGCAGCGCAAGGCGGGCCGTGCTGAAAATGCTGATGGACCCGGATGGGCAGATGCTACCCCTGGCTGCTGCGCTGCGTGATGCCGCAAGCGCGGTGAAACCTTGCGAGGTTTGCGGGAATTTGGACACGGTCTCCCCCTGCACGATTTGCCGCGATCCGCATCGGGATCGGAAGCTGGTTTGCGTGGTGGAAGGGGTCGCGGATCTGTGGGCCCTGGAACGCGCCCATGCGCATCATGGGCTTTATCACGTGCTGGGCGGGATGCTTTCCGCATTGTCCGGCACGGGGCCTGAGGATTTGGCCATTCAGCCATTGCTCGCGCGGATTGAAACGGGCGATGTGGCCGAGGTGATCCTGGCCTTACCCGCAACGGTGGAAGGCGCCACCACCGCACATTACGTGACAGACCGGCTGAAGCCGAGTGGCGTTGCCATCACGCGGCTTGCGCAGGGCGTGCCGATTGGTGGCGCCTTGGATGTGCTGGATGATGGCACCTTGGCCGCCGCCTTGAAGGCGCGTCGCCCGCTTTGAGGGCAAGATAGATAGCCTTGATCACCAGCCCCTCAGGGCGCACCCTGCCGCTTATGGATAGGGGGCAAGCGCCATGCGGTTTGCAGGACAACAGGTTGTGATCACTGGCGCCGCCGGGGTTTATGGGCGAGGGCTGGCGGAAGCTTTTGCGCAAGAAGGTGCCCATTTGCTGCTGACCGATAGCGATGCCGCCGCGCTGGCCGCACTCGCCAACGTGCTGCCGCCGGGGCGCGCCGTATTGCATCCCGCTGACCTCACGGATGATGGCGCTATTGATGGGCTGATCGCCGCCGCCACCGGTAAGGGCGCGCCACAGGTGCTGATCAATAATGCCGGCATCTATCCCTTCATTCCGCTGCTGGAAGTGACTGGCGCGGAATGGGACAAGATCATCAGCGTCAATACCCGCGCACCCTTTCGCCTGATGCAGGGCATTGGCCGCGCCATGGCTGCGGCTGGGCGGGGTTCGATTGTCAATGTCACTTCAGCCGCCGCCGAAGTGCATCGCGGCAATGGCGTGCCCTACGGCGCTTCCAAAGGCGCGCTGGAATATCTGACGCGCGCTTTTGCCTTGGAACTCGGCCCCTCAGGCGTGCGGGTGAACAGCGCCCGGCCTGGCTTTGCCGAGGGCAGCGCCGGCAATCCCATGCCAGAAGGTTATGCTGAGGCGATTCGCGCGCGGTCCTTGATGGGCGCACTCGGCACGCCGGCAGATTTCGCGGCGGGTGTGATGTTCCTCTGTTCCGATGACGCGCGCTTCATGACGGGCTCGATCCTTGATTGCGGCGGTGGGGGGCATATCAATCGCCGCGCTGGTGCGGCCACCGCGGCGCGCGGCTGAAATGCAGTACTGAAAAGGGAAGATATCATGATGGATCAAATCAAGGCGGAATTGGCGCCGACGGGCGTTTTGCGCGCCGGCATCAATATGGGGAATTTCCTGCTGGTGACGAGCCGCGCGGAAAATGGCGACCCCGCCGGGGTATCGCCGAGCATGGCGCGCGCCATTGCCGATGCGCTTGGCGTGCCCGTGCACTACGTGCCCTTTGCGCGGCCCGGTGATCTGGCGGATGCGGTGGATACCAATGTCTGGGATATCGGCCTGATCGGTGCTGAGCCGCAGCGCGCGGAAAAAATCGCCTTCACCGCCGCATATGCCGAAATTGAGGCCACTTATATGGTCCCTCCCGGTTCCCCCATCACAAAGATGGAAGAAGTGGATCGCCCCGGTAATCGCATCGCTGTGACGGCACGGGCGGCTTATGATCTGTGGCTGGAACGCAATATCCATCAGGCGAAGCTGATCCGCTCCGCCACGCTTGATGCCGCGTTTGAGCAATTCGCTGCTGAAAAATTAGAAGTGCTCGCAGGGCTACGGCCGAAGCTGCTCTCAGACATCGAAAAAATGCCCGGTGCGCGGATTCTGGATGGCAAATTCACTGCCGTGCAGCAGGCGATTGGTACATCGCGCCGCAATGCTGCCGCGGCTGCTTTCCTTGCGGATTTTGTCGAAAAGGCGAAGGCATCCGGCCTAGTGGCGCGCTTCATTGCGGAACACAAGGTGCGCGGTCTATCGGTCGCGCCGCCGGCCTGATTCTGTTACAATAAATTACGGTTACGGATTTCCCCTGGGAATTTCAGCTTGGCTTGACCCATGTCAACGCTGGTTTCCGCGCGCGGCAATACCCACATTCCATGGCGGGCGGCCGCTTCGGCTGCCCACCATCAAAACAAGTGAATGCGTCATCACCGGCCAAGGGCCTGAAGATGCGCGACAGCCGGAGCGAATGGAAAATGAGTTTCACCAGTATCCTGACCTATCTTGACCCCGCCGATGCGGCAGACACGGAAGCGATGGCAGCAACGCCGCTGGCGCTCTCTGCGGCTTTTTCCGCGCATCTGACTGCGCTGATTTTTCCGGTTGAAGCTGCACTCAGCGCGACCACGCCGGATGATGCGGCGGCCGCCCAGCAGGAAGACAATGTCGCCAATCATTTGAAGGCTGCCGCGCAACGGCTTGGTGTGACCTGTGAGGCGCGCAAGCGCAGCAGCTTTGCCTATGGCAGCGGGGAGGTTTTCGCGGATCATCTGCGGGTTAGCGATCTGGCGGTCTTCACCCAGCGCGGCATGGCGGGCACGGGCGCACAAATCCTGTTGCAGGCCGCCATTTTCGATTCCGGCCGACCTGTTCTGCTGGCGCCCGCGGCGCGGCCCTTGGCCGCCCTGCCCCAGCGCATTCTTGTCGCTTGGGATGCGACGCCGGCCTCGGTCCGGGCCATTCACGGCGCGCTGCCGCTGATCCGGTGCGCGGCGGAAACCATCATCGCGGTTGTCAGCGATGACAAGGAATTGCGCCCTGGCCAATCGGGGATAGAGCTTGCCCATCTGCTGGCCCGCCATGGCGGCAAGCCGCGCTTCATGGCCTTGCAGCGCGGCAGCGGGGGGGTCCTGGAACGGCTTTTGGCCGCGGCAACCGATACGGAATCGGACATGCTGGTGATGGGCGCTGTGCGGCATTCCCCGCTGCGCAACCTGGTGCTTGGCAGCGCGACAACGGATCTGCTTTCCGGCGCCCCGCGGCTGCCGGTGCTTCTGGCGGCCTGAGGAGGCGGCGGCGCTGAAAACTGGCTATTCATGGGGCGGGGGGTTGCAGGTTGCCCCTGCCCGCCGGGCTGCGTATCTAGGGGCCGCATGCCCCGCCTGATTCGTCTTTTGCCACTTTGTCTGCTGCTGCTTACCCTGCCCGCCCTGGCGCAGCAGCGACCGGCTGCGCCCGCGCAACCCCCCGGCCCGCGCCAGCTTGGCACCTTCCGGGATTGGACGGCCGCGACCTATCAGGAAAATGGCCAGAAGATCTGCTACGCCTTCACCCGCGCCAGCAAGACCGAACCAAACCGCCAGGGGGTAGTGCTGACGGTCACGCATCGTCCCGGCGGGCGTGATGCGGTGGCGATTACCGCCGGCTATGCCTATCCGCGCAATGCGGAAGTGACGGTCGCCATCGGCCAGACCAACCTGCCCTTTTATACCGGTGGCAATTCTGCCTTTGCGCGTGATGGCGCGGCGGCGGTTGCGGCCATGCGCGGCGGCAATCGCGCAACAGCACGCGGCCCCGCTGCCGGCGGGCGCGGCACCGCGACTGACCAATTCAGCCTTGCCGGCTTTTCCGCCGCTCATGACGCGATTTCGCGTGAATGCCCGGCGCGGCGATGAGCAATGCTGTGCTTGACCTGAACGAGGCTGAGCGCGCGCGGATCATGGCCAAGGCCGCAGCCTTCGCCCCGCCGCCGGCAACCCTGCCCGATGGCAGGCGCGATCTGGTTGGGCTTTCGCGTGAGGAACTGGCCGCCGAGATGGTCGCGCTTGGCGAAAAACCCTTTCGCGCAAAACAGCTTTGGCATTGGATCTATCATCAGGGTGAGACCGATTTCACCCGCATGAATACCATCGCCAAGCCCATGCAAATAAAGCTTGCGGAGCGCTTCGTGGTGGGCCGGCCGGAAGTGGCGACCCAGCAGGATAGCGCGGATGGCACGCGCAAATGGCTGTTTCGCTTCCGTGATCAGCAACAGGTGGAAACGGTCTATATCCCCTCAGCCGATGAGGATCGCGGCGCAGTCTGCATTTCTACGCAAGTTGGCTGCACGCTGTCCTGCCGATTTTGCCACACCGGCACGCAGGCCCTGGTGCGCAATCTGGGCGCGGCGGAAATCGTCGGCCAATTCATCGCGGCGCGCGATTCCTATGGCGAATGGCCAAGCCCCAAGGATGGCACGCCGCGCCATCTTTCCAATATCGTCGTCATGGGCATGGGCGAGCCGCTTTATAATTATGAGAATGTCGCCAAGGCGCTCAAGATCGTGATGGATCATGAAGGCATTGGGCTTTCGCGCCGGCGCATCACGCTTTCCACTTCCGGCGTTGTGCCGATGATGGATCGCTGCGGCGCGGAATTGGGCGTGGGGCTTGCGGTATCGCTCCATGCGGTCACGGATGAATTGCGTGATGAGATTGTGCCGCTCAATCGCAAATACCCGATTGCGGAGCTTCTGGCCGCCTGCCGGCGTTATCCGGGTGCTTCCAATGCGCGGCGCATCACCTTCGAATATGTCATGCTGCGCGGCGTGAATGACAGTGAGGCTGAGGCGCGCGAATTGGTGCGGCTTATTCGTGGCATGCCGGCCAAGGTGAATTTGATTCCCTTCAACCCCTGGCCCGGAAGCCCGTACAAAACCAGCACTTCGGAAGCCATTCAGCGCTTTGCCGAAATTCTGAATGATGCGGGCTATGCCAGCCCCATTCGGCGCCCGCGCGGGCGCGATATTCTGGCGGCTTGCGGGCAATTGAAGACGGAAAGCGAAAGAAGGCGGAAGGCGGCGCCTTAATTCTCCAATTCGCTGTCCCAATACAAATAATCCCGCCAGCTTTCATGCAGATAATTGGGCGGGAAGGATCGGCCATTTTCCTGCAATTCCCAGCTTGTCGGCTGGCGCGGTGTCTGGCGCGGGATCATGGCGCATTCGCGCGGTAGCCGGCTTCCTTTCCGCAAATTGCACGGCCCGCAGGCGGTAACCACATTATCCCAGGACGTGCGCCCACCGCGTGAACGCGGGATCACATGATCAAAGGTCAAATCCGGTGTGGGATAGCCTCCGCCGCAATATTGGCATTCGAAGTGATCGCGCAGAAAAACATTGAAGCGCGTGAAGGCCGGGCGCCGCGCGGCGGGGATGAATTCCTTGAGCGCGATAACGCTGGGCAGGCGGAGTGCCAGTGATGGGGAATGCACTTCCACATCATATTCATTCAGCACGGAAACACGGTCCAGAAAGACAGCCTTGATGGCGTCCTGCCAGGACCAGATGGATAGCGGAAAATAGGAAAGCGGGCGGAAATCCGCATTCAGAACAAGCGCGGGATAGGCATGCGCCCCCGCGAAGGTACCGCCATCTGGCAAGCCTCGCTCCTTCCAGCGTGGCGCCACAGCATGCGGGGGTTCTATTCGGCGGGAACCCCCAGATGTAGTGGTGCCGCCGCGACTGGTGAATTCATGACATGCGCCGCGCCGGGCTGCAAGCCATGCCAGGCAGGTTTCATCCGCCTGCAATACGCGGAAGGCTGCGCGCCAGCAGTGCGGTGCCGGCGGCAAGCCCGGCATCATCCAGGCCATGGCCCAATTCAGGCCGCAACAGCAATTCATGCGGCACCGCTTCGGCCTGCAAAGCCCGCGCGGCCTGGCGGCTGGCCATGGCGGGCACCACCTCATCCGCTTCGCCATGCACCAACAATACGGGCGGGCGGGAGGTGACTTCGGCGGCGAAGCTTTCCGGCGCCAAAAGCGCACCGGAATAGGCCAGGATGCAGGCGGGTGCCGGTACCGCGCCGCGCAGACCCGCGAAAAGTGCGACCATGGCCCCTTGGCTGAAGCCCATCAGCGCCAAACGGTCTCCGCCAAGGTCGAGCTCGGCCAGCTTCGCGCGGGTGAAATCGCCAAGGATGCCGGCGGCGTGGCGCAGCCCCGCTTCAAGCCGCGCCGGGGTGCGGTCCATAATGTCGAACCATTGCCGGCCAAAGGGTGCGCCCTGGAAGGGAAAGGGCGCATGGGGGGCGATGAACAGCGCATTGGGCAGGACCTCGGCCCAGACAGGCGCCAAGTCAATCAGGTCAAAGCCATCCGCGCCCACGCCATGCAGCAGCAGGACCAGCGAATCGGGCTTGCCGCCCGAAGCGGGGCCGTATTGCGGGCCTTCCAAGGTGGCCATCTGGGATTCTCCCCTTGCTTGCGGTGCGCTTCGCCCGCTACCCGGCGGAAGCCATGGATGCAACGCCTGAAATCACGCGCTTCGCGCCGAGCCCGACGGGGTATTTGCATCTGGGCCATGCGCGCGCTGCCCTTTTCGCCTGGCGTCGAGCGCGTGCCACGGGTGGGCGCTTTCTTCTACGCATCGAGGATATAGATACCACGCGCTGCCGCCCGGAATATGAAACGGCACTGTTGGAGGATTTGCGTTGGCTCGGCCTCGATTGGGATGAGGCGCCGCGCCGACAATCCGAACATTTCGACGAATATCGCGCCGTATTGGATAGGCTGGCGGCGCGCGGGCTGGTCTATCCCTGTTTTTGCACCCGCGCCGATATTGCGCGCGAAGTCGCGGCGGCGGGTGCCGCGCCGCAGGGACCGGATGGGCCGCTTTATCCGGGGATTTGCCGTGACTTGCCGGAAGCCGAGGCTGCGCGCCGCATCGCCGCCGGGCAGCCCTATGCGCTGCGTCTGCATATGGCGCGCGCTTGTGAAGCCGTGAGCACGCCCTTGCAGGCGCATGAGGAAAATGAGGGCTGGCACAGATGCCGCCCGGAAGTTTTCGGCGATGTCGTGCTGGGGCGAAAGGATGTGACGGCATCCTATCATCTCTGCGTCACGCATGATGATGCGCTGCAGGGTGTGACGCTGGTGACGCGCGGTGATGATCTGAAGCCAGCGACTGATCTGCATCGGCTGATTCAAGCGCTGATGGGCTGGCCCGCGCCGCGCTATGCGCATCATGCGCTGATGCGGGATGCGTCGGGGCGAAGGCTTGCGAAGCGTGATGGCGCGGAAAGCCTGCGGGCGCTGCGGGAGAAGGGCATCAGCGCCGCTGACGTGCGGGCGATGGCGGTGGCGAACTGACTACGCCTCGTGGACAAAGGGTATCCTGAGACGACCGACAACCATGGCCACGCTCAGCAGTCAACGGCGGCCCGATCAACGCCCATTCCTTGTCCGGCAGTCCGATCCGCTCGCTCAAGGCTTCCTCCAAAACGAAGCCTGATATCAATCATTTGAAGTGAGGCCAATCGAAGTCTGCTGTGGCAGCAGCTCTTGCATCAAACCAAGAGCTGGCCAGACATGACAGGAATGCAGACGCCTTCGATCAGAACCGCTTCAGGTGTGACCTCAATTGCAATCAGGCTTGGGCGGCCCATATCGATGCCTTGGGCGACCTCAAACTTCCGGGACGCCTCACCTTCGAGAGACGCAAGCAAGGCGCATGTCGCAGCAGTTGCGCTACCAGTCGCAGGGTCCTCCGGTAGGTTATCAAAGGGGGCGAACATGCGTGCCGTGAAGTCGACCGCACCGTCACGCTCGTCAAGTTCCCGGCAATAAAGGTAGATGGCGTCCGCCCCATCGCTTGGAAAAATTTTGGCGAAGCCAGCTTCGTTTGCCTGCGCGCGGGCAAGCGCCTGCCGGTTGGCGATCTCCACCACAACGAAAGGCAGGCCGACCGACGCCACGCGAGGCGGATGTCTGTCGCAGAGGACGTCCGCTGGCGTCAGGGACAAGCATTCCGCAACCGCGCCAGCATCAAAGGCTTGGCCGATGCGCAGCGGGTGCGGCGCAGCAATTTGTACCTGCTTGACGTGGTCTCCTTCGCGGATGATGCGCACTGGAACTAAGCCGGCCTTCTCCTCGAAGATTAACTCGTCTCGCATGCCGGCGACGCTGGCACTTGCGAGGACGAATGCTGTACCAACGTTCGGATGGCCTGCGAAGGGTACCTCGACGGTGGGTGTGAAGATGCGCACCTCAGCCGTATGGCGTGGATCGGATGGCCGTAAGACAAAGCTGGTCTCCGAATAATTGAATTCCCGAGCGATCGCCTGCATCTGCGCCGTCGTCAAGCCATCAGCGCCGAGCACGACCGCGAGCGGATTGCCGCCGAACCGAGTCTGCGTAAACACATCAACCGTCTGATATCGTAGGATCATCGATACCTCTGTAAGGGACTTGGCGCGAGCGATACGCCCTCATGTTCGCAAGGCAGTCTTGGCTCCGCGCCAAGGTGGGCTTTGTCCAAGAGGCCTACCCCGGCTCCCCCATCGCGGGCGTACCGCCACATTTCTGCATCAGCGCGAAAACCTCCTGCGCGGCGGCTTCAATCGCTGCCAGATCGGTGCCCTTCGCCACCACGGCAACTCCACCACCGCCGCCCTGGCGGTAATAGGGGTAGGAACCGATATCCAAATCAGCATAGCGTTGCTGAATGGTGGAAAGCCCCTCCGCAATCGCGCCTTCCACCACGCCATGCGCATGCACGCTGCGCGACAGGATGGGCGGGCCGCCTTGCAGCCGGGGCGCAAGCGCTTCGAACATGGACTGCATGATGCGCGGCACACCTGCCATCACATGCACATTGCCGATGGTGTAACCCGGCGCGATGGAAACCGAATTCTCGATCAAAATCGCGCCGCGCGGCATGGTCGCCATGCGCTGCCGCGCAGCGTTGAAATCGCCAGGCGGGTTCTGCTTGGCGTAATAGGATTCCAAAGCATGCCAGGCATCCGGATGCGGTTCCCAGGGCACGCCAAAGGCGCGCGCGACACATTCGCTGGTGATGTCATCATGGGTTGGGCCAATGCCGCCAGTGGTGAAAACGTGATCGAACTTTGCGCGCACTTCATTGACCGTATTGATGATCACTTCCGGCACATCGGGGATCACCCGCACTTCCTTCATGGGAATGCCGATTTCGCCAAGCCGTGTCGCCAGGAATTGCAGATTGGCATCGCGCGTGCGGCCGGAAAGCACCTCATTGCCGATGATCAGCAGGCAGGCGGTCGGGTTCGGCATGGGTTTCTCCTGTCGTTCGGCACAAGCTCAAAGGAAATCGCGCAACATGGCAACCAGGGGGATATCGGCGGGCGGCATGGCGTAATCCCCAAGCCGCACCGGGCGCACCCAGGCCAGCGCCTGGCCTTCCATGGCCGTTACCTGCCCCTGCCAGCGCCGACACAAATAAAGCGGCATCAGCAGATGGAATTTTTCGTAGGTGTGGGAGGCAAAGGTGAAAGGACCAAGGCAGACGGCGCTGACATCAATGCCCAATTCCTCACGCAATTCGCGGATCAGCGCTTCTTCCGGCGTCTCGCCGGGAGCCACCTTGCCGCCCGGAAACTCCCACAAGCCCGCCAATGGCTTGCCTTCTGGGCGGCGCGCCAGCAGCACGCGGTTTTCCGAATCGATCAGCGCCACCGCGGCCACCAATAGCGTCGGCTTGCCCGTGGCAGGCGCGGCTTCGACCGGCGCAGCGGCTTCCACGGCGATATCCATGCGCGTGGCGGCAAACAGCCTGACGGGCATGAGCCCGCCGCGCGAGATGAATTCCTGACTGCCCGCACCGCTTTCCTTGAAGCCAATCCGCCGCAACACCGCCGCCGAGCGTTCATTATCCACGAGCGCCGAGGCCACCAGCCGATCAATCTCCAGATTGGCCAGCGCCCAATGCGCCAGGCGCCCCGCCGCTTCCGGCCCTAGCCCCTGGCCCCAATGGCGTCGGCCGATCCAATAGCCAAGCTCTGCCTCGCGCGGATTCTTCGCATCAAGCGTCAGGCCAACACAGCCAAGCAGCGCTTCCGTGCCATCCTCCTCGCGCGTCACCGCCAAATGCCAGGCGGTGCCGGCAGCGATTTGCGCGCGGGTGGAGGCGATCCATTCATCCGCCAGATCGCGCGGATAGGGGAAGGGAACGCGGGCGAGGGTTTTCGCCACTTCCCAATCATTTACTAAACGATGCAAGGCGGCTGCGTCATCCGCGCGCAAGAGACGCAGCTTCAAACGCTGCGTCACCAAAGGAGCAAAATCATTTTCCATGGCAGGGCTTGGGCGCGTCAGCTCCGGTAGCTGCCATTGATGTCAATATAGCCATGCGTCAGGTCACAGGTCCAAACCGTGGATTTGCCCTTGCCAAGGCCGATATCCACGGTGATTTCCACCTCGCGCCCCTTCATGTGCTGCACAACGGGCGCTTCATCATAGCCATCCACCACACCGCCATTGCGCGCCATCCAGACACCGCCGACATTGACCGAAAGCTTGTCGCGATCCGCGGGCTCACCGGCCTTGCCGACGGCCATGACAATGCGGCCCCAATTCGCATCTTCCCCGGCAATGGCGGTTTTCACCAAGGGCGAATTGGCGATGGACATGGCAATGCGATGCGCCGAACGCGCCGTGGTTGCGCCGGTCACGTTAATCCGGATCAGCTTTTGCGCGCCTTCACCATCACGTGCCACCATCAGCGCCAATTCCATCAGCACTTCATTCAGGGCGCGCGCGAAATCCTTCAGTACCGCGCCACCTTCCGCCGGCACGCGCGGATGCTTGGCCGTACCGGTGGCAAACACCATCACGGTGTCGGAAGTGGAGGTGTCGGAATCCACCGTCACGCAATTGAAGGAACGGTCAACGCCCTTCTTCAGCAAGGCCTGCAAGGCGGCGGCGGGAATTTTCGCGTCTGTCGCGAGGAAGGACAGCATCGTCGCCATATCAGGCGCGATCATGCCGCTGCCCTTGGCGATGCCGGCAATGGTGACTTCGGCTTCACCGATGCGCGCCTTGCGAATGGCGCCTTTCGGGAAGGTATCCGTGGTCATGATGGCCTTGGCTGCGCCCTGCCAATCACGCTCAGCCGCCGCTTCAAAAACGCGCGGCAGGGCGGCGATCAGCTTTTCGGTCGGCAGTTTTTCGCCAATCACGCCAGTGGAAGCCAGGAAGATTTCCTTGGGCTTGCAGCCGAGGATCGCGGCGGCGGCCTTGGCGGTTTCCTCGCATGTCTGGCGCCCGGCGCGGCCGGTAAAGACGTTGGAATTGCCGGCTGTCACCACCAGGCCGCGTGCCTTGCCGCCGGGGAGCGCGCTGCGGCACCAATCCACCGGCGCGCCAGGGCAGCGATTGCGCGTGAAGACCCCCGCCACCGTGGTTCCGGTGGGGAAGGCCATCACGGTCACATCATCGCGATCCTTGTAGCGAATCGCCGCGCGGCCCGAGGCAACGCGCACCCCCGGCACCGCCGGCATTTCGGGCAGGGGCAAGGCAAGCGGTGAGGTCGGGATATCATGTCCGGCCATGGGTCTTCTCTCAATCTAACGACGGGTAGGGGCGGCGGGGCGGCCCGCCGGGGCGGCAGGGGCTGGCGGTTCCGCGGCATCCAGCGCGCGCGGGGTAGAGCCATCCAGGTTGAACACTTCGATCTTGGCAGAGGCGCGGGCGCGTTCCACCAGGGTATTGATCTCGCCTTCAAACAGGCGCTGGCGCAGCGTTTCACGCACTTCCTCATAGGCGGGCGGTGCTGAAGCGCGGCGTTCATCCACGCGAATGATATGCCAGCCAAAGGGGCTGCGCACGGGCGCGGCACTCATTTGCCCCGCCTGGAGCGCAAAGGCGGCTTCGGCGAATTCGGGCACCATGTCACCACGCTTGAAGAAGCCAAGATCACCGCCTTCCCGCGCGCCCGGCCCGGCGGAACGGCGCTGCGCCACGGCGTTGAAATCAGCCCCGGCGCGGATTTCGGCCAAAGCTTCGCGGGCTTCGGTTTCGGTTGGCACCAGGATATGGCGGGCGCGCACCTCTTCCTCCGCCGGGCGAGCGCGGATTTCGGCGTCATAAGCGGCGCGGATGCGTTCTTCCGTCACGCGCCCGGCCAATTCGCGGGACAGATAGGCCTGCTGCAATTCCTGTTCTTCGGCGCGGCGGATGCGCGCACGCACTGCCTCATCCTTATCAAGTCCCGCCCGGCGGGCCGCGGCGGCCACCGCGCGGCCGGCGATCATCTGATCCAGCAGCAGGGGATAGAGCATTTGTGGCGGCGCGCCGCGCAATTCCTCGGGCAATTCCTGGGCGGCATTGGCGAGGTCTGAGAAGCGAATTTCTTCCCCATCCACCTTGGCCACGATG
>JADCEV010000029.1 GCA_020249865.1 Roseomonas sp. | reverse complement strand
GTCCGCCGGCGGGTCAAGCTGATTGTCCAATGAAATGAAATAGAAGGACGCCCCGATCCAGGCGATGCCCGTGATCAGGTGCAGCCAGCGTATGGCCAAATTGACCCATTCGGAAAGGGCGGCGAAATCCATCGGTAATCCCAGGAAAAGGGCTTCTGTTGCAGCGCCACAATGCGTCGCAAGATGCGATGACGGCAAGGGCAAAGCGGGCCAGGGCGGATTTCCCCTTGAAACCGGGGCGAATGAGGCGCAGGAACCGCCCCCCATGAGCCCCACCCGCCTCTCCCTCCCCAAGGACAAGATCAAGATCCTGTTGCTTGAGGGTATTTCCGATAGCGCTGTCGAGCTGCTGGCCGATGCTGGCTATCGTTCCGTCAAACGCGAAACCAAGGCGCTGGATGGCCCCGTGCTGGCGCGCGCGCTGAAGGGCGTGCATGTGCTGGGCATCCGTTCCCGCACCCAGGTGACGGAAGAAGTGCTGGCGGCGGCGGATCGGCTGATCACCATTGGCTGCTTTTGCATCGGCACCAATCAGGTGGCGCTGGAAGCGGCGGCTTCGCGCGGCATTCCGGTGTTCAATGCGCCGTTTTCCAATACGCGGTCGGTCGCGGAACTGACGCTTGGCGAAATCATCATGATGATGCGCGGCGTCTTCCCGAAATCCAATGCCGCGCATCGCGGGGAATGGGATAAATCGGCGGCGAATAGCTGGGAAGTGCGCGGCAAGACGCTTGGCATTATCGGCTATGGCAATATCGGCGCGCAGCTTTCGGTGCTGGCGGAAGCCTTCGGCATGCGCGTGATCTATTACGATCACACCACCAAATTACCCCACGGCAATGCGCAGCCCATGCCAAGCCTGCATGCGCTGCTGGCCGAATCTGATGCTGTGACGGTGCATGTGCCCGAAACCGCAGAGACCATGGGCATGATTGGTGAGGCCGAGATTCGCGCCATGAAGCCCGGCGCGGTTTTCGTGAATAATGCGCGCGGCACGGTGGTGGATCTGGAAGCGCTCGCGGCCGCCTTGAAGGACGGGCATGTGCTGGGGGCGGCGGTGGATGTTTTCCCGGTGGAGCCGTCGCGCAATGGGGAGGCGTTCGTCTCCCCCTTGCAGGGCCTGCCGAATGCGATCCTGACCCCGCATATCGGCGGCAGCACCGGGGAAGCGCAATCGCGCATCGGCCAGGAAGTGGCGCGGAAGCTGATTGATTTTTCCGACACGGCAGCGACTTTTGGCGCGGTCAATTTCCCGCAGGTGCAATTGCCGGCACGGCCATCAGGCGCGCGCTGGACCCATGCGCATCGGGACACGCCGGGCATGCTGTCGCGCATCAATGAAATCTTCGGGCGGCGCGGGTTGAACATTTCGGCCCAGTACCTCCAGACGGCGGGCAATATCGGCTATCTGGTGATTGACAGTGCCGAGGCGCGGAAGGAGGCAGAGGAGATTCTGGCCGAACTTCGTGCCCTGCCCGGGACGATCCGCGCGCGGCTGATCTACGAACGCCATTGAATGGCGGTTTGGCGCCGGCGGGGCCGGTTTTCTGGCCGCGCCTGGTTCCTTTTTTGCACAATCCCCGCTAAGGGGTGTCAACTTTAGCTGACACAGGTGGTTTATGGAACGCACGCTTGCGGGGCGCTCGGCGCTCGTCACCGGTTCAACCTCGGGCATTGGGCTTGGCATTGCGCTGCTGCTGGCGGAAGCCGGCGCCAAGGTGATGCTGAATGGCATGGGCAAGCCTGAGGATATCGCCGCAGCCCGCGCCAAGGTGGGCGCGGCCATGGGCGGGGGTGAGGCGCCCTATTCGGCGGCGGATCTTTCCAAGCCCGCCGGCGTGCGCGCCATGGTGGCGGAAGCGGAAGCCGCCTTCGGCGGCGTTGATATCCTGGTGAATAATGCCGGCATCCAATTCGTGAGCCCGGTCGAGGATTTCCCGGAAGAGAAATGGGATGCGATCATCGCGATCAATATGTCGTCCAATTTCCACGCCATTCGCGCAGCACTGCCGGGGATGAAAAAGCGCGGCTGGGGGCGGATCATCAATATCGCGTCCGCGCATGGGCTGGTGGCGAGCCCCTATAAGGTTGCTTATGTCGCGGCCAAGCATGGCGTGGTTGGCATGACCAAGGTGGTGGCGCTGGAAATCGCCGAGACGCCGATCACCTGCAATGCGATCTGCCCTGGCTTTGTGCGCACGCCACTGGCGGAAGCGCAGGTGAAGCCTTTGGCGGATAAGTTCGGCATTTCGGAAGAAGCGGCGCTGCGCGATCATTTGCTGGTCAAGCAGCCATCGCGCCGCTGGATTGAGGTGGAGGATATTGCGCGCATGGCGCTGTATCTTTGCGGCCCAGGCTCTGGCGCCGTGAATGGCGCGGCACTTTCCATTGATGGCGGCTGGTTGGCTGCGTGATGGACGCGAATACCCCGGCGGGGAAAGGGCCGCAGAGCCAGCCAGACGATCTGGCGTCACCTGCTGTCGCCAAGCCGGTGGCAAAAAAGCGGCTCAGCCTGGCCTTGCAAGGTGGCGGCACGCATGGCGCCTTTACCTGGGGCGCCATGGAACGCCTGCTGGAAGATGAGCGCATCGAGTTCGATGGGTTTTCCGGTACCTCGGCCGGGGCGATCAATGGTGCCATGGTCGTGCAGGGCCTGATCGAGAATGGCCCGGCGGGCGCGATCAGGGCGCTTGACCGTTTCTGGCGCAGCATTGCCGCCAATCTGGCGGTCAGCCCTTTGCAGGCTTTGCCATGGGAAAAGGTGATGTGGGGGCATGACCTGACCTGGTCCATCGCCTACCGCACCTTTGATACGCTCTCGCGCGTGCTGTCGCCCTACCAGATCAATCCTTTTCCCATCAATTACAATCCGCTGCGCGATGCGCTGAACCAGAGCATTGATTTTGAAAGGCTGCGTGAAGAAACCAAGGCGCCGCGGCTGTTTGTTTCGGCGACCAATGTGCGCACCGGCAAGCCGCGCGTCTTCACGCGGCGGGAATTGGATGCGGAGGTATTGCTGGCTTCCGCCTGCCTGCCGCAGGTCTTCAAGGCGGTGGAGATTGAGGGCGAATCCTATTGGGATGGCGGCTACCTCGGCAATCCGGCGCTATGGCCGCTGTATGAACAGGGCGGGCCGCCCGATATCATGCTGATCCAATTGAACCCGCAAGTGCGCGAAGAAATGCCGACAAGCGCTTCCGATATCGTCAATCGGCTGAATGAAATCACCTTCAATGGCAGCCTTATGGCGGAAATGCGCGCGATTGATTTCGTGCAGCGGCTATTGGATGCGGGGCGGCTGGAACAGCCGCGTTATCGTCGGCTTTTCATTCATTTGATCGAGGATGAGGACAGGCTCCGTTCCTTCAAGCTTTCGACCAAATTCAATGGCGATTGGGAATTCCTGTGCATGCTGCGCCAATTCGGGCGCGATGCGGCGGAAAAGTGGCTGACCGATCATTTTGACAAGCTCGGCCGCGAAAGCAGCGTGGATATCCGGGAACGCTTTCTGTGACGGGCAAGGATATCTGGGACGCCAAGGTCTATTTGCAGTTTGAGGATGAAAGGCTGCGCCCGGCGCTTGATCTGATTGCGCGCATTCCGCATGAGGCGCCGAAGCTGGTGGTGGATTTGGGCTGCGGTGCAGGCAATGCGCTGCCGGTGTTGGCTGCGCGCTTCCCTGGTGCGCGCGTCATGGGCGTGGATGGCAGTGCCGCGATGCTGGCGAAGGCTGCGGCGGCGGGGTTTGCAACGGCGCAGGCGGAGATCAGCAGCTGGAAGCCCGAAGCGCCTGCGGATGTGATTTTCAGCAATGCGGCGCTGCAATGGCTTGATGGGCATGAGGCACTGTTTCCGCGCCTGCTGGAATGCCTGGCACCTGGCGGCGTTTTGGCGGTGCAAATGCCATCCATGCATGCGGCACCCTTGCGCGCGGTGCAGGACCGCATCGCCCGCGAAGGCCCCTGGGCTGAGGCATTGCAGCGCGTGAAAACTGCGCCGGCCATCCTGACGCCGGAAGCCTATTACGCGCTGCTGAGCCCACGTGTCGCAAAGCTTGAGATGTGGGTGACCGAATATATCCATGTGTTGCGCGGCGAAGACCCGGTGGTGCGCTGGGCCATGGGGACAAGCCTGCGGCCATATTTGGATGCTTTGGGGCCGGAAGGCAGCAAGGGGTTCTTGGCCGCCTATGCGGCGGCGATGCGTGATGCCTATCCGCCTGGGCCGGATGGGGCGGTGCTATTGCCGTTTCGG
>JADCEV010000028.1 GCA_020249865.1 Roseomonas sp. | reverse complement strand
GATATTGGGGCGGTCGAAGGAAGCGCGAAACACCGGCGCTTCCTGCAGGCCCAATTGCAGGCGGATATCTTCCACCGTGCGCGGATCGGCGGTTGCGGTCAGCGCCACGCGCGGCACATGCGGAAAGCGCGCCCCCAGGATGCCAAGGCCGCGATATTCTGGGCGGAAATGGTGGCCCCATTGGCTGACGCAATGCGCTTCATCCACCGCGAACAGGGCGATGTCCAGGCCATCCAGCCGCGCCTGCATCGTCTCAAGCGTCAGGCGCTCGGGCGAGATATAAAGCAGCTTCAGCGCGCCATTGTGCAAATCGCGCAAGACCGCGCGTGCTTCATCGCCTGGCAGGTCGGAATGCAGCGCGGCAGCGGCGACACCCTGTTGGCGGAGTGCTGCCACCTGGTCTTCCATCAGCGCGATCAAGGGCGAGACAACAATGCCAATCCCAGGGCGGCAAAGGGCGGGCACTTGGAAACAGAGGCTCTTGCCGCCGCCGGTCGGCATCAGCACCAGGCCGGAACCACCTGCCGTCACATGGCGGATGACTTCTTCCTGCCGCCCGCGAAAGGCGCCATAGCCGAAGACGCGGCGCAGGGTCTCACGCGGGGCATCATGCATGGCATTCATGCGGGCGCGGCATTCAGCGGGCGGCGGCGCATCGCAAAGGGCTCTCCGATTCGCGGTTTCCTTTAGGTCGCCTGCCCGGCGCGCCCCGTCAATTGTCCGGAAGGCGCGGGTCAGTGCTGCGAGACGTAAAGCACGCGCAAAAAACTACCGTGATCCAGCGGGCTAGACCACGGCAGAGTGCAGGACTTGGCGCCAATTGGCAGTCGCGGCGCCGATGGGAGAGACTAAGTCGCTAAGAAAACTGGCGACGAGGAAAGAATAGCCGCGAAAGATTGCTGTTCGGTTTCGATGGTGGTGATAGGCACGGGAAATTGTCCCGTGCGGGGCCGGACAAAAGTTTGGCGAAAAACTGCCGCATTGATATGCGATTCATGAAACATAGTTTCGTTATCCGAAACCCGGGTCGGCCGACCCACGCCTTGGGGGAATGAGATGCGCCGTATTGGAACAATGGTTGCGGCTTTGGGGCTTCTGGGCACCACAGCCTGTCACAAGCCAGAGCTTATTTCGTCCGAACAGCTTTCGCGCCCCCATGTTGTCTCAATCATCGAAACCAATCCCCGAGTGATAGTGGATCCAGGTCGGCCAGCCATGACGCCTTACAGCAGCGCGGCCATGGCCGGCCCAAGCACGCCTCTTGGGGCAGTTTTAGTCGGAATGGCGATTGATGGCGTTGTCCAGGCCGTTGATTCCGCGCGCGCCCATAATCGCGGCCTTCGTGCGGACCTTCTGGATGATCAACTTGGCCTTAGCGGCGAGGTTGGCTTGGAGCTACAGCGGGAATTCCGCACCGCACTGACGGCCGAGATTGCGCGTGGCACACGGATGCCGATTCAGCGGGTTGAAAGCAACCCTCGAAGCCGGGTTGGACAAGCGCCCGCCGCTGGCGAAGGAACGCTCCAACTTCAATTTGGCACGCTGCTGACTCAGGATGCGCGTTCAGTAACGGTGCAAGTCCTGGTTAGGCAAATGGCTTGGAAGCCTGAGAGTGAGCGCAGGCCACGTGAATCGCCTTTTTTCATAAATCAACTCGATCTGGTCGCTTTCTCACCCCCCATCGAAGCGGCTTCGCCCGAAATAGCCATAGGCCTTTGGCGGGACAATAATTATGCCCGGCTGCGTCAAGCCGCGCGCGCCTTGATGCCGGAAATCATGACTCTGCTTCGTATGGCGGTATTAGACCAGCAGCCTGTGGATTTTTCCAATCTGCCGCGTGTGCGAACCAAGTTGCCGGGCTTCTCGCTCGTCAGTCATGGCCGGAGTTCTCTTTTGTATCAGGGTTCCGGGACGCCTACCCGAACCAATTTTCAACCCTCTGTCACAGGGCATGTGATAAGTCGCTCAAATACCAGAGAATATATGGTGATGGAGACGGTGCCGAATCGTGCGTGGATACCCTCTGATGGTTGGATCGTTAAACCCGGCTGGGCGTGGATCAGCGTCCCCGCCGGCTCGCTCTAACCTAGCCTGACTACCCTGGGCGGGCCTGAAACCCGCCCAGTCGCCTTCCGCCTCCCGCACTGACCAGCGCCGATTTCCCGCGCCCGCATTCTCCGCTAAACCCGGCCCATGCCCAGCGCCGCCCCGAACCTCCCCCTCGCCGGCCTCAAGCTCGTGGAGCTTGGCCATTACATCGCTGCCCCTTTCGCCACGCGCCTGCTGGCTGATCTGGGCGCTGAGGTGATCAAGGTGGAACCCCCAGGCGGGGACCCGGTGCGCGGTTGGGGCAGCAATATCAATGGCAATGCCGTCTGGTTCAGCGTGCATGGGCGCAACAAACTCAGCGTCACGCTTGATCTGAAAAAGCCGGATGATCGCGCGAAGCTGATGGCGCTGCTCCGCCGCGCCGATGGGCTGATCGAGAATTTCCGTGCGGGCTATCTGGAACGCGTGGGTTTGGGGCCGGAGGTTTTGCACCAGGAAAACCCGCGCCTCGTGATCGGGCGGATTTCGGGCTATGGCCAGGATGGTCCCTATAAGGACAAGCCCGCCTTTGGCGCGATTGGCGAAGCCATGGGGGGCCTCAGGCACCTCACGGGCCATCCGGGCGAACAGGGGCTGCCGCCGCCGCGTTGCGGGGTTTCCATCAGCGATGATCTGGCCGGGATTTACTGCGCGCTTGCCGTGGTTTCCGCCTGCTGGGCGGTGAAGGGCGACCCCAATGCCAAGGGCCGCTTGGTGGATGTGGATTTGGTGAGTAGTGTGTTTTCATTGATGGAGGGCATGCTGCCGGAATATGGGCTATTCGGCTGGGTGCGTCAGCCGCAGGGTGCGGCCATCAAGACCGCAGCGCCGACCAACACCTACCCCTGCGCTGATGGCAAATGGCTCTGCGTTGCCGGCAATTCCGATTTGATCTTCCGCCGCCTGATGGCCGCGATTGACCGGCCTGAATTGGCCGAGGCGGAACGCTTCGCCACCAATGGGCTGCGTTGTGAGAATGTGGCCGAGCTTGACGCCGCCATCGCCGCCTGGACCCGCACGAAGCCGGCTGCGGAGGCCGAGGCCATTCTGGAAGCAGCCGAAGTGCCGTGTTCGCGGCTTTATGACATGGCCGATTGCGCCAATGACCCGCATTTTCGTGAGCGTGGTTGGGTGATGGAGGTGGCGGACCCTCTGCTGGGCCAGGTGCTGCACCCGGCCGCACCCTTCCGCTTTGATGGCGTGGTGCCGCAAGATGTGGTGCGCTGGCCAGGCCCGGCGGCGGGGGCACATAATGATCACGTGTTCAAGGAACTTCTGGCCGAGGCGAAGGAGAAGCAGGCATGACCGGCAAGGTGACCATCAGCGAAGTCGCCCCGCGTGACGGGATTCAATCCATCACCGGGGATTTCGTGCCGACCGAGGTAAAAATCGCGCTCATTCAGGCGCTTTATGATGCCGGGCTTCGGCGGATGGAAATCGGTTCCTTCGTCTCGCCCAAGGCGATTCCGCAAATGGCGGATACGGCGGCGGTGCTGGCCTTCGCCAAGACGCTGCCGGGCCTGGAAAGCACCGTGCTGGTCCCCAATCGGCGCGGCTTTGATGCGGCGATTGCCGGGGGCGCGGAACGCTTGGGCTTTTTCATGTCGGCAACGGCGGGGCACAACAAGGCCAATCTGAACCGCACGCGGGAAGAAAGCTTTGCCGAACTGGCATCGCTGGTGCGCGATACGCCGAAGGGCACGCTGATCCGCTTCAACCTGTCCTGCGTCTTCCATTGCCCCTTTGATGGCGTGGTGGAAGATGCTGAGGCTTTGGATTGGGTGGAACGCATCGTGGCGCTGAGCCCGGAGATGGAAATCGCGCTTGCGGATACCACCGGCAATGCCAGCCCCGATCAGGTGCGGCGGATTTTTGAGAAAGCGCAGGGCGCCTGGGGGCATCGCTTTGCCTTCCATGGCCATGACACTTACGGCATGGGCGTTGCCAATGTGGCGGCGGCCTATGCCGCTGGCTGCCGCGTGATTGATAGTGCCGCGGGCGGTATTGGCGGATGCCCCTTCGCGCCTGGCGCCACCGGCAATGTCGCGACGGAAGATGTGGTTTGGATGTTCCGCCGCATGGGGGTTGAAACCGGTGTCACCTGGAACAGCCTTTTGGCGGCTGCCGATATGGCGGCTTCCATCAAGGGGGCCATTCCCGGCGGGCGGATGCGCGGCGTACGTGCGGCGCGGCTTGCTGCGTAAGGCAAGGGCTGCGTCAATTCACGGCGCGGCCCGAATCCTTCCATTTTTCGGACGTTTTTGCGTGGCATGAACATGGCGTCTGATGATCCTGTTCAGGCATGGTGGAGCTGGCGCATGTCCGATACCGAAACCGCCCGGAAATTGGCCGAGCTTGATCGGCTGCTGAATGATCCGGAAACCCGCATGGATGCCGGGCGGGTTTGGGCATTGGCGCAGGAATTGAAAGCGCCTTTCGCGAGGGTGGGCGCTTCGCGGCCCAGTTGAAGCGCGCGCGATCAGTCCTGCGGCACGCGCGGCAGTTCCTTCGCTGAAGCAAATCAAGCCTTCACCGCGCAGCTTGTCGCCCATGATCGTGCCTATGCCTATGCCTTCCATGGCTTCGGTCTTGGAGCTCATGTTTTGCTCCTGCCTGAGTCGCCAAAGGCACCATAATGCTATGGAGCCTTTCAGTCGTGCTTTTCGGTTTCAGCAAGATCTCTGATTCTGTAATCATGCCAATGAATTGGGAAAGGTCATGTCGCGGCACTTGACGAAGCGTTCTTTTCGACTCGCCGGCCACGCAACTTCGGTCGCGCTGGAGGGCGCCTTCTGGGTGGAGTTGGAAGCGCTTGCGAAACAACAAGGCCTAAGCCTGGCCGTGCTGGTGGCGGAGGTGGATGCGGCGCGGGCCGATCAAGGCATGCCACTCGCGAGCGCTCTGCGCCTTGCGGCGCTGGCGCATGCCCGTGGGCGAAATGGCGCGTGATGGGGTGGATTCGCCGCTTCTTTGACCAGGAAAGCAGATTCCGCGATGCGTGGGGCGTGCCAATACAGGCCGCAAACCATGACAAGGCCTTGCTTGGATTGACAAAAGCCTTGGCCGAATGCGACTTTCCTTGCAATATCTGCCGGAGTTAACGCCATGAACCCGCAATTCTCAAAGCGCGCCCTTTTCACTGCCGGCGCCGCTGGCCTTGCCGCTGCAACTCTGCCTGGCGCGCGCCAGGCCGCCGCGCAGCAAACGCCGCGCAATGCCCTGGTGATCGCCGCGCAGATTGATGATCTTGTCGCCCTCGACCCGCATCATTCCTTCGAAGTCACCGGCAGCGATCTGCTGAAGAATGTCTATGATCAGCTTTTCATCATTGATGATTCAAGGCCCAGCGCCGAATTGCTGCCAGGGCTTGCGGAAAGCTTCACGATTTCCGCCGATGGCAAGACCTTCACCTTCCGCATTCGCCAAGGCGTCCGCTTTCATTCCGGCAATGCGCTGACGGCTGAAGACGTGGCGTTTTCATTGCGCCGGCCGCTGCAGATCAATCGCACGCCGGCCTTCATGTATCGTTCGGTCGGGCTGACCGCGGATAATATTGAACAGACCGTCAGGCAGACTGGCGATTTTGAAGTGCAGGTCACCTTCAATGAAGCCTATGCGCCAACGCTTATCCAAAACCTGTTCACGGCAACCATTGCGTCAGTGCTGGACAGCAAGCTTGTGCTGCAAAACGCCGGGGAGGATCGCGGCAATACCTGGCTCAATCGCAATTCAGCGGGTTCTGGCGCCTTCCGCCTGACGCGGTATCAACCCAATGAAAGCTATACGCTGGATCGCAACGATAACTGGTGGCGTGGCCGAGCCAATATGCAGCGTGTGATCGTGCGCCATGTGCCGGAAGCCGCCACCCAGCGCCTGCTGCTGGAACGCGGTGATGTGGATGTGGCGCGCAACCTGACGCCCACGGATATCGCCGCGCTGCGCGGCCGGCCGGGCATCACCATCCAGGAATTTCCGCGCGGCACCATCCAGTATTTCAGCGCGAATCTGGGCGACCCGATCCTTTCCAATCCGCGCGTGATCGAAGCGCTGAAGCATCTGGTGGATTATGATGCGATTGCGAATAACCTGCTGCCGGGCCAGGTGTTTCCGCATCAATCCTTTATCCCCCGCGCCATCCTGGGTGAGGTGAATGAACGCCCCTGGCGCTTTGACCCGACTCGCGCGCGCGCCTTGCTCGCCGAAGCCGGGCATCCCAATGGCATTCGCCTGACCATGGATACGGCGAATACCTTTCCATCGCTTGATGTTGCGCAGGCCTTGCAGGCAAGCTTCGCCCGTGGCGGCGTGACGCTTGAAGTGTTGCCGGCAACGGGCGCGCAGGTGCTGGCCAAATTCCGGGCGCGCAACCATCAGCTTTTCATCGGCATTTGGGGGCTGGGCTATCCTGATCCGCACTACAATGCCGATAGCTTCGCGCATAACCCGCCTGGGGCGAATAATCCGGGCAAGCTTACCTGGCGCAATAACTGGAATATCCCGGAACTGACTGCGCGGACGGAAGCCGCGATGCGGGAGCGGGATCAGAATGCGCGCGCGGCGATCTATCGTCAGATCCAGGCGGAATTCATGGGCACGTCACCCTTCGCGGTATTTGCGCAGCAGCAGGTGCAGGTCGCCGTCCGCAGCAACCTGACTGGCTATGCCGCAAGCTCGCCTGGGCTTTCGGCAATTCTTTGGCGCGCGACCAAGGGATAAGGTGAAGGCGAATATTGCCCTGCGCCAAAGCTCAGGCTTCCTGTTTCAGGTTGCGCTGACGCTGCTTGGATTGCTGGCGGTCACTTTCTTCATCGGGCGCGTGGTGCCGATTGATCCTGTGCTTGCCGTCGTCGGCGACCAGGCGCCGCGCGATGTCTATGAAGCGGTGAAGCGAGAGCTTGGGCTCGACCAACCCCTTTGGTGGCAATTCTGGGTCTATGTGCAGAAAATGGCTGTTGGCGATTTCGGCCAATCGCTGGTGACTAATCGCCCGGTGATCGAGGATATCAAGCGTGTTTTTCCAGCGACATTGGAACTTGCCACCTTCGCCACCATCATCGGTGTGGCACTTGGCGTGCCCATGGGCATTGCGGGCGCCGTTTGGCAGGATCGCTGGCCGGATCAGCTGGTGCGCGTTGTCGGGCTTATTGGCTATTCCGTGCCGATCTTCTGGCTTGGCATCATCGGCTTGCTAGTATTTTACGGCATTCTCGGCTGGGTGCAGGGACCCGGAAGGCTTGGCGTTTTCTTCGAAGACATGGTGCCGGTCGTCACCGGCGTGATCCTGATTGATGCGGCGATTGCGCGGGAGTGGGAGGTATTCTGGAACGCCTTCGGCCATGTTGTGCTGCCTTCGGCCGTGCTGGGCTATTTCTCCATCGCTTATATCGCGCGCATGACGCGCAGCTTCATGCTGGAACAGCTCAATCAGGAATATATCATTACCGCGCGCGCCAAGGGCGTGTCCGAGGCACGCATCATCTGGGTGCATGCCTTGCGCAATGTCTCGGTCCCGCTGGTGACCGTGATTGCGCTTTCCTATGCGCGGCTGCTGGAAGGGGCGGTGCTGACCGAAACGGTCTTTGCCTGGCCCGGTCTTGGCCGCTATCTGACAACAGCGCTGCTGGCTGCCGATATGAATGCAGTGCTGGGGGCGACGATTGTTGTCGGGCTGATCTTTGTCGGCATCAATCTATTGTCTGATCTGCTCTATCGTTTGCTGGACCCGCGCGCGAAATGAGCGAACACGCCGCACAAGGCTGGCGCGCCCGGCTGCTTTCCGAGACGCCACGCTCCCGCCGCGAAGCGAAGCTTGGTCAGGCTTATCGCGGCTGGCTGCAGTTCCGGCAAAACCGCCTCGCATTGCTCGGGCTTGCGATTGTGGTTGCGCTTATCGTGATTGCGGCGCTGGCGCCCTGGATTGCGCCGCATCACCCGCATGAACAGAATCTGGCACAACGATTGCTGCCGCCCGGCACAGGCACGCATCTGCTGGGCACGGATGAATTCGGGCGCGACATCCTTTCGCGCATCATCTATGGCGCGCGCGTGACGCTTTACATTGTGGTGCTGGTCGCCCTGATTGCCGCGCCGATTGGGCTGATTGTCGGCACCGCAGCGGGCTATCTGGGCGGCTGGCTGGATGCCGCACTGATGCGCATTACCGATGTGTTTCTTTCCTTCCCAAGCCTTATTCTGGCACTCGCCTTTGTCGCGGCTTTGGGGCCGGGGATTGAAAACGCGGTCATTGCCATCGCACTTACGTCCTGGCCGCCCTATGCACGCATCGCGCGGGCCGAGACGATGACTATTCGCAATAGTGATTTCATCGCGGTGGCGCGCATCCAAGGGGCGGGAACCGGGCGCATCCTGTTCCGGCATGTCATGCCGCTTTGTGTTTCTTCGCTGACTGTGCGGGTAACACTTGATATGGCCGGCATTATCCTGACCGCGGCTGGGCTTGGCTTTCTGGGGCTGGGCGCTCAGCCGCCCATGGCGGAATGGGGGGCCATGGTTTCTTCAGGGCGGCGCTATATTCTGGATCAATGGTGGGTCGCGACCATTCCGGGGCTTGCGATTTTCATCGTGAGCCTTGCCTTCAATCTTCTGGGCGATGGGCTGCGCGATGTGCTTGACCCAAGGCAGAAGAAATGAAGCCGCTGCTGGAAGTGGAGGATTTGCGGGTCAGTTTCGCGACACCAACCGGGCGGTTTGAAGCCGTGCGCGGCGTATCCTTCAGCCTGGGGCGCGAAAGGCTTGGCATTGTGGGCGAATCCGGTTCCGGCAAGTCACTTACCGGGCGCGCCATCATGCGCCTGCTGCCGGCCGCGGCACGGATGGAAGCGCGCAAGCTGAATTTTGATGGGATTGATCTGCTTGGAGCCTCAGCCCGCCAATTACGCGGCATTCGCGGCGCGCGCATTTCGCTTGTGCTGCAGGATCCCAAATACTCGCTCAATCCCGTCATGACAGTGGGCCAGCAGATTGCGGAAGCAGCGCGCATCCATGGCGGGGTTGCCGCGCGTGAGGCGCGGCGCAAGGCGCTGGAGATGCTGGAGGCGGTACGCATCCGCGATCCGGAACGTGTGATGCGGCTTTACCCGCATGAGGTTTCAGGCGGCATGGGCCAGCGCATCATGATTGCGATGATGCTGGTGCCGGAACCCGATTTGCTGATTGCCGATGAACCGACCAGCGCGCTTGATGTCACAGTGCAGATGCAGGTTCTGGCCATTCTGGATGATCTTGTGGCCAAGCGCGGTATGGGACTGATTTTCATCAGCCATGATCTTGATCTGGTCGGCAGTTTTTGTGATCGCGTTCTGGTCATGTATGCCGGCCGCGTCATGGAAGAACGTGCGGCGCGTGATCTTGCTGGTGCGACGCATCCCTATACGCAAGGCCTGCTGCGCAGCCTGCCGCGCATTGCCGATGACCGCGCGGAATTACCGACCCTGTCGCGCGATCCGGCCTGGCTGGAAGACTAAGCGATGATCACCATCCGCGATCTGGTGGTGAGCTTCGGGCAGGGCCGCGATGCGGTGCATGCGGTGCGCGGCATTTCCTTTGCTGTGGCAGAAGGCGAAAGCTTCGGCCTGGTGGGCGAAAGCGGCAGCGGCAAATCCACCGTGCTCCGCGCCTTGGCCGGGCTTAATCGCAATTGGACTGGTGGGGCGAGCATCAATGGCCTTGATGTCGCTCAGCGTGATGCGCGCCTGCCGCGCCTGGTGCAAATGGTATTTCAGGACCCTTACGCTTCGCTCCATCCGCGCCATACGGTTGATCGCACCCTATCCGAGCCGCTGGAAATCCACGGCATTGGCGATGTCGCCGCGCGGGTTGAAAAGGCTTTGGCGGATGTTGGGCTTGGGGCGAATTTTCGCTTTCGTTATCCCAATCAGCTTTCCGGTGGGCAACGCCAGCGCGTGGCCATTGCGCGCGCGCTGATACTCGAACCGAAGGTGCTGCTGTTGGATGAACCGACCAGCGCGCTTGATGTCAGCGTGCAGGCGGAAATCCTGAACCTTCTGCGCGGGCTGCGCGCGGCGCAGCGCCTGACCATCATTCTGGTCAGCCATAACCTGGCCGTGGTGGCGCATATGTGCGACCGGCTTGCCGTGATGAATCGCGGCCTGATCGTGGAGGAAATGGATATCGCGACCCTCCGCCGTGAAGACCCGCAACAGGCCTATACGCGCCAGCTTGTGCTGGCGTCCAAGGGCTATGACCGGGAAGCTGCGGCGCGGCTGGTGACTTATGATTGACGGGCAGGGGCGCTGAAGGCGGGGCCGCCAGGGCGGAAAATCGCGCCCGGGGACTGTCCCAATGCCGCCAGCGGGCCTAGCCTTTCGCGCATGGCAGGCAGAGGCTGCGAATCGTGCTGATGATCCTTGCCCTCGCTTTGGTGGTGCTGGCGGTGCTCTCGCTGGCAGTGCCCTTGCTGGCGCGGGCGGCGCTTGGCGTCAGGGTGGTTTATGCGGGTGCGGGTTTGGCGTGCCTGGTTTTCGCCTTGGGCGGAATGGCGGGGCTAGTGGCAGCGCCCGCGGCACTCGCCTTGCCCTTTGGTCCGCCTTGGGGGGCGATGCGGCTTGCGCTTGATCCGCTTTCCGCCTGGTTCCTGCTGATCCTTGGGCTTTGCGGCGTGGCGGCTTCCGCCTTCGCCTTTGGCCATGTGAAGGGGGCTGAAGCGCCGCGACGGCTGGTGCCTTATCCGCTTTTCGTTGCGGGCATGGCGCTTACCTTACTCGCCGCCGATGGCTTTACGCTGGTGCTTGGATTTGAACTCATGTCCTTCGCGTCATGGGTGCTGGTGGCGCATGAACATGAAAACGCGGAGAATCGCCGCGCCGCGCGGTTATATCTGGGCTTCGCAGCTTTGGGCGGTGCGGCGCTGATCCTGTGCTTTGGCTTGCTTGCGGCCGGCGCTTCGGCTGGTGCGGGTTTTGCGGCCTTGCGCGCCGCGCCGCCGGATGGGTTGCGTGCTTTGGCGATATTGCTGTTGGTGGTGATTGGCGCGGGGTCCAAGGCGGGGCTGGTGCCTTTGCATGTCTGGCTGCCCTTGGCGCATCCCGCCGCACCGAGCCATGTGAGCGCGCTGATGTCAGCCGCCATGACGAAGGTGGCGCTTTATGTGCTGGCGCGCGTGGTGTTTGATCTGGCCGGCCCGGCGCAGCCTTTGTTCTGGGGCGCGGTGCTGATGGCGCTTGGTATCGCCTCCGCCATCATGGGGGCTTTGCGCGCCGCGATGGAGGAAGACACCAAAACCCTTCTCGCCTGTTCCACCATCGAGAATATCGGGCTGATCACTTTGGGGCTTGGCCTGGCGCTGGCGCTTCGCGCGGCGGATTTAGGCGTACTGGCGGCTGTGGCGGCCGGTGCGGCGCTGCTGCATGCGCTGAACCACGCCATGTTCAAGACGCTATTGTTTCTGGGCACGGGTGAGGTGCTGTATGGCGCGGCATCGCGGCGCATGGATAGGCTGGGCGGCCTGATCCATGCCATGCCTTGGACTGCGGGCTTGGTGCTGCTGGGCGCTGCTGCTGCCGCGGTGCTGCCGCCGCTTTCCGGCTTTGCTTCAGAATGGTTGCTGTTGCAGGCATTGATCGCTGCTTGGCGCGTGGGCGATTTGGCGTTTCAGATTGGCGTGGCAGCGGCCACGGCCTTGGCGGCTTTGGCGGTGGCACTGTCTGCCGCTGCGATGCTGCGCTTTTACGGCATGGTGTTTCTGGGCCGGCCGCGGAGCCCGCGCGCCGCCGGTGCGACCGAGCTTTCCGGCGTGGCGCGTGCCGCGCTGATCCTGCCTGCAGCACTGACCGTGATCTTCGGCCTGACGCCTGGATTCATGCTGGAACTTGCCGCGCCGGCGCTGCGCTTGCTGACCGGTGCGGGCGCAGGGCTTTCCGCGTTGGGCGGCGTGACGGTGACGGTTGCGGAAGGTGGCGCGGGTTATGCGCCGCTGATCGTTTTTGTGCTGCTGCTGCTATTGGGTGGCGGCGTTGTCTGGTTCGCGCGGCGGCAGGCGCCGGGCATTGCGCGCGGCCCCGCCTGGGATTGCGGCTTCATCGCGCCGCCGCATCATTTGCCCTTTGGCGATCCCGCCACGCAGGTCTCGGCTGCCGGCATGGCGCAGCCACTGCGTCGTATGCTGGGCAAGACGCTGCTGGCAGCGCGTGAGGCAGTGGAAATGCCGCCCCCCGGCAATACCGCGCCGGCGCGCTTGCAGTCAGGGTTCCATGATCCCGTACTGGCGCTGATTTCCGGGCCATTGCCGCGCGCGCGTGACAGGCTGGCGGCGCTTGCGGAACGCTTGCGTGATTTTTCGCTCAGGCAATGTCTTGGGCTTGGCTTTGTGGTGCTGCTTGGGCTGATGGCGCTGCTGATTTGGCTGGAACGGAATTGAGCCATAAGCGGAGCAATTTTGCAGATGGCGACATGCGCTTCATGCCGACACCGCCAGCAGCCTGGCCCTTGGCTTCCGCGGAGTATTGTTTTCCTGAAGGCGGTTGCGGTTGCTGCTGGAGGTCCTGGCAACCCATACCGAGCCGTCAACGCCAAGGCTGATGGAACGGTGGATCAGCAGGTCAAACCCAATCCGGTCAACCAAGGGCCGATCCGAAGGGACCATGCAGCAAGCCTGCAATAGCGGGGTAAGGAACAGTCGCTGCAGGGGAATGGAGTGGCGATCCGGTGGCGAATAGAGCGCTTCACTGCATGGATTTTTCTGGGTTTGGTGCAATGAATACGGTCGAGTATGGCCTGACATGAGGCCCTCATCCTCGATGCCGAGCCCGTTGTCGCAACGGAGGCAACGCGTGAGCAAAACTTGCGAGGAAACCGTCAGGCTTTATGGAGAGCTGGCACCGCCCGGCATCCGCCGCGTTTGAGCGCCATGCTTCAGGCGGGACGCTCAACAGACCAGAGCGTGTCGAAGACTTCCACCCTTGAAGACCAGCGTTTGGCCAGGGCCTCGGCCTCGGATTTCACATCTGGCCAGTCCGCGCAGTAGTCATGGCCAGCAGCGGTCCCGCCTGGTTTGATGCGGGCGGACCAGAAGGCGACGTTCTGCCCAAGTACCGGATTGGCGTGAATGGCGTCTTCCACATAAAGATCAATACCGAGCTTCCAGCCGCGCGCAATTTGCGGGCTATAGCCCTGAATAACAACGATATTGTCGCAATCCCGGGTGAAATGTGCAAATGCCTGTTTGGAGAAGGGCGGGGCATTCTGCGGCTTTTCCACCAGATCAATAATCCACTTGGCTCTTTCCCAGGGGTCCACGCAGAAGAGGGTGACGCCTGGCTGGCAGGCTTTGGAGATATGCCATGAGGAAAGGCCGTAAAGGCAACCGACTTCGACAATGATGCCGCCGGGCGGCACACGGCTGGCCAATTCCATGAGCCGATGGAGTTCAGTTTCGGTCATTTGACCTGGGATGGAGAGATTGAGTGTCATGTGAGGCTCACTGATGATAACGTTGTCGATATTCAGCGGGGCTTTTATCACGATTCAAGACTGTGAAGTAACCGAACTGGGACTTTCGGAGTTAAACCAGAATATGCGTGGCGGTATGGGTAATTTTGATCACATCTTCCCTAGCAGCGAATCGCACGGAAAAAGCGGCTATGCATTTGCCTTGGCCCAACGCGACAGTCCCTTTAAATCGTTGTGCTCAGAACTGAGTGGGTGATGGATTTCCAGAGGCGGGAAGGCTCCTTATACCTTATGGAAAGCTAACAAGCGATGTTGGTTCAGGAGGATGTGTATGACAAGCATGGCGCAGGCATGAAGCCAGTATTGGTGCTCGGCGGCGCGGGTTTTATCGGCAGCCATACCTGCAAGGCGCTGAAACGGGCTGGGTATCTGCCGATCGTTATTGATAATCTCGTTCATGGGCACATCGATTCGGTTAAATGGGGACCCTTTGAAAAGGGTGATATTTCCAATCCGTCCGATCTTGATCGCGTCATCGAAAAATATCGTCCGGAATGTGTGATGCATTTTGCTGCTTTCGCCTATGTCGGCGAATCTGTGCAGGATCCTGCACGTTATTTTCAAAACAATGTTTGCGGTTCGATCACGCTGTTGGATGCCATGCGCCGGCATGGTTTGGATAGAATCGTATTTTCCTCCTCCTGCGCCACTTATGGGGAAGCTGGTCCTCTGCCAATTCTGGAAACTCATTCTCAAATGCCGGTCAATCCTTATGGATTTACAAAGCTTGTCATTGAACGCGCCTTGGCTGACTACGGGGCTGCCTATGGTATCAGGGCGGTCACATTCCGATATTTCAACGCCGCTGGCGCTGACCCCGATGGCGAACTTGGTGAGCGTCATGATCCCGAGACCCACGCAATTCCCTTGGCCATTCGCGCGGCCCTTGGTCTTGGTGTATTCAAGGTATTCGGCACTGACTATCCTACACCGGATGGAACGGCCATTCGTGACTACGTCCATGTCAGCGATCTGGCAGATGCGCATGCCCGGGCTCTCGCTTATCTCGATGAGGGCGGCAAGAGCGTTGCGGTTAATCTTGCGACAGGCGCCGGGACATCCGTGAAGGAAATGATTGGTGCGGTGGAGCGGGCGTTATCGCGCCCCGTACCGAGGGAATATGTCAGTCGTCGTGCGGGTGATCCCCCTGCGCTGTTTGCGTCACCAGCCCGCGCCTACGATTTGCTTGGCTGGACGCCCCGCTTTACGACGATTGATCAGATCGTTGCCTCGGCAGCCAAATGGTTCGAACGCCACCATTCAGGCGACTGATGAGATATCAAAGGGACCAGCTACGGGCGCCATTTCTGTGTTCTTCTGATGGTGAAGTGCGTTGATGCGGAATGGTACTGAAGGCGGAAAGGCCCAGCCGCGTTGCGTGCTTCGGTCGGTGCCGTCCCTAAGATCATGATTTCGCGAAGTATCTTTTGGTCGCCATGTTGCGCGCTCTTGGACCAGGCCACATACAAGGTGCGGGTAGTGAAACTTAGCGCTGCATCCCAAGCAAACTTCACAAGCGAAATGGGGCATGCTACCCACCTTCTCCAGTAAATCAAAACGGCAAATCAACAGAAATGTTTTCGTTCATCGATGACTAACGTCTGTCAAGGGCATTTCTTAGGAACACATCATGCCAAAGCTTGCCATCTTTACAGGTAGCGATACGAACCTTTTCTATCTGGCGAAGGGCCTTGTTCTCTCTCTCCGGCGCGTTTTGCCAATTTATGATGCTGAGATCTTCTTCTTCGATCTCGGTTGTACGCAACGGGAATTGGCGTGGCTGGAAGCGCGGACCAAACGCATCATCATACCCAAGGACGATCTCGGAGTGGGTGAATTGCCTGGATACGGGCCGCCAAATTATGGGCTCACCGTGCGTCCATTTCTGCCACAATATGCTCCTGGTTATGATGTTTACCTCTGGATTGATGCGGATGCCTGGGTTCAGGATCCAACCATCATCCAGCATTACGTCAGGGGCGCCGCTACAGGTGCCGCGGCTGTCAGCCCTGAGGTGGATTCCGCCTACCCCTTCGTTCATAATCTACCAAGCGCCATCCAATTCCACCGATATAAATTTCGTCAGTGGACTGATTCTTTCGGGGAAGAAACCGCGCGTAGTATGTCCATTCTGCCGCTTATCAATGCCGGGGTCTATGCCATCAATGCTCAGCCATTGATTTGGGAAAAATGGGCACAAAATTTTGCTGCTACCATCCGTGGTCGCCTGCCAAGCATTTGCGATCAACTCGCCCTGCAAAAAACGTTGGTGGAAAGTAATCGGGTATACGCCCTCCCCTCACGCGCGAATTGGATGTGCCACTACGCCCTGCCGCAGAAGCGCAGCGAAGATGGTGTCTGGATTGAACCCAGATTATCGGGCCAGCCTATCGGCATTGTTCATCTGGTCGCAGCGGTACGGCGCGAAAGCTATCTTCGTTACGGGTTGCTTTATGAGGGGGGCGATTACCTCTCCCCCGAAGAAGTCCCGGAAAACTTGCGCGAAGCTTTCCTGGCGGGGCGGCGGCGCCCGGTTATTGGGGAAGGGCCTGGGACCTAGAGCGTGTTGCGTTCACATGGGTTCACGCAACCCGCTCTATATCTTTGTTTTTCGAGCATCTTCACACGTTCAGATGATTCCATTTGAACGTGATATGCTCTAAACCTTCGAAAACGCCACATCCCGCGTTGCCGCCAGCTTGTCATAAGCCAATCGTACAGCCTCAGCGCCATGCACACGTTCCAGCCGCCTGAGCGTAAAATGCCAGCGCGCGACGCTGCGGAAATGTTCCAGAAACGCAAGGTTGATCGCAGCCCCCGCCGCGGCGCCAATCAGGGGCGCGGCCTGGGCAGAAAGCTTCAGGCCGACCGGCCCCACGAAACGTGACGCAATGGCGGCGATAAAGCCGGGCAGGATGGTCGCGCCAATGCTACCCTTCAGCGCCTCGGCCAGCGCAATCCGCAGTGCGAAATAGCCGGATTCGGCGGCATCATCACCACGCCCGCGGCCGCCAAGCGCAAAGATCTTCAGGCATTCGGCGGCGATATCGGGCCGGGCCAAATCCTCACCCTCCTCGGCCGCGATGGCGGCGATCTGGCGCAGCAGAATGGTGGTGGAAACCGGCAGTTCCGCCAGCGTGCCGGCCAGGCCAAAGGCGCCACCCGCAGCACCTGTTGCCGCCGCCAGCCCGCGATGCAACCAGGCAGAGGGAACCCCCGAAACACTCAACGCCGGAGAAGACCGCAGCGCCGCCGCCATGGCGGTGGTGAGTGCGGCACGCACCGCGCCTTGCAGCCCGCCTTGCAGGGGGCTTGGCAGGCTTGCTGTCAGCGCCTCGATCGGGGTGCCAACCGTCGCCGAAAGCCGCGCAGCGAAGGAAGGGTTTTCCAAAGCCTCAAAAGCCGCGCGCAATTCAGCCTCGGCCAGGGGGCCAAGCGGCGGCGGCGTGGGGCTTACCGTAAGGCTCATTGCCGGAGCATTTTCAAGCCAAGTGTGCGCACTTGGTGGCTCGGAAAATGCGACCAAGATCTACGCGGCATTTTCAAGCCAAGTGTGCGCAGTTGGCGGCTCGGAAAATGCGACCAAGATTTACGCGGCATTTTCAAGCCAAGTGTGCGCAGTTGGCGGCTTGGAAAATGCGACCAAGATCTACGCGGCATTTTCAAGCCAAGTGTGCGCACTTGGCGGCTTGGAAACTGCGCCCAAACATAGGTTAGGCCATGTCTGGTGAGCGGATGCGAAGCAGGCATGGCCTATAGGATATAGCGCGAAAGATCGGCACTGGCGGCGAGTGGCGCGACACGGTCGCGCACCATGGCGGCATCTACCGCAATTGCCTCACCACCGCGATCGGTCGCGGTGAATGAAATTTCCTCAAGCAGCCGTTCCAGCACGGTCGCCAGCCGCCGCGCGCCGATATTCTCCACGCTCGCGTTGATTTCCGCGGCCAGATCGGCAATCGCTTCAACGGCATCGGGCGTGAAATCCAGCGTCACGGATTCCGTGCCAAGCAGCGCGGTGTATTGTTTGAGCAGCGAATGTTCCGGTTCGGTCAAAATCCGGCGGAAATCATCGCGCGACAGCGCCTTCAATTCCACGCGGATCGGCAAGCGGCCCTGCAATTCCGGCAAAAGATCAGAAGGCTTCGCCAGATGAAACGCGCCGGAAGCAATGAACAGCACGTGATCGGTCTTCACCGGCCCGTGCTTGGTGGTAACAGTGGTGCCTTCAATCAGTGGCAGCAAATCGCGCTGCACCCCCTCGCGGGAGACATCGCCGCCACGAAAGCCGCTTTCGCTGGTGCGGGCGCAAATCTTGTCAATCTCATCCAGGAAGACGATGCCATTGGCTTCCACATTGGCAAGCGCGTCGCGCACCACCGCATCCTGATCCAATAGCTTGTCGGCTTCATCCTTTAGCAGCGCGCTGCGCGCTTCGGCCACCGTCATCTTGCGGGATTTGCTGCGCCCGCCGAACATCTTGCCGAACATATCCTGCAGATTCTGCATCTGCGGCGGCTGCCCGCCTGGCAGATCGATCATGCCAATCGGCATGGCGGGGCCGGAATCGGCCAATTGCACTTCAATTTCGCGATTTTCCAATTGGCCTTCACGCAGCATGCGGCGGAACTTTAACCGTGTTTCGCCGGAGGCACCTTCGCCCACCAGCGCCGTCAGCAGGGTTTCCTCGGCCGCCAGCTCCGCCTTGGCCTCAACACCCTTGCGCGCGGCGTCGCGGCCCATGGTGATGGCAACCTCCACCAGATCGCGAATGATGCTTTCCACATCGCGCCCGACATAACCCACTTCGGTGAATTTCGTCGCCTCCACCTTCAGAAACGGCGCATTCGCCAAACGCGCCAAGCGCCGGGCGATTTCCGTCTTGCCGCAGCCGGTCGGGCCGATCATCAGGATGTTTTTCGGCACCACTTCCTCACGCAGCCCCGGGGCCAATTGCTGACGGCGCCAACGATTACGCAATGCAATAGCCACCGCCCGCTTGGCTTCCTGCTGCCCGACAATATGCCGATCAAGCTCCGAGACGATTTCACGCGGGGAGAGGTTGACGGTTTCGGTCATGCTGCGTCTCCCGCGCTGGCAGCCAGCGTCTCAAGGATGATATTGCCGTTCGTGTAGACGCAGATATCGGCGGCGATTTTCATGGCGCGGCGGCAAATCTCCTCAGCCTCCACCCCCTCCACCGGCAAAAGCGCGCGTGCGGCGGAAAGCGCGTAATTGCCGCCGGAGCCAATGCCGATAATGGCATCTTCCGGTTCCAGCACATCGCCCTGCCCGGTCACGAGCAAGGATCGTTTGTGATCTGCCACCGCCAGCAGGGCTTCCAGGCGCCTCAGGTAGCGATCCGTGCGCCAATCCTTCGCCAGATCAACGCAGGCACGTTCCAATTGATCCGGGAAGCGTTCCAGCTTGGCTTCCAGCCGCTCCAGCAGCGTAAAGGCATCGGCGGTGGCGCCGGCGAAGCCTGCCAGCACCTTGCCGCCGGCGATGCGGCGGATCTTGCGCGCATTGCCCTTCACCACGGTCTGCCCGAGCGATACCTGTCCATCCCCGGCCATGGCCACTTGCCCGCCCTTGCGGACGCAAAGAATGGTGGTGCCGTGCCAGCCCAGGGGATCGTGTTGTGTCTGTGTCATGGGCCAAGAAATGGCGCGGCTGGGGCGCCGAGACAACCACACCCCCGCTTTCGGTTGCATCCCCCCCACCGCGGGGCGTAGTTAGGCGCCATGAAGACCTCCCCGCCCTGGAACCGCCGCGCGGAAATCAGCCGCGAGACCTCGGAAACCGCGATCACCGTCGCCCTTGGCCTGGATGGCGAAGGGCGCGCGGATATCGCCACCGGCATTGGCTTTCTGGACCATATGCTCACCGCACTCGCCCGCCATGGCTTGTTCGACCTGAAGGTGCGGGCCAAGGGCGATCTGCACATTGATTTTCACCACACCACGGAAGATGTCGGCATCGTCATCGGCCAATGCCTGCGCCAGGCCCTGGGCGACAAGCGCGGCATTCGCCGCTACGGCGCGGCCGTGATCCCGATGGATGAGGCCTTGGCCGAAGCAGCGGTGGATATCTCCGGCAGGCCCTTCCTTGCCTGGTCCGTCAGCTTCGCCCAGCCCAAGATTGGGGAGATGGATACCGAGTTGTTCGAAGAATTTTTCCGCGCCCTGGCCTTCAATGCCGGCATTACGCTGCATGTGACGCAAAAGGCCGGGACCAACGCCCATCACGTGGCGGAAGCCTGCTTCAAGGCCCTGGCCCGTGCCTTGCGGGAAGCGGTGGAACCGGACCCGCGCGCGATTGGCGCCATTCCCTCCACCAAGGGCGTGCTGGAAGCCTGAGATGCGGGTCTGGACCGTTCATCAGCGCCCCGCCGTGACGGGCAAGCCCGCGCGGACCGTCATGGTGCGGGAAGGCTTTTCCTGGTGGGCCGCGATATTTCCGTTGTTCTGGTTTCTGGCCAAGCGGCTTTGGATCGTGGCGGCACTGTATTTCGCGCTCGCGACGCTACTGGGCTTTGTGCTGCCATCCGGCATTTCCCCCTGGGCGATGATCGCTTTGCAAATCCTGGCGGGGTTTGAGGCGCGGAACCTCCAGCGCTGGACGCTGGAGCGGGGTGGTTTTCGCCTGATGGGCGTGGTGCAGGGCCGCGATGAGGAAGGGGCGGTGCTGAATTTGGCGGATCGTCGCGCCGATCTGGCCCGTGGGCTGACATGAAGCTGGTGATCATAGATCCGGGTTCTGGCAACCTTGCTTCCGTAAAGCGCGCCTTCGAGAAGGTGGCGGGGGAAGCAGGCGTTGCGGCGGAGATCAGCGTCACCCGCGATGCGGCGGAAATCCTGGCCGCTGACCGCGTGGTGCTGCCCGGCCAGGGGGCCTTTGCCGCCTGCCGACGCGGGCTGGATGCTTTGCCGGGCGCGGTGGCGGCCATGGAACAGCGTGTGCGTGGGGATGGCGTGCCCTTTCTTGGCATTTGTGTGGGCATGCAGTTGATGGCAACCCAAGGGTTGGAGCATGGCAGCACGCCGGGGCTGGATTGGCTGCCGGGCGAGGTCGCGCCCATGGACCCGAAGGGGGCCGATGGCCGGCCCCTGCCACTCCCGCAAATGGGCTGGAATGCGCTTGCCTTCAGCCCAGGCTGCCACCCTTTGCTGGCTGGGGTCACGCCGGGGGATCAGGTTTATTTCGTCCATTCCTACGCCTTCCGGGCAGCGCAGGCCGCAGATGCGATCGCAACCGCCGATTATGGCGGGCCGGTCACTGCCGCCATTGCCCGCCATAATCTTGCCGGGCTTCAGTTCCATGTGGAAAAAAGCGGGCCGGTGGGCTTGCGTATCCTCGCCAATTTCCTTCAATGGGTGCCATGAATAGCGCAATGACCATGAGCTTCACCCATGATTTGGCGGTGGAACTCGCCAGCCAGATTTCGGATGCGGATATGGCCGATCTCTGTGAGGCGACGGATGCGGCCATCATTGAAGGCGGCGGCTTCGGCTGGCTGGAGCCCCAGGGGCGGGAAGCCCTTGCGCGGCATTTCCGCGGCACGTTGTTGGTGCCGGAACGCGAATTATTCATCGCGCGGCTGGATGGCCATGTGGTGGGATCGGCGCAGCTGGTGCGCCCGCCGCGCCATAATGAAGCGCAATCCTTCGGCGCCACGCTGACCCATGCCTACCTCGCACCCTATGCGCGCGGCCATGGTCTGGCGCGCATGCTGGTGACGCGCGTTGAAGAACGCGCCGCCGCGCTTGGCCATCGCGTGCTGAACCTTGACGTGCGGGAGACGCAAACAACCGCTATCGCACTGTTTGAGGCGCTGGGTTACGTCCATTGGGGCACGCATCCCTTTTATGCGCGCGTGCATGGGCAAACGGTTTCCGGGCGCTTTTACTATAAGCCGCTTGAGCCGGGCCGCGGGCGTTCCACGGGCGCCTTGCTTGATCCCACGCAGTAATGGGCTTTTCGCTTTATCCCGCCATTGATTTGAAGGGCGGGCAGGTGGTGCGCCTGAAGCGTGGAGAGATGGATCAGGCCACCATCTATGCCGATGATCCGGCAGCACAGGCGCGCCGCTTTATCGAAGCCGGATTTTTCTGGGTGCATATGGTGGATTTGGATGGCGCCTTTGCCGGCAAGCCGGCCAATGCCGCAGCGGTGCGCGCGATTATCGCCGCTGTGCCGGGCGCCAGGCTGCAATTGGGCGGCGGCATTCGTTCCATGGCAACGGCCGAGGCTTGGCTCGAAGCAGGCGTCAGCCGGATCATTCTGGGCTCTGCCGCCGTCAAGGATCCGGATTTCGCCCGCGCTGCCTGCCGCGCCTTTCCGGGCCGGGTCGCGCTTGGGATTGATGCGCGTGATGGCATGGTGGCGACTGAAGGCTGGGCAGAGACCAGCGATGTCAGCGCCACCGATCTGGCGCGCCGCTTTGAGGATTCTGGCGCAGCGGCAGTGATTTACACGGATATCGCGCGCGATGGCATGTTGACGGGCGTGAATGTCGCGGCAACCGCGGCACTTGCGCGCGCGGTGCGCTTGCCGGTGATAGCCTCGGGCGGTGTCGCGGGGGTTGAAGATATCACTGCGCTACGCGAAGCCGGCGCCGGGATTGAAGGCGCGATTCTGGGGCGCGCGCTTTATGATGGGCGGATTGAGCCTCAAGTGGCGCTGGCGGCGGCAGCCTAAAACATTTTCCAGCCAAGTGGAATCACTTGGGGCTCGGAAAATGCGACCAGACGAATACTGAAACAATATGCCCCGAACGAAGCCGGGGGAACGGCCCCTGGTGAGGGATGCATGCGATCCCACCTGAAGGGTTGCGGGGGGCGAGTAGCCCGCAACCCCCACACCCGCATCAGAAGGCTTATTCCATCGCTGCCATTTCCGCCGCAAGCTCCGCTTCCAGGCTTTCGGCCTGCGCGGCAGCGGCCACGCTTTCGCCGCGCGCCTGCTTTTCGGCTTCTTCGCGGCTGCGCGCCACATTCACCACCACCGGGATTTGCACTTCCGGATGGAGTTCCACCTGCACGGTGCTGATACCAACAGACTTGATCGGTTGGCCGAGCAATACCTGCTCACGCGTGATGGTGAGGCCACCTTCGGTGCAGGCAACCGCGATGTCGCGCGACACCACGGAACCATAAAGGCTGCCGCTTTCACCCGCCTGGCGGATGATGATCACGGAAAGCCCCGCCACGCGTTCGGCCACACGCTCAGCCTCACCACGGCGCTTGATGTTGTCCGCTTCAAGCTGGGCGCGTTCGCGCTCAAACCGTTCCAGGTTGGATTTGCTGGCGCGGATCGCCTTGCCGGTGGGCAGCAGGTAATTGCGCGCATAGCCAGGGCGCACCTTCACACGCTCACCCATTTGGCCAAGCTTGTCCACGCGCTGCATCAGGATCAGGTCAATCATGTCATGCCTCCGGGCGGCTGGTTGCGCCGCCCCCATTGTTCGAAAATACCGAAGGCCGTCACCGCGATTGCGGCCGGCACGCTCAAGATCACAAGCCCGGCGTAGAAGACGCCAAGCATGAAGGGCCGGGCGGTACGGCCGGCAGAACGCCGATGCACCGCGGCAAGCCCCAGCAGAAAGAAGGGCAGCAGCAACACCACAAAAAGTGCCATGGGCAGGCTGCTATCGCCGCCCATGCCGCTCAGCCAGACCAGCGCCGCCCCGGAAGGGAGGAACCCATACCAGATCGGCAGGCGGCTTTCGCACCAGCGCGGTGTTGCGGCCAAGGCAAGCCCCCGCCGCGTCAAGGCGCTTTGCGCCCCAATGCCGCACAGGATCAACGCAGCCACCATCCACCCCGCCATGGCGGGCGCCATGATGCGCGCCAATTGCTCCACCGGCATGCCAGCATCGGCAATGCCCATGCGCGAAAGCCCCTGCTTGACCGAGGCATTCAAGGCCCCGTCAAAACCGCCGGCAGTGCCCGCCAGCAGCATCGCCACCAGCAGGATCACCAGCGCCGGCCAAATGCCGGTCAGTGCCAAGGGCAATGACGCATCAATCCGGCCACCGCGCAGCCCTGTTGCCACCATCAGCAGCGCGGGGAGTGCGAAGCCCAACAGGTAGATCAGGGTTGGCCATTCACTTGCCAGGATCAACACAATCAAGGTGCCAATGCCCAGCGCGCCAAAGGCTGAGGCGCTGCCAAAGCCAAGCCCGGCGGCGAAGATGGGCAGCGACGTCAGCCAGAAAGCAGCAAAGCCCAGCGGCAATCCGCGCATGGCCCAAAGCGCGGCAATGGCGGAAGCAATCCCACCAATCGCCGCCGCAAGCCACCGCGGATCATCCAACAGGCCAGGCCTGATTTCCATGGCTGGTCCCATGCCCTTTCGCCGCTGAGTGCTGCCTAATCCGCAATCACGTAAGGCAGCAGCGCCAGGAAGCGGGCGCGCTTGATGGCAATGGCCAATTCGCGCTGCTTCTTCGCCGAAACCGAGGTGATGCGCGCGGGCACGATCTTGCCGCGTTCAGACAGGAAGCGGGACAGCAGCCGCACATCCTTATAGTCAATCTTCGGCGCGCCCTGGCCGCTGAAGGGGCAGGATTTGCGACGGCGATGGAAGGGCCGGCGCGCGCCCACGGCGGGGCGACGGGCGGCGGGGATCAGATCTGCATTGTCAGACATGGCTTATTCCTCAATCCCCATGGACATATCCATTTCGTCGCGGCCGCGGGCGCGGAATTCCTCACGGTCATCGCCACGGCCACCGCGGCCAGAGCCAAAGCGGCCAGCCGGGCGCGGGCCGCGGAAGCTTTTCTCGCGATCGCGATCATCTCCGCCGCGCTTGGACATGACAGCGGAAGGCGCCTCATCAATCGCTTCCACGCGCACGGTCAGCATGCGCAGCACGTCTTCATTCAGGCCAAGCTGACGCTCTGCCTCATTGAGGGCGGCGGGGGCGTTTCAAGGCCAAGAAGCATATAATGCCCCTTGCGATT
>JADCEV010000027.1 GCA_020249865.1 Roseomonas sp. | reverse complement strand
GGACCCGGATGGCCAGGTTTCCGCGCTGCTGCCGCCATCCCGCGCCATTGGCTGCATTGTCTATCCCGCCGCTGAGGTGACAGCGCCTGGCGTGATTGACCATAGCTATGGCGACCGCTTCAGCCTGGGTGAGCCTGATGGCAGCCGCAGCCCGCGCGCGCAGGCGCTGTCTGAAGCGCTGATCGCCGCCGGCTTCAAGGCGCCGGTGCGCCCGAAAATTCGTGATGAGCTTTGGGTAAAGCTTTGGGGCAATATGGCCTTCAACCCGATCTCAGCGCTCACCACCGCAACGCTTGATGTGCTGACGGGCGATGAAGGTCAGCGCGGTGTCGCGCGTGCCATGATGCTGGAAGGCCAGCGCGTGGCGGAAGCGCTTGGCGTGCGCTTTGCGATTGATGTGGATAAGCGCATCGCCGGCGCGGCGGAGGTTGGCGCGCACAAGACCTCCATGCTGCAGGATCTGGAACGCGGCCGACCGATGGAGATTGAGGCACTGCTCGGCGCCGTGGTGGAATTGGCCGATTGGGTAGGTGAGGCCGCGCCGATTTCACGCACCGTCCTGGCGCTGGTGCGCGCCAGGGCGCGGGCGGCGGGGTGCCTATAGCGCCTCGATCCTGATCAGCGCTGGCTTTTCCATCACGGTATTCAATTCCGCGATGCGCTTGAGCGCGGCGCGGACGGAAGCCTCGCTGGTTTCATGCGTGGTCAGCACCACGGGCACGGCCTCACCTGGCGCGCGGCCACGTTGCAGCATGGATTCCAGGCTGATCGCATGGTCGCGCAAAACGCCCGTCACATCAGCAATCACGCCGGGGCGGTCCACCACCATCAGGCGGAGGTAATAGGCCCCCGTATGGCGATCCATCGGGAAGGAAGGCTCGGGCTTCAAAGCGGCGGCTTCCGCGCCCCAAACCGGGGTGAAGCGCCCGCGGGCGATGTCAATCACATCGGCCACCACCGCGGAAGCTGTCGGCCCTTCGCCAGCGCCGCGGCCTTCCATCATCACGCGGCCAACAAAATCACCTTCCGCGACCACGGCATTGAAGACGCCATCCACCCGCGCAATGGGGGCGGAGATCGGCACCATGCAGGGATGCACGCGGGTTGCAATGCCGCCTTCTTCGCGCCGCGCAATACCAAGCAGCTTGATGCGATAGCCGAGTTCCTCGGCCAGCGCGATATCAAGCGCCGAGACATCACGAATGCCTTCCACATGCACCGCGCCGAAATCCACCGGCCGGCCAAAGGCGAGTGCGGCCAGGATCGCCAGCTTATGCGCCGCATCAATGCCATCAATATCGAAGGATGGATCGGCTTCCGCATAGCCAAGCTTTTGTGCCTCGGCCAGCACTTCGGCGAATTCGCGCTTTTGTTCGCGCATCACGGTCAGGATGTAATTGCAGGTGCCGTTCAGAATACCCGCAACGCGCTGGATGCGATTGGCAGCCAAGCCTTCGCGCAGCGCCTTGATCGCGGGAATGCCGCCGGCCACCGCCGCTTCAAAGGCCAGCGCCACACCGCGCGCTTCGGATGCCTGCGCCAAGGCAGCGCCATGCACGGCAAGCAACGCCTTATTCGCCGTTACCACATGCTTGCCAGCGGCAATCGCGGCTTGCACCAAGGCGCGCGCCGGGCCTTCCGAACCACCGATGCATTCCACCACAACATCCACTTGCGGATCGGCAGCGAGTGCAACGGGGTCTTCATACCAGCGCAGCCCCGAAAGGCTGATGCCGCGATCCCGGTTGCGTTCACGCGCGGAAACGGCGGTGATGGCAATGGGCCTGCCCGCACGTGCCGCGATGATATCGGCATTCGCGCGCAGCAATTTCACCACGCCGGCGCCAACCGTTCCAAGGCCGGCAACCGCAATCGCAAGGGGGCGGGTCATGCATTCACCATATCAGAAGAAGCATCCTGCGGCGCGGCATTATCGCCGCCGAGGAAAGTCTTGATGCCACGCAGCGCCTGACGAATGCGGTGGTTGTTTTCCACCAGCGCAATGCGCACATGTTCATCACCATGCTCACCAAAGCCAAGGCCAGGTGCCACCGCGACCTTCGCCTTTTCCAGCAGCAGCTTGGAAAACCCGACCGAGCCCAAATGCCGGAAACGCTCAGGGATCGGCGCCCAAAGGAACATGGAAGCCTCGGGCGCTGGCACATCCCAGCCCGCGGCATGCAGCCCCCTCACCAGCACCTCGCGGCGTTCCTTGTACAAAACGCGCATTTCCTCAATGCAATCCTGCGGGCCATTCAAGGCTGCCGTCGCCGCCACCTGGATCGGCGTAAAGGCGCCGTAATCCAGATAGGATTTGACGCGCGCCAAAGCCGCGATAAGACGTGGATTGCCTGCCGCAAAACCCATGCGCCAGCCCGGCATATTGTAAGTTTTGGACATGGAGGTGAATTCCACCGTGATGTCCTTCGCCCCTTCCACTTCCAAGACGGAAGGCGGCGGCGTGTCGCCGAAATACAGCTCGGCATAGGCAAGATCGGACAGGATGAACAATTCATGCCGACGGCAAAGGGCGACCAATTCGCGGTAGAATTCGATCGGCGCGGTTAGTGCGGTTGGGTTGGATGGGAAATTGACAATCACCGCATTCGGTTTGGGCACGGAATGGCGCACGGCGCGGTCAATCGCGGCCAGCATCGCATCATCGGGCGTATAGGGAATGCTGCGCACCGAAGCGCCCGCAATGATGAAACCGAATTGATGGATGGGGTAGGAAGGATTGGGCACCAGAATGGTATCGCCAGGGCTTGAGATGGCCTGCGCCAAATTCGCAAGCCCTTCCTTCGAACCAAGGGTCGCCACCACT
>JADCEV010000026.1 GCA_020249865.1 Roseomonas sp. | reverse complement strand
TGGCCATCAGATCGCGCCAGCCGGCATTCAGCCAGACCCAGGGGCGATCAGGCGCGACCTTCCTGATGGTCAGCCGGCGCGGCGCAAATGCTGCATCGCTTGGCATGAAAACTTCCTCCACTTGCCCCGCAGGCGCGAATCCCGGGCGATTGGCTACGGAGATTAGCGGAGCACGGCTGCGTCAAATTGATCCGTATCAAGGACGAAGGGCGCCTCTGGGCCTTTTCTACCTTCCGACGCGGCCGTTTCGAGTCCCGCGTCTTGAGGGAGACTAGATATGGCCGCCATTGCCGCCTCAGCGCGAAGCGCGCCCGGTGATCAGCCCATCATGGTGGAAGGCCCGATCCGCGCCTTCGCCATCGCCACCGCCTTTTGGGGTGTTGTGGGATTCCTGGTGGGTGTTGTCATTGCGCTGCAGCTCGCTTTTCCACTGCTCAATCTTGATCTGGAATGGACCAGCTTCGGGCGGCTGCGCCCGGTGCATACCAGCGCGGTGATTTTCGCCTTTGGCGGAAATGCGCTGTTCCTGACCAGCCTTTTCATCGTGCAACGCACCTGCCGCGCCAGGCTGTTCGGCGGCGATGATATGGGGTGGTTCCTGTTCTGGGGCTATCAATTCGTCATTGTCATGGCGGCACTTGGCTATGTGCTCGGCATCACCCAGGGCAAGGAATATGCCGAACCGGAATGGTATGTGGATTTGTGGCTGACGGTGGTTTGGGTTTTCTACCTGATCGCCTTTGGCGGCACGCTGATGCGCCGCGAAGAACCGCATATCTATGTGGCGAATTGGTTCTTCCTGGCCTTCATCATCACCGTCGCTTTGCTGCATATCGGCAATAACATCTCCATCCCCGTGGGGCTTGGATCATCGCATTCCTATTCCGCGCCCGCTGGCGTGCAGGGTGCCATGATCCAATGGTGGTATGGCCATAATGCGGTCGGTTTCTTCCTGACCGCGGGCTTTCTCGGGATGATGTATTACCTGATCCCGAAGCAGGCGGATCGGCCAGTTTATTCCTATCGGCTTTCGATCATCCACTTCTGGACCTTGATCTTTTTGTATATCTGGGCGGGGCCGCACCATCTGCATTATACGGCGCTGCCTGATTGGGCGCAGACGCTCGGCATGGTGTTTTCCGTCATGCTCTGGATGCCGTCCTGGGGTGGCATGATCAATGGCCTGATGACGCTCTCGGGCGCTTGGGACAAGCTGCGCACCAATCCAGCCTTGCGCTTCAGTGTGGCGGCGGTGGGCTTTTATGGCATGTCCACCTTTGAAGGCCCGGTCATGTCCATCAAGGCCGTGAATGGTCTTTCGCATTACACGGATTGGACCATCGGCCATGTGCATTCCGGTGCCATGGGCTGGGTTGGCTTCATTTCCTTCGGCGCGCTCTACTATCTTTTCCCTGTGCTCTGGAAGAAAAAGGGCATCTGGAGCGAACGCCTGATCTCCTGGCATTTCTGGGTCGCGACCCTTGGGATCGTCTTCTATATCACCGCCATGTGGGTCTCCGGCATCATGCAGGGCCTGATGTGGCGCGCCTTTGATGAGCTCGGCTTCCTGCAATATTCCTTCGTGGAAACCGTGGAAGCCATGCATCCCTATTACGTCATTCGCGCCATTGGCGGGGTGCTGTACCTGGCTGGCGCGCTGATCATGGCCTTCAATTTGTGGAAGACCGTCACTGAAGGGGAAGCCGCGGAACCCGCGCCGCGCCTTGTCCCTGCCCATGCCGTCGCGGCGGAATAGAAGGAGGATTGGCAAATGTTCCGCTGGCTTCGTGACCACGGCGTTATTGAACGCAATGTTGTCCTGATGGGTGTGCTGACGCTGCTCACGGTTTCCATTGGCGGTCTGGTGCAGATTGTCCCGCTATTCACGGTGGAAACCACGATTGAGCGTGTGCAAGGCATCAGACCTTACACACCACTCGAACAAATGGGACGCAATATCTATGTGCGGGAAGGCTGCTATGTCTGCCATAGCCAGATGATCCGCCCCTTCCGCGATGAATTGGAACGCTATGGCCATTTCAGCCTGGCGGCGGAAAGCATGTATGACCACCCCTTCCAATGGGGTTCCAAACGCACCGGGCCGGATCTGGCGCGCGTTGGCGGGCGCTATTCGGATGATTGGCATGCGGCGCATTTGCGTTCACCCCGCGCGGTGGTGCCGGCTTCCATCATGCCGCCCTATTCCTTCCTGGATCGGCCTTTGGATTACAGCCGAGTGGCGGATCATCTCCGCGCCCTGCGTGCGGTGGGTGTGCCTTACAGCGATGAGATGATCGCGAATGCCAAGGCCGATCTGGAAGCCCAGGCGCGGCCGGATGCGGATGCGACAGCCTTCAATGCCCGTTATGCCCGCGCCCGGCAGGCGGCTTTCGATGGCGATCCTGTGCGCATTACGGAAATGGATGCGCTGGTGGCTTACTTGCAAATGCTCGGCACGCTCGTGGATTTCCGCGATGTGACGCCGGCGCAGTTGCGGCAGCAGTAAGGGGGCGCAGAAGATGCAAAGCCTGGTTGAACTCTACCCCGCGCTCCGCGCCCTATGGGTGGTTTGGTTCTTTGTCCTGTTCCTGGGGATGGTGTGGTTCGTGATGCGGCCATCGCGGCGCAAGCATTTCGAATCGCTTGGCGATATACCGCTGCGCGATGACCGCGCGCCGCCCCGCTCGTAAGGAGTAACGGCCATGCCGACGAAAATCGAAAAAGACAAGCTGAGCGGTCAGGATACCACCGGCCATGAATGGGATGGGCTGAAGGAACTCAATACGCCTTTGCCCAGATGGTGGCTTTGGACCTTTTATGCGACCATCGCCTTCAGCCTGGTTTGGGTGGTGATCTATCCGGCGCTGCCGATCCCCGGCGCGACGGGCACTTCCGGCTGGATCGCACGTGAAGCGGTGATGCGGGATGTGCAGCAGGCTGAAGCGCGCATGGCGCCAATGATGTCGCGCCTGCGTGCCGCCACGCCGGAACAGATTGCCGCCGATCCGGAATTGCGCGCCTTTGCGATGGCGGGCGGGCGCGGCGCCTTCGCCAATAATTGCGCGGGCTGCCATGGCGCGGGCGGGCAGGGGGCCTTGGGTGGCTTCCCGTCCCTTGCCGATGATGAATGGATCTGGGGCGGCAGCCTTGATGCGATCCATCATGCCATCGTGCATGGCATTCGCGCCAATGAAAGCGATGACCAGCGCCAAAGCCAGATGCCGCGCTTCCTGACCGATGGCGTGCTGACGCGCCCGCAGGTGAATGATGTGGCGGAACACGTGCTATCCTTCACCAATCGCGCGACGGATCAGGCCGCGGCCGGGCGCGGTGCGGCGCTTTATGCCGAGAACTGCGCATCCTGCCATGGCGAAAAGGGAGAGGGCATCCGCGATGTCGGTGCGCCGCGCCTTTCCGATCAGGTCTGGCTTTATGGTGGCGACAAGGCTTCCATTGTGCAGAGCATTTCCAATGCGCGCGCTGGCGTGATGCCAAGCTGGGGCAAGCGGCTTGATCCCGCCATCATCAATATGCTGACGGTCTATGTGCATAGCCTTGGCGGCGGTGAATAGGAAAAGCGCGGTCATTTCCCATGGGCGAGATCAAAACCCCCGAGAAGCTGAAGCCTGAGGCCGTGGCAGCGGAAGCTGCCCCGCCCTCACTTTACGCTGATCGCCAGCGTGTCTATCCGAAGCGGGTCTTCGGCAAGGTGCGCAGCGTGAAATGGGCGGTGCTGATCCTGTGCCTGGCGCTTTACTACCTTGTACCCTGGCTGCGCTGGGATCGCGGCCCGGGCATGCCGGATCAGGCCGTGCTGGTGGATATGACCAATGCGCGGCTGTTCTTCTTCTGGATCGAAATCTGGCCGCAGGAAATCTATTTCCTGACCGGTGCGCTGATCCTTGGCGCATTCGCTCTATTCGCGGTGTCTTCGCTGTTTGGCCGGTTGTGGTGCGGCTTTACCTGCCCGCAAACCGTCTGGACTGATCTTTTCATGTTTGTCGAGCGTTGGATCGAAGGCGATCGCAATGCGCGCATGAAGCTGGATGCCGGGCCGCGCAATGGCGCCTATTGGTCACGCAAATTCGCCAAGCATGGCGCTTGGCTGCTGATTGCGGCTGCCACGGGCGGCGCCTGGATCATGTATTTCAATGATGCGCCGACCATCACGCGGCAATTCTTCACGGGTGATGCCGGCGTCATGGTCTATTTCTTCTTCGCGCTGTTTGCCGGTTTTACCTATCTGCTGGCGGGTTGGGCGCGCGAACAGGTCTGCGTTTATATGTGCCCCTGGCCGCGCTTTCAGGCGGCGATGCTGGATGAAAATTCGCTGGTCGTGACCTATCGCGATTGGCGCGGCGAACCGCGCGGCAAGGCCAAGGCCGATGGGGTTGGCGATTGCGTGGATTGCGCGGCCTGCGTCCATGTCTGCCCGACCGGGATTGATATCCGTGATGGGCAGCAGCTTGAATGCATCGGTTGCGGGCTTTGCATTGATGCCTGCGATTCCGTCATGGGCAAGCTGGGCCGCCCCAAGGGGCTGGTTGCTTTTGAAACCCTGAACAATCTTGCTGCCAGTGCGGCTGCCGCCGCTGCGCTGCCGCCGGGGCCGCAACGCCAGCAGGTGGGCATGGCTGCGCGCCGCGTGCCGCGATTCATCCGCCCGCGTACCATCATGTATGGCGCGGCGCTTTCCGTTGTGGCGCTGATCATGCTGGGCGCCTTCCTGATGCGCTCAACGCTGGATGTCACCGTCCTGCGGGACCGCGCGCCGCTTTTCGTGCGCCTGTCGGATGGTGGTATTCGCAACGCCTATACGATCAAGATCGTGAACAAAACGCATGATGACGCGCCGCTGACGCTCACGCTGGAAGCGCCGCCTGGGCTGCGCCTGACGGTGCAGGATGTGGAAGCCACTGCCGAAGGGCGCTACACACTGTCGCGGCGTGCTGATGGCATCACGCAATATCGCGTTTTCATCGCGGCGCCTTCTGGTTTGAAGCTGCAAGAATCAACGCCCATCACCTTCCGCCTGCTGGACGCTGCGGGGCGGCCCGCCACCAGCCAAACCAGTGTTTTTCTGGGACCGAAACCATGAGCATGACCATGCAACGCGATTATGACCCGAAGCGTGGCCGCTGGATTCCCTGGGTCTTTGTGGGCGGCATGGGGCTGGTGGTGGCGGTCAATGCCTTGTTTGTCTGGCTTGCGCTTTCCACCTTCACCGGCGTGACCGTGCCGCGCGCCTATGAACGCGGCCGCGGCTATGATCAGGTATTGGCGGAGGCCGCGCGGCAGGATGCGCTGGGCTGGCGCGGAGAGATCACACTTGAAGCCGGCACACTGCGCCTTGTGATGCGGAATGCTTCGCAACAACCACTCCATGGCCGTGTTGAAGGCGTCATGCTGCGCCCGCTGGAAGGGGTGGAAGTGCCGCTTGGTTTCAACGCCACCGGCCATGGGCGTTTTGCGGCGCGGTTGGAATCACTCCGCGCTGGGCAATGGGAAGCGCGGCTGACCTTCTTCGATGAAGCCGGCACGGCTTTTGATTTGCGCAAGCGCTTCATCCTGCCATGACCGACCTCAAGCGCCCCTTGGTTGCTGAAGCGCCGCAAAGTGCGGCCGCCTGCGCCCATTGCGGCGCTGCGCTGGTGCCTGGCCAAGGGCGTTTTTGCTGCACGGGGTGTGAGGCGGCTTACGGCCTGGTGCGCGGCCTTGGCCTGGATGCGTTTTATCGCCGGCGCGAAAGCGCTGATGGTGCGCTGCGCCCTGAAGCCGCACCGCCGGTTTTTGATGCGTTGCCCTTGATCCGCGAAGAAGCTGATGGTGCGAAATCGCTCGATCTCATGATCTCGGGCCTCACTTGTGGCGCTTGTGTCTGGTTGGTGGAACAGGCGCTGGCCGCCGAACCTGATGTGATCAAGGCGCGGGTTTCCTTTACCACACGCCGGCTTGATCTGCGCTGGCAGGGCGCGGCTGAGCGCGGCAATGAATTGATCGCGCTGCTCGCGCGCCTTGGGTTTCGGGTGGCACCCTATACGCCTGCATGCATGCGCGCGACGGAAGATGCCGAAGGCCGCGCGCTGATCCGCGCGCTTGGTATCGCTGCCTTTGGCGCCATGAATGTCATGCTCGTTTCCATCGCCGTTTGGGTTGGCGAGGATATGGGCGCGCATACCCGCGAATTCATGCATTGGCTGGCGGCGCTGATTGGCCTGCCGACCGTGCTGGTCGCGGGCATGCCCTTCTACCGTTCCGCCGCCGCAGCCTTGCGCGCGGGCCGCGTGAATATGGATATGGCGGTCTCGCTCGGCGTGCTGGCAACGGCGGGCATGAGCCTGGTCGAGACCTTCCGCAACGGCCCCTATACTTGGTTTGATGGCGCAACGGCCTTGCTGGCGCTGCTGCTTGCGGGCCGCGTGCTTGAACGCGCGGCGCGCAAGAAGGCGCGGCAGGCGGTGGCGGAAGTGCTGGCGCTGCAGGATGGCATGGTGGCGCTGCTGGCAGGCGATGGCATAACGCGGCTGGTGCCCGTGGCGTCCTTGGAAGCGGGGCAGGCCGTGCAGATCGCGGCCGGTGAGGCGCTCCGCCTGGATGGCCGTGCGCAAGTTGAAACCCTGTTGGATACGGCGGCGATTACCGGTGAAAGCCTGCCGCGTGGTTTTGCAGCGGGTGCGGCCCTGCCGGCGGGGGCAGTGAATATGGGCGCGCCTTTCGTTCTGGAAGTAACGGCGCCGGCGCGCGATGGCTCCCTCGCCGCCATGGCGCGGTTGTTGGAAGCGGCGGAACAATCCAAGGGCCGCTTTGTCTCCATCGCGGATCATGCGGCGCGGTATTATGTGCCGATTGCGCACGCCATCGCCGCCGCGACTTTCCTGTTATGGTGGGTGGGTTTTGATGCGCTCTGGCAGGAAGCCTTGGTGAACGCGGTCTGCGTGCTGTTGATCACCTGCCCTTGCGGCTTGGCGATTGCCGTGCCCGCCGTGCAGGTGGTGGCGAATGGAGCACTGTTCAAACGCGGTGTGTTGGTTGCTTCCGCAACCGCACTGGAACGCTTGGCCGAGGCTGATTGCGCCGTTTTGGACAAGACCGGCACGCTGACCGAAGGGCGCCCGGTGCTGATCCCGGAAGGGCAGGATGCGACCGTGTTGCGCGCCGCAGCGGGCATGGCGCGCGCATCACGCCATCCCTTGGCCAAGGCGCTGGTGCGCGCCTGTCCGGAAGCGCCTTTGGTGGAAGGCACGCGCGAAATCCCTGGACAGGGGCTGGAAGCTGGCACCGCACGCTTAGGCTCGCCAGCCTGCTGCAATGTGACGGGTATCCGCGATGGCATGGTGTTGGTGTTTCGCGCCTCTGCCGATGCCGCGCCGGTGATCTTCCGCTTCGCCGATCGGTTGCGCGCCGATGCGCCGCAAGTGGTGGCTGATCTCAAGGCGCTTGGCCTGCCGGTAGAATTGCTCTCCGGCGATGGTCCGGGCGCGGTTGCTTCTGCCGCCAAGGCTGCGGGTATCGAGACCTGGCAGGCCGAAGCCGATCCGCGCGCCAAGGCCGCCCATATCGAAAGCCTGAAGGAAGCTGGCCGTAAGCCGCTCATGGTCGGCGATGGCATCAATGATGCTGCCGCCCTGGCCGCCGCGCATGTCGCGGCAAGCCCCGCCGGCGCCACAGACCTTGCGCAAACCACCGCCGATATCGTGCTGCAACGCGAAGGCCTGGCAGTATTGCCGGAGGCCATTCGCCTCGCCCGGCGGGCGCAAATCCTGGCGCGGCAGAATATCGGCTTTGCGCTGGCCTATAATGTCATTGCCGTGCCGACCGCGATTGCCGGGCTGGTCAATCCGCTGATCGCCGCGCTGGTGATGGCGTCATCATCGCTGATCGTCATCGGCAATGCCTTGCGCGCGGGGAGGGGGTAACATGGAAGCCTTGATCCTGCTCGTGCCGGTTTCGCTTTTGCTCGGTGGGCTTGGCCTGCTTGGTTTTCTCTGGGCGCTGCGTTCGCGCCAATATGATGATCTGGAAGGCGCCGCCGCCCGGATCCTGTTTGACGATCAACCTGGAAAGGACCCACCGCCATGACCGGTGCCCGCGTTTTCTTCCTCGCCCTTTATGGCCTGCTGGCCTTGCTTGGCCTTTTCGCCGCCGCTGCCGCGCAGGATATCGGCATGAGTATCTTCGGCTTTGGGCTGATTGGCTTTGGCCTGATGTGCATTTTCCACAACATCAAGGCGTATTTCGACCAGGCCGAGGCCCAGCACTAAGCCTTCACAAAGCGATTGGCATTCGCCCCGCCAATCGCCACAATAGGCCGCATGGGAAGCATCATCCGGCCAGAGGCCACATTAGAAGAACGTTGGGAAGCCCGCTCCGGCCCCGTATTGCTGACGGGGACGCATGCGCTGGTGCGCCTGCCCATGTTGCGCCAGGAAATGGATGCCGCGGCTGGCTTCCGCACCGGGGGCTTCATTTCGGGCTATCGCGGATCGCCACTCGGCGCCTTTGACCGGGAATTGGCCCGCCAGGCCGAAAGGCTCCGCGCCCATGATGTGGTGTTTCAGCCGGGTTTGAATGAGGATCTGGCCGCGACCGCCATTTGGGGTTCGCAGCAGGTGCACCTCACGCCTGGGGCGCGCTTGGATGGTGTTTTCGGCATTTGGTATGGCAAGGGGCCGGGCGTGGATCGCTCGGGCGATGTGCTGCGCCACGCCAATTCCGCCGGCAGCGCGCCTATGGGCGGTGTGCTGGCGCTGGCGGGGGATGATCCATCCTCCAAATCCTCCACGATCACATCGGGCTGCGAATATGCCTTCATGGATCTGGAAATCCCCATGCTCGATCCCGCCGATGTGGCAGAGGTGTTGGAATATGGGCTGAAGGGCATTGCGCTCAGCCGTTACGCCGGTACCTGGGTTGGCATGAAATGCGTGGCCGACACCATGGATGCGACCATGACGGTGATGCTGGACCCCGCGCTTTACGCCACGCGCGAACCGCAGGGCATGCCAAACCCGCCCGATGGCGTGCATATCCGCGCGACTGACCCGCCGATGGTGCAGGAAGAACGCCTGCGCCACGTGAAGCTGCCGCGCGCCAATGCCTTTGCGCGCACCAATGGCATTGACCGCATGGTGCTGGATAGCCCGGATGCGCGTTTTGGCATCGCCGTGCGCGGCAAGGCCTTTACTGTCTTGCGCCAAGCACTCGCCGAAGCTGGCATTTCCGAGGATTTCGCCCGCGCCCAGGGCTTGCGTATCTGGAAGGTGGGGCTTGCTTGGCCCTTGGATGCCGATGCCGCGCGGGCCTTTGCCGAGGGGCTTGAGGAAATCCTGGTGATCGAAGACCGCCGGTCCTTCCTGGAATGGCAGCTGCGCGATGCGCTGTTCCACATGGATCGCCGCCCGCGCATCACCGGCAAGCGTGACGAAGCCGGGCGGCCCCTTCTGTCTGATCTGAACGAACTGGATTCCGCGCAGATTCTGCGCGCGCTTTTTGCGCGCCTGCCGCAAGCCTTTCGCACCAATGCGATGCTGGCGCGCATGGCGGCACTGGAAGGCCTCGCTGCCGGAGATCAATTGCCCGTGCATGGGCGCGATCCGTATTTCTGCCCCGGCTGCCCGCATAATACCTCAACCCGCGTGCCGGAAGGCAGCCGCGCACTTGCTGGCATTGGCTGCCATTACCTCGCGCGCTTCATGAACCGGGAGACGGATTTCTTCTGCCAAATGGGCGGCGAGGGTTCCGCCTGGATCGGGCAGGAACATTTCACCAGCCAGGAACATGTTTTTGCGAATATGGGCGATGGGACTTACGCCCATTCCGGCAGTCTTTCCGTCCGTTTTGCGGTGGCTGCCAAGGCCAATATCACTTTCAAGATTCTGGTGAATAGCGCGGTTGCCATGACTGGCGGGCAGACCCCGGAAGGCGAGATTGATGTGCCGCATATCGCCGCGCAATTGCATGGCGAAGGGGTCGGGCGGATCGAAATTGTCTCCGATGATCCGGACCGGCATCGCGGCCATCCGCTGATACCGGCTACGGTTGGCTTTCATCGTCGCGCACGGCTTGATGCCGTGCAGAAGGAATTGCGTGCGGTGAAGGGTGTCACCGCCATCATCTATGATCAGGAATGCGCGACTGAGCGCCGCCGCAAGCGCAAGCGGGACCTCGCACCGCGCGCCAATCGCCGCATCGCGATCAATCCGCGCATTTGTGAGGATTGCGGCGATTGTTCCCGCGCTTCGAATTGCCTGGCGGTGGAACCGATTGAAACGCCGTTTGGCCGCAAGCGCCGCATTGACCAATCTGCCTGCAATCAGGATTTTTCCTGTGTGGAGGGTTTTTGTCCGTCCTTCGTCAGCCTGATCGGCGCGGAACCGGCGCGCCCCGCGGCCATCACGCTGCCGCCCTTGCCGCCCGAACCAAACCTGCCCGCCATTCAGGGTGAGGCATGGAATCTACTGATCGCTGGCGTTGGCGGGCAGGGCGTTTCTTCCATGGCGGCCATCCTGGCGCAGGCCGCGCATCTGGAAGGAAGGCCGGTGCGCACGCTGGACTTTTTGGGTCTTGCGCAAAAGGGCGGCGGGGTTTACGCGCAGTTGCGCATCGGCCCTGTGGGCGCGGCGGCGGATCAGCTTTCCGGCGCGCGCATCGCGGCCGGTGAGACGGATTTGTTGCTCGCCGCTGATATGGTCGTGGCGCATGGCCGCACCGCACGGCCCTTGCTTGGCCCCGCGCGCAGCACGGCGATTGTGAATGCGGACCTGTCGCCCACCGCGCAATTCGTGAAGGATACCGAAACGCGCTACGATGCTGCCGCCATGCTGCAAAGCCTGGGCGCGGCGTGCCGCGAAGCGCTGACCATCCCCGCGCTCACGCGCGTTGAGCGTGATTTGGGCGATGCGATTTACCTCAATCCCTTCATGCTGGGCTTTGCCTGGCAGCGTGGGCTGGTGCCGCTTTCGGCGGAGGCGATCCTGCGCGCCATTGAACTGAATGGCGCGGCGGTGGAGCGCAACAAGAATGCCTTCGCGCTGGGGCGCATTGCCGCGACCGAAACGCCGCAAGCGCCACGCGGACCTGAAACGCTGGATGACATGATCGCGCGTTTCACCGATGACCTGAAGGCCTATCAGTCATCGCGTTACGCAAGACGCTATCAGGATTTCGTCGCGCATATCCGTACGGCGGAAGCGGCGGCCGTGCCCGGCGAAGAACGGCTCTCCCGCGCGGTGGCGAGGCAGCTTTATCGCCTGATGGCCTATAAGGATGAATATGAAGTGGCGCGGCTGCATAGCCTGCCGGAATGGCAGGAAAGCCTGACGCGCGGTTTTGCCGGCACGCAAAGAATTGAGGTGCATCTGGCGCCGCCCATCATCAGCAAGATCAATCCCGATACCGGTCTGCCGGAAAAACGCGCCTTCGGTCCCGGCATGCTGCGCGCGATGCGGCTGCTCCGCCATGGCAAGGTGCTGCGCGGCACCTGGCTTGATCCTTTTGCGCGCACTACCGAGCGGCGCGAAGAACGCGCGCTGCCCCATGAATATCGCGCCGGGCTGGAAGCGCTGCTGCCAAAGCTTTCGCCCGCCACGCACAGCGCCATTTGCGAATGGGCGGAAGCCGCCGCCGGCATCAAGGGTTTTGGCCATGTGAAGGCGCGCAACCTGAAGGCCGCCCGCGCGCGCATGGCCGATATCGCCAAGGAAATCCCCGCATGAACGCCATCACCTTCGATCTTCCTGAAGAAACCCGCGCGCTGCAATCCGTCGCGCGGGATTTCGCCCGCGATGTGCTGGCCCCCAAAGCCCTGCAATGGGACAAGGAACAGCATTTCCCGGTGGCCGAAATGCGCGAAGCCGCTGCGCTTGGCATGGCGGCACTTTATGTGCGGGAAGACTCAGGCGGCGCGGGGCTGACGCGGCTGGATGCGGCGGTGGTGTTTGAAGCGCTTGCGACCGGTTGCCCCACCATCAGCGCCTTCATGTCCATCCACAATATGGTCGCCTGGATGATTGACCGCTTCGGCAATGATGCGCAGCGCAGCGCCTGGTTGCCGAAGTTGATCACCATGGAAGCGATCGCTTCCTATTGCCTGACGGAACCGGGTTCGGGCAGCGATGCGGCGGCGCTGAAGGCGCGCGCGGCGCGCGACAATCAGGGCTATGTGCTGAATGGCACCAAGCAATTCATCTCGGGCGCTGGCGCGTCCGACCTGTACCTGACGATGCTGCGCACGGGCGGTGATGGGCCGGGCGGCGTTTCCGCGCTGCTGATCCCGAAGGATACGCCCGGCCTTTCCTTTGGCGCCAATGAACGCAAGATGGGCTGGAATGCGCAGCCGACGCGGCAGGTGATTTTCGAAGATGCCCGCGTTGGGGCGGATGCCTTGCTCGGCGCTGAAGGGCAGGGGTTCCGCTTCGCCATGGCGGGGCTGGATGGTGGGCGCTTGAATATCGCCGCCTGTTCCTTGGGGGGTGCGGAAGCCGCCTTGGATATTGCGCTCCGCTACACCCAGGAACGCCGCGCCTTTGGCAAGGCGATCAGCGATTTCCAGAATACGCAATTCAAGCTTGCCGATATGCGCATTGAATTGGAAGCGGCGCGCGCGCTGCTCTGGCGCGCCTGCGCCAAGCTTGATGGCAGGGAGGCCGACGCCACCATGTTCTGCGCCATGGCCAAGCGCTTTGTGACCGATACCGCATCACGCGTGGCCGATGATGCGCTGCAATTGCTGGGCGGTTATGGCTATCTGGCGGAATATGGCATTGAGAAGATCGTGCGCGATCTTCGTGTGCATCGCATTCTGGAAGGCACGAATGAGATCATGCGCCTGATCGTTGCGCGGAAGATGCTCGGCGGTTGAAGCCGCGTCACGCGCGCTTGCCGCGCATCCAAGCGAGCGTCCCGCCAAGCCCCGCCACATCGGCGCGGAGCTTGTCAAACCGCAGCGTCAACCCATGGCCCAAAGCCTTGGATGCATGATGCCAAACCCGCGCCCAGGCTTCGCGCCGCGCCGCATCAGCCCCCCGCATCAGCGCCATGTAATGCAAGCGGCTCCAGGCCATATGCCGCGCCTTGAAGGCTGAAAGTGCCTGCGATGGTGCGGAAGAACCGCCGCCGGCATGCTGCATCACCGCATCCGGCACCAGCACCAAGGCGCGCCCCTTGGCGCGGGCGGCGGCGCAAATCGCATCATCCTCATAGAACAGGAAAAAGGCTTCATCGAAGCGGAGCCCTTCGGATGCGCGCAGCAATAGGCAAGCGCCAGAAAGGAATTCTGCGCAAAGCGGCCCGTCTGGCCAGGGCTCGGCGCCACGTTTGCGTTCCAATAAACGGCGATGGAGTTGCTCGACATCCCAGGACCTGACCCGCGCGCCGGTTTCATCACAAAGCATGGGTGCAAGGATCGCAGCATCAGGAAAGGCATCGGCGGCCGCCACCAGCCGCGCAATCGCTGCCCCATCCAAGCGCGTATCAGGATTGGCGAGCAGCACGAATTCGGTTGCTGCCGCAGCCATGCCGATATTGCAGCCCGCGCCAAAACCAAGATTCGCACCATTGCGGATAACGCGCGCGCCAGCACCTTCCGCCACCGCCGCACTGTCATCGGCGCTTGCATTATCCACCACAATCACGACAAGGCTTGGCGGCAGGCTCCCCAGCATGCCGCGCAATGCAGACGCGCTGTTATAGGCGACCGTGACGACGCAAACGCGTGCCAAGGCAGCGACAGTATTCAGCCCTTCAGCCCCCGAAGCCCTACGCAAATGCGTTCCACCTGTGCATCGGTCAATTCGGGATACATGGGCAGGCTCATCACCTCCTGCGCGGCATCCGCCGTCTCGGCGCAGCCGGCAGGGCCCAGCGGTACGCGGCCCTGATAGGCCGGCTGCAAATGCACCGGCACCGGGTAGTGAATGCCCGTGCCAATGCCATGTTCCTTGAGCTTCGCCTGCACCGCGGCACGATCCGGCACGCGCAGCACATATTGATGGAAGACATGCTCTGCCCCCGCACGTCGCTGCGGCGGCGCGTAAGGGCCACCCGCCAGCGCGGCATCATAGGCCGCTGCAATCGCACGACGGCGTTCATTGCCGGCATCAAGCGCGGTCAGCTTCACGCGCAGAATGGCGGCCTGAATTTCATCCAGCCGAGAATTCACGCCGACCAGGTCGCTGATATAGCGTTCCTTCCAGCCATATTGCCGGATGGCCGCAATGCGGTCCGCCAATGCCTCATCATTTGTCGCCAACACGCCACCATCACCCAGCGCACCAAGGTTCTTGGTGGGGTAAAGGCTGAAGGCGGAAGCTGTGCCAAGCGTGCCGAGCTTCGCGCCATTCAGCGTCGCGCCATGGCATTGCGCGCAATCTTCAATCAGGGCGATCCCCGCTGCGCGCGTCGCTTCCAGCATCGGTTCCAGATCACATGCCTGGCCATAGATATGCACCGGGATCACGGCACGCAAAGGCGGCAGGCCGGGCGGCGGATGATCAATCACGCTCAGCAGTTCATCCGCATCCATGGTGTAGGTATCGGGATCAATATCGAGCAGCAGCGGTGTTGCGCCCACCATTTCAATCGCGGAGACGGTGGCAACCGCGGTATGGGAAACAGTGGCGACACTCATGCCCGGCCCAATGCCAAGCCCGCGCAGGATCAAGGCCAGCGCATCCGTGCCATTGGCGCAGCCAATCGCGCGCCGCGTGCCAAGCCAGGCCGCGTATTCTTCCTCAAACGCCGCGCCTTCCTTGCCCAGGATATACCAGCCGCTGGCCAGCGCGCGCGCGACTGCCGCGTCAATTTCGGCCTTCTGGGCGCGATAGCCGGCACCGGGATCGGCCTGGGGGATCATGGTGATCATGGGCGCATTCATGTTGCGGACCTTCAATTGCAGTTCACAGATAATCCGCCAGTCGCTGGCGATACCAGTCAAGGGAAAGCTTCAGCCCCTGATCCAGGTCAATCGCCGGCGCCCAGCCGGTCGCGTGGCGGAAGGCGCGATCATCCGCGGCATAGGACCCGATATCAATCGGCGCACGGTCAGCCGGAAATTCGCGCAATTCATAGCGGCCTAGCCCGCCATTGGCAGCAACCAGCTTATCGGCCAGATCCAGCAGGGAAATGGGCGGGCTGCCGCCGATATTGAACACCTGGCCTGATACGCCGGGCTTCCCGGATTTTTCGGCCGCCATCAGGAAGGCGCTGGTGACATCATCCACATAGGTCAGGTCGCGTAACTGCGCGCCGCCCCAGACTTCAAAAGCCTCATTTTCCAACACGCGGCGCAGCCAAATGCCCAAAAACGTCTGGCGTGCATCCCTGATCCGCAAGCGCGGCCCGTAGCAATTGGTCAGGCGCAGCGACACCACCGGGCGATGCAGCACGCGGTTTTCCAAAAGCCAATATTGCTCACCCGCCCATTTGGAAACGCCATTGGCATCGGGCGGGTTCACCGGGTGCAATTCATCCACCGGCAGGCTGCGTGGCCTTCCGTAGAATTGCCTTGTGGAGGCATGCACAACGATGGCCTTCGGTGCGGCTTCACGCATCACGCCAATCAGGCGCACCTGAGCAACGGCATTGATGGCGATATCGGCCACCGGGTCCTTCTGCCCGCCCATATGGCTGGTTTGCGCCGCCATATTGAACAGCACATCAATGCCTTCACACAACGAATGCAATTCCGTGTCGCGAATATCGCCGCGCACCAGCAGAACGCCTGCCCCTTCCAGATTGCGCGCGGAAGCCCCGCCATCCGGCATCATGGCATCAAGCGCCGTCACACGCGCGCCCATGCCGGCCAAGGCGTGACATAGGTTGGAACCCAGGAAGCCCGCCCCCCCGGTCACCAGAACCCGTTTTCCCTGCCAATAGGCCGGCGTTACCATGCGTGTGTATCCTGAATCTACTCGCTGGATGTCATACCCCAATTGCGGCGGAATGGCGCCTGTCGCGTGGCGGATTTGCATCCGCTCATCCGCCACGCGCCAGATTCTCTGTTTTGTCGCATTTTCCGAACTGCCAATTGTGCCACGTGGCTTGAAAATGCTTAATGGCTGGCGGATCGGGGGCGTTTTTCTTCGCCCTCCGTCATTTGCACGCGGCGGCTCCGCATGATCTCAGCAAAGCCAAACAGCAGCAGGATTTGCCCCGCCAGCACCTGCACCCCGGTCAGCAGCCGGATGCCATCATCATGCGGCGTCAGATCGCCAAAGCCCACTGTCGCTTGCGTGACCAGGCTGAAATAGAGCGCATCGGGGAAACTAAGCCGGATCGGCCCGCCTGGCCCATGAAATAGCGGCAGGCGCGAAACCCCATCGGCGATGCGATAGAAGCAGGCAAAGG
>JADCEV010000025.1 GCA_020249865.1 Roseomonas sp. | reverse complement strand
TCGCATCCTGTTCGGCAAGTGGTCCGGCACCGAAGTGAAGCTGAATGGCGAGGAGCTCCTGATCATGAAGGAATCCGACGTCATGGGCATCCTCACCGCCTGATTCCACGCTTTTCCAATCAGAACGTGAAAAGGACACGCAAACATGGCTGCTAAGGACGTAAAGTTCGGCGCCCAGGCCCGCGAGCGCATGCTGCGCGGCGTGGATATCCTGGCCGACGCTGTGAAGGTCACCTTGGGCCCCAAGGGCCGCAACGTTGTCATCGACAAAAGCTTCGGCGCGCCGCGCATCACCAAGGACGGTGTGACGGTCGCGAAGGAAATCGAACTGGCTGACAAGTTCGAAAACATGGGCGCGCAGATGGTGCGCGAAGTCGCCTCCAAGACCAATGACACGGCGGGCGATGGCACCACCACCGCAACCGTGCTGGCCCAGGCCATTGTGCGCGAAGGTGCCAAGGCTGTTGCCGCCGGCATGAACCCGATGGACCTGAAGCGCGGCATTGATAAGGCCGTTGCCAGTGTCGTTGCGGAACTGGAAGCCAAGACGAAGAAGATCACTACCTCTGCCGAAGTGGCGCAGGTTGGCACGCTGTCCGCCAATGGCGAATCCGAGATCGGCGAAATGATTGCCCAGGCCATGGAAAAGGTCGGCAATGAAGGCGTGATCACGGTTGAAGAAGCGAAGTCCATCCAGACCGAACTTGATGTCGTTGAAGGCATGCAGTTCGACCGCGGCTATGTCTCTCCGTATTTCATCACGAATGCGGAAAAGATGATCGCGGAAATGGACAATCCGTATATCCTGATCTTCGAAAAGAAGCTGTCCCAGCTTCAGCCGATGCTGCCGCTGCTCGAAGCCGTTGTGCAGTCCGGCCGTCCGCTTGTGATCGTGGCGGAAGATGTGGAAGGCGAAGCGCTGGCGACCCTCGTGGTCAATAAGCTGCGCGGTGGCCTCAAGATCGCGGCCGTGAAGGCGCCTGGCTTCGGTGATCGTCGCAAGGCGATGCTGGAAGACATTGCGATCCTGACCGGCGGTGAAGTGATCAGCGAAGACCTCGGCATCAAGCTTGAGAACGTGACGCTGGCGCAGCTCGGCCGCGCCAAGACCGTGCGCATTGAGAAGGAAAACACCACCATCGTTGATGGCGCTGGTGCGAAGGACCAGATCACTGGCCGTTGCGAGCAGATCAAGGCGCAGATCGAGGAAACCACCTCGGACTACGACCGTGAAAAGCTGCAAGAGCGTCTGGCGAAGCTCGCCGGTGGCGTTGCCGTGATCCGCGTCGGTGGTTCCACCGAAGTGGAAGTGAAGGAGCGCAAGGACCGCGTGGACGACGCGCTGCATGCGACCCGCGCTGCCGTGCAGGAAGGCATCGTGCCGGGTGGTGGCGTTGCGCTGCTGCGCGCTTCGACCAACCTCGGCGGCCTCAAGGGTGCGAACAATGATGAGCAGGTGGGGATTGAAATCATCCGCCGCGCCATCCAGGCGCCCTTGAAGCAGATCGCTGAAAACGCCGGCAAGGACGGCGCGGTGATCGCCGGTGAAGTGCTGCGTAGCGATGTCTACACGCATGGCTATGACGCGCAGAAGGATGAGTACAAGGATCTGGTCACGGCCGGCATCATTGACCCGACCAAGGTTGTGCGCACCGCGCTGCAGGATGCGGCTTCTGTCGCTTCCCTGCTGATCACCACCGAAGCGATGGTGGCTGAGCGTCCGGAGCCGAAGTCGGCGCCGGCCGGTGGCCCGCCCGGTGGCGGCATGGGCGGGATGGATTTCTGATCCCTCGCAAATTGCGAAGCATGGGGGCGGTCCTTCGGGGCCGCCCTTTTTCGTTCAAGCGCCAATTGCCTAAATAATGGACCGATGATTAAAATTTCATCGCTTACGCTGCCCTTCTTGCGGGCGAAGTCAGCTCCTCATTGCCGCCAAGGGTGGCATGAAAGTTGCCTCCTGAAGATGTGTTTTGGGGGCCGCTACACTGTCCAATTCCATTCAAGCTTCAACCTCTCAGCAATTGCTGCTGAACAACATCGTCCATAGCTACGGCTCGGCGCGCGCCGTTGATAATGTGACGCTTGAAGTGAAGGCTGGCGAATTGGTCGCCCTGCTTGGACCTTCGGGCTGCGGCAAGACCACATTGCTGCGCATTGTCGCGGGCTTCATCCGTCAGGCATCCGGCCAGGTGGTGATCGGCGATCGCGCCGTGGATGATCTGCCGCCCAATCTGCGTGAAGTCGGCATTGTGTTCCAGAATTACGCGCTCTTTCCGCATATGACGGTCGCCGAGAACATTGCCTATGGCCTGGTGGCGCGCCGCGCGAGCAAGGCCGAACAGCGTGCTCGGGTCGCTGAGATGCTTACCATTGTCCGCATGCAAGGCTTTGCGGATCGCAAGCCGCGGCAATTATCGGGCGGGCAGCAGCAGCGCATCGCCTTGGCGCGGGCGCTGGCCGTACAGCCGCGCATCCTGCTGCTGGATGAACCCTTCGCCGCGCTGGACAAGAATTTGCGGCTGGATATGCAGATCGAAATCAAGCGGCTGCAACGCCAATTCGGCCTGACGGCCATTCTGGTCACGCATGATCAGGAAGAAGCCATGTCCATCGCTGATCGCATTGCGGTGATGAATGGCGGCCGGATCGAACAATTGGGCACGCCCGTTGCGATCTATGACGAACCGGCCACCCCCTTCGTCAATAGCTTCATCGGATCATCCAATATTCTTGAGGGCATCATCGCAGATGGTGGGGTCAGGCTTGCCGTGGGCGCGACGCTGCCCTGCAAGACGCAACACCTGCCGCAAGGCAAGCCCGTGCAGGTTTCCATCCGCCCCGAGCAATTGATGCTGGTGCGCGAAGCCGCCCCGGATCGCTTCCCCGTGACACTCACGCTCAGCCTGCCGATTGGCGGACAACTCATTCATGATGTCGCGGCTGCCAATGGCACCACGCTCAAGATCGCGACCGCGCGGCATCCGGGCGATACCTCATCCTTGCCTGGCATCTGGCATTGCGCGCTGACGCCGGAAGCCAAGCCTTCGATCTTTCCCCTATCCACCCCCTAAAACCCCAGGAGAATTCACATGGCTTCCAGACGCCTTTTCCTAGCCGGTATGGCCGGTGCGCTTGCCGCGCCCAGCATTGCGCGTGCTTCCGGTTCCATGACGGCCGCGATTTATCCCGGCACCTGGGATGAGGCCTATCGTGAGATCGTCGCCCCGCTCCTGCGCCAGCGCCATAATGTCAGTGTCGCCTTCGATCCGCTTTTTGCGGTGGACCAGGTGGCCAAGGTGCGCGCGGCGCGCGGTGTTGCCCCCTTTGATTGCTTCGTGCTGGACCCCGGGCCCGCAGCGGCGGCGCGTCAGGCCAATTTGTTTGAAGCAATTGATGCGCGGATGATCACCAATGCCGGCAAGCTGCCCGATGGCATGGTCAGCGCGGATTCGGTGACCGTGAACGCGCAGGTCGTGGGCATTTGCTACAACCCCAAGAAATTCCCGGAACCGCCGAAAAGCTGGGCGGATCTGTTCCGCTCCCCCTATGTGGAACGCCTTGGCCTCACGGGTTTTCAGACCACTTTCGGCACGGTTTCCCTGATTGAAATGGCCAAGGCCTTTGGCGGTTCCATCACCAATATCGAACCCATCTTCGCCAAGCTGCGAGAGGCGCTGCCCAAGGTTGCTGCTGTTTCCGCGCCGGCCGCCCTGCCGGGACTGTTCCAGCAAGGCCAGATCGATATCATGTACACCAATACCAATAATGCCGCGACGCTGAAGGGCCGTGGCGTTGACATTGCCTTCGTGGCACCGAGTGAAGGCGCCATCACCTTCAATACCACCTTGCACATTGTCAGGGGCTCGGAAAATCGCGCCAATGCGCATCGCTATATTGATGTGGCGATTTCCGCCGAAGCGCAAAGCCGGTTGCAATTGTCGCCCTTCAATATGATCCCGGTGAACAAGGATGTGCAGCTGAGCCCCAATCTGGACATCAAATCACTTGATGAATTGTCCAAGATGGTCACGCATGATTGGAATGTGATCAATCCGCGTCGTGCCGGCTGGATTGATCGCTTCAACCGCGAAATCACGAAGTAAAGCCATGCGCGCAGTAGCGGTGGATTGGCGCCTGGCCGCGCCTTTGGGGATTGTCTATCTCGCGCTTTTTGCGGCACCGCTGCTGTTGTTGCTGGGCATATCGCTTCATGCTGATCAGGATTTACAGCAATGGGGCCTGGATAATTGGACAAAATTCTGGGGCGATGCCTTCTACCGCGGCGTCGTCTGGGACACGCTTCGGCTGGGCGTGGCGGCGGTGTTGGCGACATCGCTGTTTGCCTGGCCGCTTGCGGTGTTTTTCTGCAACGCGAGCCCCCGCACGCAGAAGATCCTACTGTTCATCATCCTGTTGCCGCTGCTCACCTCAGTCGTCATTCGCACCTTTGCCTGGATTGTGATCCTGGCGCGGGAGGGTTTGGTCAATCAGGTCGTGCTGGCGCTTGGCCTCAGCGCCACGCCGCTCAGGCTATTGCAGACCGAAACGGGGCTGATCCTTGCCCTGATGCAAATCGAAATGCCGCTGATGCTATTGCCGCTGATCTCCGTCATGCGCGGGCTTGATCCCAATTTGCTGGATGCGTCACGCGCGCTTGGGGCGGGCATGTGGCGAAGCTTCTTTCGCGTCATCCTCCCGCTCAGCCTGCCGGGGTGGATCGCGGGTGCCACGCTGGTTTTCGCTTCCGCCTGCACTGCCTTCATTTCGCAATCCGTGATCGGCGGCGCGCGGTTGGTCTATCTGCCTTCGCTGATCTGGCAGCAGGCCATGGTGGTTTATGATTGGCCCTTCGCCGCAGTCTGTTCCGTCACGCTGCTGCTGACGGTGCTGGCCGGCATCATGATGCTGAATTGGCTCGGCCGCTATGCAAGGACCGATTGAATGAACCAGCGCCGCACCTTTTCGGATCAAAGCTTTTCCTATGTCTTTGGTGGCCTCACGCTGCTTGGCGTGCTGATCCTGGTCGGCCCGGTTTTCATTGTGCTAATCACAAGCTTCACCACCTCGGCCTCCTTGCGGTTTCCGCCGCCGGAATTGTCGTTGCGCTGGTATCAGGCCTTGTTCGACACAACGCGGTCTGCACATATCCATCGCGCGGCCGGCAATTCGCTTTGGGTGGCCAGCATGGCGACGCTGGCGGCTACTATTCTTGCCGTGCTCGCTGCGCTCGCCATTGGGCGTTCCCGCCGGCCGGCAGCGCGCGCCCTGGAAGCAAGCTTTCTCTCACCGCTCATTCTGCCCTCGCTCGCTTATGGGCTTGCGACATTGATGTTTTTCTCATTGCTGGGGCTCCGCCCATCGCTCACGCATTTGATCGGCGGGCATTTGGTGGTGATCGCGCCCTTTGTCTTTCGCACCACCTTGGCGACTGTCACGCAATTGGAACCGGCGCTTTTGGAAAGCTCCGCCAGTTTGGGGGCAGGGCGCTTCATGACCTTCCGGCGCGTCACGCTTCCCCTGATCGCGCCGGGCATTTTCGCCGGCGCCTTTCTGGCTTTTGTGGCTTCCATGGATAATGTGCCGGTTTCGCTTTTCCTTTCCAGCGCGCGGACGGATATGCTGCCCATCCGCATGTGGGGCATGATGGAAAGCACGCTCGATGTGCGCGTCGCTGCGGTGTCTGGCGTGCTTATTCTGGCGATACTGGTGCTGATGTTCGTGATGGACCGCCTGACGGGCCTGACGCGGCGGATGAGTTTCTAAGCCACCCTACCTCAACAACACCCCATGCTGCCGCAAGAACCCGAGCAAGGGCAGCAAGGGCAGGCCCAAAATCGCCGGCTGGTCGCCTTCAATCCGGTCAAATAATTGCGCGCCATGGCCTTCCAGCCGATAGGCGCCAACGGAAGAAAGCAAGGCCTCACCCTCGGCGGCCAGATAGGCGTCCAGAAAAGCATCCGAGAAATCGCGCATCGTCAAACGCGGCTTAGACACATGCTGCCAGATGCGCTGCCCGCCACGATGGCAGACCAAGGCGGTGACCAATTCATGCCGCCGCCCGCGCAGGCGTTGCAGATGCGCGCGCGCCGCCGCCATATCGGGTGGCTTGTCGAACCAGGTGCCGTCACAGACCAGCAATTGATCCGCGCCAATCACCAGCGCATCGGGCGCGGACCTTGCCACACGTTCCGCCTTGGCTTCGGCCAGGATCAGCGCGGCCTCATCCGCGGAAATCCCCTCGGCCTGGGCGGCTTCCTTGATGGCAGCCTCATCCACGCCAGCAACGCGGGTCTCAAACCGCAGCCCAGCGCCTTCCAGCACGGCCCGTCGCGCCTTGGATGCTGATGCAAGGATAAGGGCGGGCGCTGCCGCCTGAATCACTGCCGCGCTTCCGGGCGAAGCCCAAGCGCCGCTTCCTCACCGGCCGTTGCCGCCAGATAGGCCGCATAGGCGGTGGCATCACGCAAATCCTCGGTCATGCCAAGCCGTGTCATCACCGCCTTGACGGAAGGGGCGCGCAGCGCCGCGGTGAAGGCGGCTTCCAGCCTTTGGCGCTCGGCTGCCGGCATATTGGGCGGGCCGATCAGCCCGAAGGGCGCCGTTTCCGTCAGCCCATAGCCAAGCTCAACCAGGGTTGGCACATCGGGCCAGCGCGGATTGCGCTGTGGCGACCACAGGGTCAGCCAGCGCGCATCGCCCTGATCCACGGCCACATGCAGCCGCGCCCCGCCCGCCATGACATCAAGATCACCCGCCATCAGCGCTTCCACGCCATCGGCAGCGCCGCGGAAGGGCAGATGCACGGCCTGGACGTTTTCCTTCACCATCAGCCGCGCCATGGTGACATGCCCGACCGAGCCCACCCCCGCGCTGCCAAAGGAAAGCTGCCCGGGCTTTTGCCGAGCCTCATTGATGAATTCGCGCCAGCCGCCAGGGAACCGATCCGCCTTGGCAATGACACCATAGGTGCCACCGGCCAGGCACATGATGGGTGTCGCATCGCGCCCCATGGTGAAATCGACGCCGCGTTCCACCAGGGCACGCAAGGTCACCACGGGAAACAGCATCACCACGGACCCATCCGGCGGCGCGCTGCGGAGTTGTGACAAAAGCCGAAGCCCCGTCCGGCTGGGCTTATTGTCGAGTCGAATCTCCTGCCCCAATGACTTGCTTGCGTATTTCGCTAAGGCACGCATCAGCTGATCTGTCGCGCCGCCTTCCGCAAAAGGCACCAATAGCGTCACGCCACGCTGCTGCGCCCGCGCGAGGTTTGGCGCGGCCATTAGTCCGGCACTCACCAAAAACAGGCGTCGCTTCATGGCATCTCGCTCGCGAGCCTCGCCAAAGCGGCGCGATAGGTTGTGTCAAACAACGCATCCAGCCCAGGGTTCACGCCCTTGAGCCCGGCCGCGACACGCCCCGCCCAGCCGACATATTCGATGCGGCGCGCATGATTCCAATTCGCCGGCGGGCTATCGGCGATGGAGCGCAAATTCGCGATTTTATCAGCAAGTTTCAACTGCTTGGCCGCTTCGCTATGCTTGGGCGCCTGGCTGATCTGCAAGGCCTTCCGAATTTCCTTGGGTTTTTCCTTATCATCGGTCGCTTCTGCCACCAAGCCGGCAATCACCGGGCCGAAAACGGCGGTCAGATCAGCATCGGTGGTTTCGGTATCTTCCACCGTGTCATGCAGCAACCCGGCCAGGATGGCTTCCTCTGGCGCGCCATGTTCGGCCAGGATTGCGGCAACCTCAATCACATGGTTCACATAGGGCTCGGCAGCGGCACCTTTCCGCACCTGCCCGGCATGGGCGCGGGCGGCGAAAAGCGCGGCGCGCAGGATCTGCGCGGAAAAATTGGCCTCCATGGCGTTTTCACTAGCGCCAAGCTGCAAAATGTAAATGGGGCAGGGGATGCATATCGGCCCGAAGCCTGATAAAGCGCCGGCATGTTCGATCATCGCCTTTCTCGCCGCGCCCTGCTCGCGGCCAGCCCTTTGCTTGCCGCCCCCGCTTTGGCGCAGGCGCCCTTTCCCAATCGGCCTATCCGTTTGGTGGTGGGCTTCACGCCTGGCGGTGCCACCGATATCTCGGCCCGCGCCTTTGCGCCCAAAATGTCGGAAGTGCTGGGCCAGCCGGTGATTGTGGAAAACCGCCCCGGCGCCGGCAGCAATCTGGCGACCGAGCTTGTGGCCCGCAGCCCGGCTGATGGCTATACGATCCTGCTCGCAACACTCGGCGCCTTGGTGATCAGCCCCATGGTCATGCGCCTGCCGATAGACCCGGCGCGGGATCTGGTGCCGATCTCAATCGCCGTTGACCTGTTCAATATCCTGACCGTGCCCGCCGAACGCCCCTGGCGTACTGCCGCCGATATCATCGCCGCGGCCAAGGCGCGGCCCGGAGAGCTTTCCTGGGGCCATAGCGGCATTGGCAGCGCGCCCCAATTAGCGGGCCTGTTATTCGCCAAAATGGCCGGGATTGAAACCATTGAGGTCTCCTACCGCGGCGGCGGTCTGGTCGCGACGGATTTGATTTCGGGCAGGCTGGATTACGGCTTCCCGACCTCGCCCTCGGTCAAGACGCATATTGAAGCGGGCCGGCTGCGCGGGCTTGCGGTGCCAACCCTGCAACGGTCCCGGCTTTTGCCGGATATCCCAACGGTGGCGGAAACCGGGCTGCCCGGCTTCAATGTGCCATCCTGGTATGCGGTGGTAGCTCCCCGCGGCACGCCGGAACCGGCGGTAGAGCGGCTGGCACATGCCATGCGCATTGCCTTGGAAGACCCCGATGTGGTCGGCATCCTGAACCGCAATGGGCTGGAGGCCATGCCCTCCACCCCCGCGGAATTCGCCGCCGCCTGGGCCGCCGAGCGCACCAAATGGGAACCGATCATTCGCGAAAGCGGCATCAGGATCGAATAGCGGCGCGGGGCGTAAATGGCCTATAAGGCGGCAGAAAGGATTTTCTGCCCGTGAGCGCCATGCCCCCCGATGCGACCCAGGCCCTGGAGATTGCCGCGCGCGCCGCGCGTGCTGCCACAAGCGCGCTGGCGGCGGCGCCACGCGCGGTGAAGGATCAGGCGCTGCTTTTGGCGGCGGCAGCACTGCGTGAACATGAAGCCCAGATCATCGCCGCGAATGCCGAGGATATCGCCGCAGCACCTGGGCTGACACCGGCCTTTCGGGATCGGCTGTTGCTGAACCCGGCGCGGGTGGAGGCCATGGCGAAGGGGCTTGAGGAAGTCGCCGCTTTGCCTGATCCCGTTGGGCGTGTGCTGGAGGAATGGCAGCGCCCCAATGGGCTGCGCTTGCAGCGCGTGGCGCAGCCGCTTGGCGTGATTGGCATGATTTTCGAAAGCCGGCCCAATGTCACCGCCGATGCCGCCGCCTTGTGCTTGAAATCCGGCAATGCGGTGATCTTGCGCGGCGGGTCTGAAAGCTTGCGCAGCGCCACCGCCATTCATGCCTGTATGGTGCAAGGGCTGAATCTGGCCGGCCTGCCGGAAGCAGCGGTGCAAGTGGCGCCGAGTGCAGACCGCGCCTTTGTCGGTGCCATGCTGCGCGCTTCTGGCCTGATTGATTTGATCATACCGCGCGGCGGCAAGGGCCTGGTCACGCGCGTGATAGAAGAAGCGCGCGTGCCCGTGCTGGCGCATGCGGAAGGGCTTTGCCACACCTATATCCATGCCGGTGCGGATCACGCCATGGCGCGCGCGGTTTTGGCCAATGCCAAGATGCGCCGCACCGGTGTTTGTGGTGCTACCGAGACGTTATTGATTGATGCCGCCATTGCGCCCGCGCTGCTCCCCGTACTGATTACGGATCTGCGCGCCCTTGGCTGCGATTTCCGTGCCGATGAAGCCGCGCGCGCCATCGTGCCGGGCCTCCAACTCGCCACTGATGAGGATTACGCCACCGAATGGCTGGACGCGATCCTGTCGGTGAAGGTAGTCTCCGGCGTTGACGAAGCGCTTGCCCATATTCGCCGCTTCGGCAGTGAGCATACGGAAGCGATCATCACCGAAGATGCCAAGGCAGCGCAGCAATTTCTGGATGGCATTTCGTCCGCCGTTGGGCTTTGGAATGCCTCCACACAATTCTGCGATGGCGGCGAGTTTGGCTTTGGCGCCGAGATCGGCATCGCCACTGGCCGGCTGCATGCGCGCGGTCCCGTGGGGCTCGAGCAACTTTGCACTTATCGCTACAAGATTTTCGGCACGGGGCAGGTCCGGCCGTGATGCTGCGGCGGTTTTTCGTCGCGCTGCTGATTGCCCTGGCGCTGGTGCCCGCCGCGCGCGCTGCCTGCCCGGATGATGCGGCGATTGCGCGCTTCGCCGGGCAAATCTTGCAGCGCCAATCGCCGACACCTTTTGTGGCACTTTCGCCTGCCGATGGGCGCTGCGTGCAGGACAAGCTTGTCGCGATTTTCGCGCAGCCCTTGGGCGATGTTGTTGGCTTCAAACTTGGCCTGACCAATCCCGCCATCCAGCAACGCTTCGGCATTGACCATCCGATCCGTGGTAGCATTTTCCACGCCACCTTGCGCGCTTCCTCGGGCGCCGAGATCGAAGCGCGCTTCGCCGCCGTACCGGTGCTGGAAGCGGATATGCTGGTGCGCGTCAGCATGGGCGGGGTTGAAACCGCGCTCAATGATCACGCCGCGCTGATCCGCCATATTGATCAGGTGATCCCCTTCATTGAATTGCCCGATCTTGTCTATGCGCCCGATCATCGCCCAAGCCTGGGCGATCTGCTCGCGATCAATGTCGGCGCGCGGCTTGGCGTGCAGGGCCGCCCGATTGCGGTGACACTCAGCGCGGATTTCATCGCGGCCTTGGGGCGGATGAGCATTTCACTCCATCAGGATGGGCGGGAAGTGTCGCGCGCCCCGGGTGCGGCCATTCTGGGCCATCCCTTGAATGCGCTCGCCTGGATTGCGCGGGATTTGGCGCGTGATGGGCGGCCCTTGCGTGCGGGGGATATCATCTCCTTGGGCTCATTCTCGCCACCCCAGCCGGTGGCAGCGGGCCAAGTCTGGACCGCGCGCTATGAAGGCTTGGATCAGGCGCAGGATGTGGTGGTGCGCTTCCGATAAGGCCGGCGTTTCGCTGAACGCGTGCCGTCTGCTATCATAAATGCCAGTTCTCTCGGTGATCAGGAAAGACGCGCCGCATGCCCGATACCGCCCCGCTACAGACCACAAGCCATCCGCTTTCCGTCGAACATTTTGATGTGCTGATTGTGGGTGCCGGCATTTCCGGCATTGGCGCTGCCTATCACCTTACCACGCAATGTCCCGACAAAAGCCTTGTGGTGCTGGAGAATGAGGAAACCTTCGGCGGCACCTGGTGGACCCATAAATATCCCGGCATTCGCTCGGATAGTGACCTGCATACCTTCGGCTATCGCTTCAAGCCCTGGCGCGGCGCGCCGATTGCGACCGCCGAGGAAATCCTGCGCTATATGGGCGAAGTCATCGCGGAAAATGATCTCGCGCGGCATATCCGCTATCGGCATCACATCACCCAGGCAAGTTGGGATAGCCAGACCAAGCTTTGGACCCTGGAGGTTCTGGACAAGACCACTGGCCTGCCGCGCCGTTTCACTGGCAAGTTTCTCTATATGTGCCAAGGCTATTATCGCCACCGGCAGGGCTATATGCCGGAATGGCCGAATATGACGGCCTATCAGGGACAGTTGGTGCATTCCGAGGAATGGCCAGAGGGCCTTGATTACACCGATAAGCGCGTCTTGGTGATTGGGTCAGGTGCCAGCGCTGCGACGATCATTCCAGCCATGGCGGCCAAGGCCGCGCATGTTGTGATGCTGCAGCGATCGCCCACTTTTTTCCGCGTCGGCCGCAACGCGATTGAAATCGCCGAGGAATTGCGCACGCTTGGCGTTTCGGAAGATTGGATTCACGAAATCACGCGCCGGAAAATCCTGTTCGAGCAAGCCAAATTCGCCCAAATGTCCTTCACGCAGCCGGAAAAGGTGAAGGAAGCGCTATTGGATGGCATTCGCGGCATTGTCGGGCAGGATTACGATATCGCGACCCATTTCACGCCGCGCTATCGCCCCTGGCGGCAACGCGTGGCCTTTGTGCCCGATGGCGATCTGTTCCACGGCATTGCCCAAGGCAAGGCGAGTGTGGTGACGGATGAGATCGAAAGCTTCTCGGCAAAGGGTGTCATCACCAAATCCGGCCAGGAATTGGCAGCGGATATCATTGTCGCGGCCACCGGCTTTCATCTGAATGTGCTTGGCGATATCGCCTTTGAGATTGACGGCAAGCCGCTCGATTTTCATGAAACCGTGACCTATCGCGGCATGATGTTCACCGGCATTCCCAATATGGTTTGGGTCTTCGGCTATTTCCGCGCTTCCTGGACCTTGCGCGCTGATCTGGTGGGCGATTTCGTCTGTAGATTGCTGAAGCACATGGATGCCACGGGCAAAGAGCAGGTGGAGGTCGCGCTGCGGCCAGAAGACCATAACATGCCCATCCTGCCCTGGATTGATCCGGAAAATTTCAATCCCGGCTATCTGATGCGCGGGTTGCATTTGCTGCCGCAACGCGGAGACAAGCCCGAATGGATGCATAATCAGGATTATTGGGCGGAGAAGGATGAATTCCCCAAAATTGACCTGAACGACGCGGCCTTTGTCTATAAGTAACCGCCTGCTGCGCTATGGCCGGGCCATTCATTTCGGCCTTATGATCCTGCCATGACGCCTTCCCGTTTCGGCGATGGTCGCCGGCGCCGCATTGGCCTTTTGGGCGGATCCTTCAACCCGGCCCATGCCGGGCATCGCCATGTCGCGCGCCAGGCGCTCCGCACGCTTCGGTTGGATCAGGTTTGGCTTCTGGTCTCGCCGGGTAATCCGTTGAAGCCGCGCGCGGGCATGGCGCCGTTGCAAGACCGCTTGGCGAGTGCACGGCGCATTGCCGATGGCAGGCGCGTGATCGCGACCGATATCGAAAAGGCGTTCGGCACGCGCTTCACCGCTGATACGCTTATGAAACTACGCAAACGCTTTCCGCGCGTGGATTTCGTGTTTCTGATTGGCGCGGATAATCTGGTGCAATTGCCGCGCTGGAAATCCTGGCGTCGCATCGCCACTTCGACCCCATTGGCGGTGTTGCCCCGTCCAGGCTGGACAAGGCGCGCCCTCCATGGCGCGGCGGCTTCCGTGCTACGCCGCCAGCGTTGTCGGCCCGGCGCGTTGCTTGCCGGCGCCAAGCGGGCTACGACATCGGCCAGATGGTGTTTCGTCCCCGCGCGGGAAAACGCTGCCTCCGCCACCGCGATCAGGGCGGCAGGGTTGCACCCGTGATGTATCGAGCAAGAGGAGGCGGCCATAGCCCGCAAGCCCACCCCGGCTGAAGAAAGCCCAAAGCGGCGCGTCACCGCCGAGCCGAAACCCAAAGCGGCGACCAAGGCCAAGACCAGCGCCAAGCCAAAGGTCGCTGCTGCGCCCAAGGCGAAGGCCGCGCCGAAAACGGCTGCCGCCAAAGCAGCCTCTACTAAATCGGCGTCAAAGCCTACCGCCAAGGCCACGCCCAAGACCGCTGCTGTCAAGCCAGCGCCGAAGCGTGCTGCTGCAAAAACCGCCGCCGCGAAACCCGCGCCCAAGGCAAAGCCCGCCACCAAATCGGCCGCTGCCGCAACGCCCGCAGCGCCGCGCCCTGCACGCAGCAAACGCCGTGAAAAACTGGCGCCCGACCGGCTGCAAATGCTTGTGGAGGCCGCGCAGAAAAGCCTGGAAGACGACAAGGCCGAAAACATCGTGGTTTTGGACGTGACTGGCCGCGCCGATTACACGGACCGCCTGATCATCGCGACCGGCCAGGTAGAGCGCCAATTGCAGGCCATGGCAGCCCATTTGGATGAAGCCCTCGGCAAGGCCGGGCTGCATCTCCGGCGCGATGCCATCCAGGCCTCACCGGATTGGGTGCTGATTGATGCGGGCGATCTGGTGATCCATCTGTTCCGCCCGGATGCTCGAGAGCTCTATCGGCTGGAACGCATGTGGGGCCCGGAAAGCCCCGTGCAGACGGAGCAGGCCGACGCCGCGCGGGATTAGGATTGTCGCGATCGGGCGGATCAAGCCGGGGCCAGAGGCAGCGCTTTACGCCCATTACGCGGCACGGCTGCGCCCGGCGCCGGAGCTGGTCGAAATCCCGGAAGCGCGCGGCAGCGATGCCGAAATCCGCCGGCGTGAGGGTGCGGCGATCCTCGCCGCCATCCCGGCCGGCGCCGTGCCGGTGGCCTTGGACCTTGGCGGCGACATGCCCGATACGGAAAGCCTGGCGGCGCTGCTGACGCGCTGGGATGAGGCCGGGCGCACGGCGTGTTTCATGATCGGTGGCGCGGAGGGGCTCGATCCCGCCGTGCAGGCGCGGGCAGAATATCGCCTCTCGCTCGGCCCTCTCACCTGGCCGCATTTTCTGGTGCGCGGGATGCTGGCGGAACAGCTTTACCGGGTGCAGGCGATCCGCACGGGGCATCCTTATCACCGGACGTGGCGGCCCTGATGCGTGATCAAGTGAAAGCAAGGAACGGATGGCGCGGGTTCTTTGCGTGACTGAAGATGCGCCCATGAACGCTATGCCCGAATCCCTCGATGATATCCGCTTCGCCGCCCTGCTGGCGCGCGATGCCGCGCCTGCCTGTGGCGCCTTTCTTTATGCCGTCACCACCCAAGGCGTTTATTGCCGCCCCGGCTGCCCATCGCCGCCGCCGCTGCGCCGCAATACGCGCTTCTTCGCCGATAGCACGGCGGCAGAGGATGCCGGCTTTCGCCCCTGCAAGCGCTGCGACCCGCGCGGTGATCGCGCGCGCCTGCAGGCGGAGGCGGTGCGCGCCGCCTGTGCCATGATCGAAACCGCCGAGGGTATGCCATCGCTGGCAAGCCTCGCCGCGCGCGCCGGCTATGCGCCGCATCATTTCCAAAGGATGTTTCGGGACATCACCGGCGTCACGCCGCGTTCCTATGCGGAAGGCGTGCGCGGGCAGCGCCTGTCAGCCGCTTTGGCCGAAGGCGCGCGCGTGGCGGAAGCGGTGGCAGGCGCAGGTTTCGGCAGTGAAAGCCGCGTTTATGAAAACACCGCGCGGCATTTGGGCATGCGCCCTGGCCGCGCGCGGCGCGGCGGCGCCGGAGAGGTTATTCGCATCGCCTGGGCAGAAAGCGCCTTTGGCCCGTTATTGCTTGGTGCCACGGATCAAGGCGTGTGCTTCCTCGGCTTTGGCGAGGCCCGCGATGCGCTGGAAGGCGATTTGCGGGCACGTTTCCCACATGCGCGGATTGAAGCGGCGCCCGACGAGATTAGCGATTTCGCCAAACGCGCCATCGCCTTCATCGCCGAACCGCGCGCTGCCTTGGACCTACCCTTGGATTTGCGCGGCACAATCTTCCAGCGCCGCGTTTGGGAAGCACTGCGCGGCATTCCGCTTGGCAGCACCACAAGCTATGGCGCCCTTGCCGCCGCCATGGGGGAACCCAAGGCAACGCGCGCGGTGGCGCGGGCTTGCGCCCAAAACCCGGTCTCACTCGCCGTGCCCTGCCATCGCGTGCTGGGCAAGGATGGCGATGTGACAGGCTATCGCTGGGGGGTGGCGCGCAAACGGGCGTTGCTGGCGGGGGAGAAGGGCGCGTGACGCATGCGCGCGGCTGACCCGCCGCGCCAAATTCACTTCTTGCTGGAAAACCCGCGAAACATCTCAAGCAACGCCACCACATCTCGCCCGCGATGACCGGTTGCCAATGCCTGCGCCATCAATTCACGCACAGCCGAAGTGGCCGGCGTTGGCTGGTGCAACGCCCTGCCGAATTCAATGGCCAGCGCCAGATCCTTCTCCCCCAATTCCATCTTGAAGCCGGGATCGAAATCATTCTTGAGCGCCTTCGGAAAGCGCTTGGTGAAATGAAAGGAACGCCCACCGCTTTGGGACAGCACCTGATAAAGTGTTTCGGGCGCGACACCTGCTGCCTCACCCAACGCAAAGGCCTCACAGGCAATCAGCACATTGCCCATGGACATCATGTTATTGACCAGCTTCACCGCCTTGGCCGTGCCAATCGGCCCGGTATGGGACCAGGATTGTCCAAGGCTTTGCAGCACGGGCTCCGCGCGGCGGATATCGGCCGCATCACCGCCCACGATCAGTACCAATTCACCGCGGAGAGATTCCAGCGGCCCGCCACTGACAGGGCAATCCAGCACGGCGATGCCCTTGGTGGCGGCGGCAGCAGCGATTTCGCGCATTGTGGCGGGATCAAGGGTTGAAAGCTCGATGATCAGCGTGCCCGGTGCTGCCTGATCCACCAGGCCACCCGGTGCAAGCCAGGCTGATCTTGCGGCGGCCGGATCGGGCAGGCTGGTCAGTACCATGGGGCGGCCAGCCAGCGCGGCTTCGACCGTGTCGGCAACTGCAATTTGGCGTTCGGCCAATTCCTGCCGACGCGCCGGATTAACGTCATAACCAAGCACATCGAAACCCTGTTCGGTCAGGCGGGACGCCATATTCGCCCCCATCTGGCCCATGCCGAAAACGGCAATTCGTTCCTTCATTCACGCTCTCCGCCAAACTTCTCCCGCACGGGTAGAGCTTCGGGCAATTGGCCGCGACCGGCAAGCAAGCCCGCCTTGTGCCGAGCATGCTGCCAAACAAAAAAGCCGGCACCCGAAGGCACCGGATCTGCAGCAAAGGAAGATAAGACCTGATCAGCGGCTGTAGAATTCGACCACCAGATTGGGTTCCATCTGCACCGGATAGGGCACATCGGAAAGCTTCGGCGCGCGCAGGAACTTGCCCTTCATCGCGCGGTGATCGATTTCCAGATATTCCGGCACGTCACGTTCAGTGCTCTGCGCGGAATCCAGCACGGCGGTGAGCTGCTTCGACTTTTCCTTCACTTCAATCACATCGCCATTCTTCACCGAATAGGATGGGATGTTGAGCCGCTTGCCATTCACCAGCACATGGCCGTGATTGACGAATTGCCGCGCGGCGAAGGGTGTGACGGCCAGCTTCATCCGATAGATCACTGCATCCAGGCGGCGTTCCAGCAATTCAACCAGGTTTTCAGAGGTGTCGCCCTTACGGCGCACCGCTTCCTCGTAATACTTACGGAACTGCTTTTCGCCGATATTGCCGTAATAGCCCTTCAGCTTCTGCTTCGCCATCAGCTGCACGCCGAAATCGGTCGGCTTTTGCTTGCGGCGCTGGCCATGCTGACCGGGGCCATATTCGCGCTTCGCGACCGGCGATTTCGCCCGGCCCCAAAGGTTCACGCCAAGGCGGCGATTGATCTTGTATTTGCTTTCAGCGCGCTTCGTCATGCGCATACCCCATCGCGGGCGCGATGGCCTTTCTTGCTACGCCCCAAAGGGCCTTGTTGTCCCGGTAGTCCCAGGCCTGCTGGCCAGGGCGGGCGCGGACCCCAAAGGCCCGTCCACGTTCCCGGAAGGATGGCGCGTGATATTCCGCGCCTCAGGGCTTGTCAAACCGCGCGCCCAGCCCCATCCCCGGACCATGAGTATTTCGCGCGAAGAAATTCTGGTGTTTGGCCTGACGGCCGGGGTGGTGGGCAGCCTGGTGGGCGGACTCACGCTTTACGCGGGCTTGGCCCTGGTCGTGGCCGGGTCCCATGCGGGCTGGCTGCTTGCCTTGCCGGCCGCGCCCTTGGGCGGCGGGCTTGGCTATCTTTTGGCCCGCAAGCTGGCGGCGCGCCTCAAACCCTGAAATGCAAAACCGCGGTCCACGGGTTGCACCGTGCCGCGGATTGCCGATCTCAAACCCGGTTTGGGGTAATCAGAAGCCTTCGCGCTCGATCCGCTTGCGCTCAACCTTGCGGGCGCGACGGACAGCTTCCGCAGCCTCACGGGCGCGGCGCTCAGACGGCTTTTCGTAGTGGCGACGGATCTTCATTTCACGGAAGACCCCTTCACGCTGCAATTTCTTCTTGAGCGCCTTCAGCGCCTGATCAACATTATTGTCACGAACGACGACTTGCACGCGGCACAACCCCCTTCATGGATCGCTGGTTCAAAGCAAAAGACGCGCAGCCGGTTGCCCGGTGCCCGTCCACAGAGAACGGGTTCTTAGCACAGTGATTCGCCGCGCCGGAAGCCCCTTTCAAGCCTTTTTCAGGGCAATTATATAAAAACCTCCCTTTTTTGGTGCGGGAATATCATGGCCATTCTGAAAATCGCCCGGCTGGGCCATCCCGTGCTGCTGCAACGGGCCGAAGCGGTGGCGGACCCGACGGCGCCCGAGATGCGCCGCCTGGTCACCGATATGGTGGAAACACTGGAAGATATTGGCGGGCTTGGGCTTGCCGCCCCGCAAGTCCATGTCTCCCTTAGGCTTTTCATCTGGCGCACCGCAGCGGGCGGGCATTCCGCCCTGTTCAATCCGGAAATCCAGCCGATTGGGGACGAGATCGAGGAAGCCTGGGAAGGCTGCCTTTCCATCCCCGGCCTGCGCGGCGCGGTGCAGCGCCCGGCCCGAATCGCCTTTCGCGGCCAGGATATCGCCGGCACCTGGATTGAAGGCGAGGCCGCCGGCATGGCGGCGCGGGTCATGCAGCATGAACATGACCATCTTGAAGGTATTCTATACCCTATGCGGATGACGGATCTGTCCCGCCTTGGGTTTGTTGAGGAATTGGCCCGATTCAACCCGCCGAAACCCGTTGAAAATGAAAGACAAAAGCCATGATGGATGCCGGCCCGGATCGTGACGCGCGGGATGCCGCCCTGGATGCCATTCTGCCGCTGGTGCCGCTTTATGGCTGGCAGGGCAGCGCCATTGCCGAAGGGCTGAAGGATGCCGGCATGGCGCCGGAAGACGCCGAATGGATGTTCCCGCGCGGCGCCATTTCGGCGATTGAAGCCTGGATCGAACTGGCCGATCGGCGCATGGAAGAAGCTGGCCTCGCCGCCGATATGGCCAGCATGCGCACCCATGAACGCGTGCGCTTCCTGATCAAGGCACGGCTGGAAGCGGCGGAGCCGCACCGTGATGCGCTGCGTGCCGCGCTTTCCCTACTCGCTTTGCCCTGGAATGCGCCGATTGCCGCGCGCAGCCTGGCCCGCAGCGTGAGCGCCATCTGGTATGCGGCGGGCGATAAATCCGCTGATTTTTCCTGGTATACGCGCCGCGCGACGCTCGCTGCCATCTACAGCTCCACGCTGGCCTATTGGCTGAGTGGGCGCGGCGATGGGCTTGAATCGGCGCTGGAATTCCTCGACCGGCGGCTGGCCGACCATGCCTGTTTCCAAAAGGGCCTGGCGCGCTTCAAGCCCCGCGCTGCCTGAACGCGCCTTTTGGTTTCCTTCCTGCAGGCGAACCCCTATATGCGCCGCAGGGGTCATTTGCGGTGGCCGATTCGCCGCCCTTTGACGATGAGAGGAAGAAACCCATGGGTTTGAAGCGCTTGCTGTTAGCGGCGATGGCGCCGGTTCTGGTGGCCGGGCCTGTTTTGGCGAATACCTGCCTGCGGCCTGAGGAACGACAGGCGGCCGATACCTGGGCCATGAACAGTTACCTGCGGGTGATTGGGATGCAGTGCAAAGTCGATCGCGCGCGGATGATTGATGCTTTTCAACCACATAGAGGCGAACTCTCGGCGGCGGCCAATGTGATTCAAGGCTATTTCCGCCGCGCCTATGGCGGGGCGGGCCAGACCCGCTTCGATCAATACTACACCAATATTTCCCAGGATCATGCCATGGATGCATCACGCGCCGGGTCCTATTTCTGCCGCGATGCGGAGGTGATCTTGCGGCAGATCAGGGCGCTGCCGCCTGGGCAATTGGCCAAATTCTCTGTCAATCAGAACATCATTCAGCCGCTCAATGCGCCGGATTGTGGCGCCGGGGCCGCGCCGCGGCGCTGAGGCCGCCTGCTACCCGCCCAGCTTCACGCTGGGCGGTCCTTGCCACCACCACACCGCAGCGCCGCGACCCAGATAGGATCAGCTGATCTCAATCTGCCGGTTCAAATGCGCCACCAAATCATCTGGCAGTTTCAGCCGATGAGCAAGGGCTTGCAGATAGGCCAGCTCAGCCGGCCGGTCCGGGTCAATCGCCAGCCGCGATACCAGGTAAATTTCGGCCGCCTGTTCGGGTGTTGTCGCCAGGGCAGCGATGTCTGAAACATTCACCGGGGCAGCGAGCGCGTCAAACACAAAGGCCTTGCTTTCGGGGTCAAGCCCAGCCTCATTCACGCGGGCGAAAATGCGGTCCTGCTCCTCGGCATCAATATGGCCATCGGCCTTGGCCGCGCCGATCATGGCGCGCACCAAAGCGAGTTCGAAGGGCTGGCCATTCGCCGCAGGGGCCGCTGCCGGCAGATAGCGCTGTTCCACCCGCGCGGCTTGCGGCGGTTGAGCGACTGGCGTCTGCGCCGGGGCTTGCCCCTTTTGCCAGCCCTGAAAAGCCTGGCTCGCCAGCGCGCCAATCATGGCCGCACCTCCATGGCTCAGCACGCCGCCAAGCCCGCCCATGCTCTTTTTCTTGCCGCCGACGAGCAAGCCGAGCAGCCCGCCCGCCACGCCTGACGCGGCAAGGCCACCCAGGCCGCCGGCACCGCCGAGCGCCTGGCGCGCTGCCCCGGCCAGATCCATCTGGCCCGCCGGCGCGCCGGCCTGGGGTTGGCTTGAGGGTGGCTGGGCGGTCATGCCCTGGCCGAGAAAGCGGTCGAGGAGGGATTGGGCATTGATCATGTCAATTTAGGTCGGCGCCGGCCGAGGCCAGTACAAGACCAGCCGCGCAAAAAAGCGCATCTGCCAGGCCCGGCGGCGCCTGGGGCCAGTACCACCCGCGAGGCACAAGGCTGCCGGCAGGCGCAGCGGCAGGAAATTTCCCGAGCATTAAGATGGCCGTATTGTAATTTTTTGGCCATTTAACTATGACAACGGAGAGCGCCGGCCCAGATCGGCGCCGGAAGGGAGCTCATCATCATGAAAAGACGTCACCTTTTGCTCGGTTCCGCCGCTGCCGGCGCCGGGCTTCTCGCCGCCCCCAGCCTTTCCAAGGCTCAGGCCGGCTGGCCGCGCGGGCCCATCACTATTGTCGTCCCCTTTGCCGCAGGCGGCCTGACGGACCGCACAGCGCGCGCCCTGCAGCCGCTGATGCAGCGGGAACTCGGCGTGCCGATCGGGGTTGTGAACATCACCGGCGCCTCAGGTGCGGTCGGCAAGCAGCATGTCATGGACCAGCCCGCGGATGGCAATACCATCCTGCTGCAGACGGATGCGATCCGCACCTATCCCGCCATGGGCCAGTCCAACCTGACCTGGCGCGATTTTGACATGATTGGCGTCTTTGTCATTGCGACCACCTATCTTTGCGTCCGGCCCGACAGCAATATCCGCAACGCCAGCGATTTCGTGCGCGAATTGCGCGCACAGGATGGGCGGCTTTCCATCGGCACGTCAGGCCCGGGCACCATGGGCTTTGTCGCCATGACCGCCTTCACCGCGCGGGAGAAGGTTCGCTACAATGAGGTCTCCTTCCCCGGCCATGCCCCGGCGCAAACCGGGCTGCTGCGCGGCGATGTTGGCATTGTAACCACCGATGCCGCGACGGGGCGCGAATTGATCATTGGCCGGCGCATTCGCCCTGTCTTCCATTGGGCCACCCAGCCCACCACCCTGGCGGGCTTTGGCGAAATCCCCGGTGTCTCGCCCGAGCTTCGTTCCATGGATGATATGTTGCCGCTTGGCGGTTGGTTCGGCCCCGCGGTCAAGCGCGGCACGCCGCAGCCGATCATTGAGCGCATCACGCAAGCCTATCAAAGGGCGGCGAGCGATGCGGCGGCACAGCGGTTCCTGGAAGATACCGGCACCATTGCGGGCCGCATGCTGCGCGATGAAGCCAATGCGCATGTGGAACGCGAAACCCGCCGCATTTCCTGGCTGCTGCATGATAATGGGCGTTCTCAGCGTGATCCGGCCAGCGTCAATCTTGAACGCTTGACGAGCTGATAGCGTGCCCTGGCGCGATATCGCGGTGGCGACGGTGATGCTGGTCATCGCCGTCGCGGCGTTCCGCGAAAGCTGGAACATGCCGATTTTCGGTGGCCAGAGGCTGACCGCGCCGGGCCTGTTTCCCATGATCACGGCGGCGGCGATTGGCCTGCTTGCCCTGACCGTGCTGATCCGCCGCATTCCGGAAGTGCTCGGCTGGCGCCCCATTCGCCCCGAAGCGCCCGAGGAAGAAATCGGTTCCGTCACCAAGGTCATCATCTGCACCCTGATCACGGCAGGTGCGGTGGCGCTGATGCGCCCGGCGGGCTTCATCATCGCTGGCATGTTCGCAACGGCCGGCCTGATGTTGGCTGGGCTTGGCCGGCGGCCGAAGCTGCCGGAAGGCGCCGTCATCCTCGGCGCGGCGCTGATCCTGCCCTTTGTGATGCATTGGGTCTTTACGCAGATCTTCCTCACCCCCCTGCCATAAGGGTGTTCCAAGCATGACAATCCTTGATTACGCGGCGGGGCTTTTCACGCCTTACTACATCGCCCTTATGGCCATCTCCACGCTTGGGGGCATTGTTGTTGGCCTTCTGCCGGGCATTACGGTGACCATGAGTGTCGGCCTGCTGGTGGGCCTGACCTTCGGCATGCCGCCGCTTGATGCGCTGATTGTTCTGACATGCGTTTTTGTTGGTGGCATTTATGGCGGCTCCCAATCGGCCATTCTCATCAATGTGCCAGGTAGCCCGGCAGCGGCGGCGACCGCGCTGGAAGGCCATATGATGTGCAAGACGGGTCGTGCGGGGCAGGCAATTGGCTTTTCGACCATCGCTTCCGGCATTGGCACGGTGTTTGGCGCCTTGGTGCTTTTCGCGGTCGCGCCGATGATCGCGGAATTCGCGCTGAAGTTTTCGGCCTGGGAGTATTTCCTTCTGGCGGTTCTGGGCATGGCGATCAGCGCCGCGCTTTGCGGGCGTTCCATGGCGCTTGGCCTGATCGGCGCCTTTCTGGGTGTCATGATCGCGCTGGTCGGCATGGATAGTGTGTGGGGCTATCAGCGCTTCACCTATGGCTACACCGATCTGGCGGCGGGCTTTTCCTTTATTCCCGCCATGATCGGCCTGTTTGGCCTGGCTGAGGTATTGCACGCGCTTTCCGTGCGCGCAGGCCAGCCCTTGGCGGATAAGGTTGGGCGTGTCTCAACAAAGGTTGCCGATTACTGGCGCTACCGCATGGCGATCCTGAGAGCCAATGTGATTGGCGTGATCATCGGTGCGCTGCCTGGCGTTGGCGCGGATATCGCTGCCTGGGTCAGCTATGGCAGCAACAAGCAAATGTCCAAGGAAAAGGACCAATATGGCAAGGGCACGCCAGAGGGCGTGGTTTCTGCCGAAACAGCGAATAACGCCGCCGTTGGCGGCACCTATATCCCCATGCTGACGCTTGGCATTCCGGGCGATGCAGTGACCGCGGTGATCCTGGGCGGCATGGTGCTGCATGGGCTGCGGCCGGGGCCGATGTTTTTCCTGGAAAGCCCGCAATATTTCACCATCATCCCGACCATCATGGTGGTCTCCGCGGTGTTCCTGGTTGTCTTCGGCCTGATGATGGCGCGGGTGACGCCCCGCATTCTGGGCGTTCCGGCCTGGGTGCTGTTTCCGGTAGTGGTCCTGCTCGCGATTGTGGGCAGCTTTGCCGTCAATAATCGCATTTTCGATGTCTGGGTGATGTTTGCCTTTGGTGTTCTGGGATGGGGCATGCGTGCCCTGGCCATCCCAACGCCGCCCCTGGTGCTGGGCATGATCCTGGGCCCGATGGCGGATGCCGAATTCAGGCGGGCACTTTCCACGAGCCATGGCAGCCTGGAACCGCTTTTCACGCGCCCGCTCAGCCTCATGCTGATTGTGGCGTTGATCCTGACAATCCTGGCTTCCACCGGCGGCTTGCGCATGCTGATCGAACGGTTTTCCCGCAAGACCGAGTGAGAATAGATCAAAGGCCTGATGGCAACGCTGCGTAAGCATGCGCGTGGTGCCGCCCATGCGGCCTGCGCAACCTCAGAACCACATGGACCTATGGCCAGCGCCGCCCGCAAGCTGGGCGGCGCCGCAATGGAGGAGATCAAGCGGAATTATAAGACGCTTCCCGCGAACCAAGGCGAAGGGGAAGCGCTCAGGCGCGCGTCCTGTTAACGAATAGGCACCGGACGCGCATTATTGCGCACGCTCAGCAGCGTGAAGATGCCGGCCGGCTGGCAGGGCTCCATCGCTTCCACGGTCACATCTTCCGGGTTCAGCAAATCGCGCAGCGCGAAATCCGGGTGCCAGCCGAGGCGACGCGATAGCGGCGCCATGGCGCGTTCCACCCACCAGCGCGGGCCACCTTCCGCCGCGAAGTGATTGACGAAAAGCAGATGCCCACCGGGGCGCACGACACGTGACATCTCGGCATAAAGCCGGCGCGCATCGGGCACCACACTCGCGGTGAACATGGCAACGGCAATATCGAAGGACGCGTCTTCGAAAGCCATTTCTTCCGCGTTCATTTCAACCAGGCCGCGCACATGGGAAAGCTTGTCTTCCGCCACGCGTTCATGCGCCTTGGCGAGCATTTCCCGCGACAGGTCAATGCCGACCACCTGCAAATCGCGACGATAGAGCGGCAACGCAAGGCCGGTGCCAACACCCACTTCCAAAACGCGCGGACCCGCCAGGCGATTGACGGCTTCCACCGCGCGCCTCCGCCCAAAGGCGGAAACGCCACCAAAGACCAGATCATAAACACCCGCCCAGCGGCGATAGGCTTCGCGCACACTATCGGCATCCAGCGCTTCGCGCGCGTGACCCCGTTCTTCTGCGCCCTTGGCGAGACCGATATTTGCCATTGGAATCCTGATTCCCTGCGCCTGAATGCGAGGGCATGAACACCGCAAATAAGGTCTCGTCAATCTTTTTGCTAGGGTTTGGGATTGCTGGCCAAATCTGACACTAAATCTGTCAAGACTTCCTGTCTTTGCCGGACACCGCCACCAGCACCCCACTGACCGCAATCACCGCCATGCCAACCCAGGTGATGGTATCCGGCGCATCGCCAAACACCAGCACGCCAGCCACCACCGCCCAGATCATTTGCGTATAGGAAAGCGGCGCGAGCAGGCTGGCCGGCGCGCGCGCAAAGGCCAGCACCAACAGCCCGTGGGAGGCTCCGCCCAGCAGCCCAAGCAGCACCAGCGCCACCCAATCCAGCGCGCTCGGCCAGACCCAGACAAAGGGCAGCGAGGCCGAGGTCAGCAGCGTCGCCGCGAAAGACGTATGCAGGATGGTGGTGCGCGGGTCATCCAGCGCGGCCAGCTTGCGCGTCAGGATCTGGTAGAAGGCAAAAAGCGCGGCAGCGCCCAGCGGCAGCAGCATGGCCCAATGCGCGGGCTCCCCGGCGAATAGGAAGGGCGGGCGGAGCAGGATCACCACCCCGGCAAAGCCAAGCCCCATGCCGAACCAGCGCCAGGGGCCGATTTTTTCGCCAAGCCAAAGGGCTGCCAGTGCCAGGGTAAATAGTGGGGAGGCAAAGCCAACCGCGGTCGCATCCGCGAGCGGGATATAGACCAGCGCCGAGGAGAAAAGGAAATTGCAGGCGGCCAGCAACAGGCTGCGAAAGGTTTGCAGCCCCGGCGCGCGGGACCGCCAGGGCAGGCTGCCCGTGATCAGCCGCATGGCGATGGTGACGGCAATAAAGCTGAACAGAAACCGCGCCCACATCAATTGCGGCACGGCGAAGCTGAGGGTCATCAGCTTCAGCAGCGTATCCATGGCGACAAACAGCGCCAGCGCCAAAAGCTGCAACAGGACGCCGGCAAGGACGGAATTCATGGCTGCCCTGTAACCCGTTTAGCGCCATAAAAAAAACGGGATGATTGCCCGGCAATCATCCCGTCTTGCGGAGGGGTTGAAAGCCCTCAGGCAGCGTCTTCGCGGCGTTCCTTTTCGCGCGGCTTCACATAGGCAAGCGCGGCATGTTCGGCGCAATAGGGCTTGCCGGACAGGGGATCGCCCTCACAGAAGCGGAATTCCGGGGTGCCGGGTTCGCCAATCGGCCAGCAGCAGGTGCGGGACCCACCAAGGCGCGGGCGGGGCGGCGCGGGGTTGCGCACGGCGGCCGGCGGCGGGGCGACCAGCACCACGGGGGCGGCTTGCGGCGGCGGGGCCTGGGGGCGCATCACCGGCGCGCTCGGCATGGGCCGGGCCACCGGGGCCTGGCGCGGCGGGCGCGGGCTTGGCGTGACGCGCCTTTCCTGCGGGTCACGCCGGATCGGGCTTGGCCGGGAAGAGAGGTTCAGCCGATGCGCCTTGCCGACCACGGCATTCTTTGAAATCCCCATGCGGCGACCGATTTCTGCGGTCGAAAGACCCTCGGCCCAGAAGGCGCGCAGCCTCTCAATCGCTTCTTGCGTCCAATCCATGAAGGAACCCCCTTTGATCTCCCCAACACAAGATACGGTAGGGAAAAGGGGGCGGAGACACAAGTTCTATGATCCACGACTCGAAAGAAATCTGTGGAAAACGCCCGATTCGGCCTTGTCAGGGCCGTTTTTGAGGGCTCCGATAGGCCATGACCAAAGCATTTGCAGGTGCGACTCGGCGGCTTGCCCGTGACTAGCGGCACGGGGCGGCTCAAGCAGATCCTGGCCCTGGCGGCGCCGACCACTTTGCTGGTCGCGACCCAGATCATCGCGCAATTGATCGAACCCTGGCTGGCGGCGCGGCAGGGCCAGGCGGCGCTGGCAGGCTGGGCGGTGGTGCTGCCCTTCACCCTGCTGCTGTCCCAAATGTCGGCGGGTGCGATGGGGGGAGGCGTCGTTTCGGCCATTGCCCGAGCCTTGGGGGGCGGGAAGCGTGATGAGGCAGCCGCGCTTGCCTTTCATGCGCTGATTATCGCCACCGCCGGCGCGGCGCTTTTCGCGCTGCCCTTCCTGATGTTTCCGCGCGCGATCCTGGGCCTGATCGGCGGGGCGGGGGCGGCCGAGGCCGGCGCTGCCTTCGCCGCCTGGACCTTTGGCGCGGGGGCGCTGCCGGCCTGGCTGACCAATACCTTGGCGTCCATCCTGCGCGGTGGCGGGCGGCATGCGCTGGCGGCGCGCGGTGTGGTGGGGGGCTGGGTGATCTATCCGCCGCTCGCCTGGGTTTTCATGGAACCGCTGGGCTTTGGCTTGCCAGGAGCTGGCATGGCCTTCGCGCTCAGCATGAGTGCCTCGGCACTGATCATGGCGCTTGTGGTGCTGCGCGGCGGGGCCGGGTTTGTGCCGGATTTCCGTGCGCCGCTCAGGCGGGCGCTATTCGGGCGCATCCTGGCGGTGGGGCTGATTGCCTGTGTGATGGCAACGCTTGCCAATCTCGCGACCATTCTGGTGACGGCGCGCATCGCAGCGCACGGGCCGGCGGCGATTGCCGCCTATGGCATTTCCGCGCGCATGGAATTCCTGATGATCCCGCTGGCTTTTGGCATCGGATCGGCACTGACGGCCCTGGTCGGGCGCGCGGTGGGGGCGGGGGATTGGGCGGAAGCACGGCGCATCGCCTGGACGGGGGGTGGTTTGGCCTTTGCGGTCACGGGCGTGATTGGCTTTGGCATTGCGTTGTTCCCGGCCCAGGTGGCGGCGGCCTTTGCCAGTGACGCCGCAGTGGCGGCCATTGCGACCGAGGCGCTGGGGATTATCGGCTGGGCCTTGCCCGGATTTGGCTTGGGCATGGCGCTTTACTTCGCCGCCATGGGGGCGGGGCGGATGCGCTGGCCGGTGGCAGCGGCCCTTACGCGCGTTGGGCTTGCCGTGTTGGGGGGGGCCTTGCTGATGGATGCGGTGGGGCTTGGGCTGACGGGGCAATTCATTGCCGTGGCGCTTGGCATTACTGCTTACGGGCTGATTTGCGCGCTTGCGGTGCGGCCTGGGGTTTGGCCGGGGCGCGTGTGACAGGGCCTTCACGCGCGGGGCGCTGCGCGCTACCTCTCCGGGCTTAGAGCAGATCGCGTTCAGATGGAATCTTCTGAACGCGTGAAGATGCTCGAAAAACACAGCTCTGGAGCGGGTTGCGTGAACCCATGTGAACGCAACATGCTCCAGAAAACGCGGACCCGATGGGCGAAACATGACCAGCAGCAATGATATCCGTGCGACCTTCCTGGATTACTTCCGTCGCAATGGCCATGAGGTGGTGGAAAGCAGCCCGCTGGTGCCGCGCAATGATCCGACACTGATGTTCGCCAATTCCGGCATGGTGCAGTTCAAGAATGTCTTCACCGGCCAGGAAAAGCGCCCCTATTCCCGCGCCACCACCGCCCAAAAATCCGTCCGCGCCGGGGGCAAGCATAATGACCTTGATAATGTCGGCTATACCGCGCGGCATCACACGTTTTTCGAAATGCTCGGCAATTTCTCCTTCGGCGATTACTTCAAGGAACAGGCCATCCCCTATGCCTGGGAATTGCTGACCAAGGATTTCGCCCTGCCCAAGGACCGCCTGCTGGTCACGGTTTATTCCGAAGATGATGACGCCGCCGCCATTTGGAAAAAAGTGGCGGGACTGACCGATGATCGCATCATCCGCATCCCGACTTCCGACAATTTCTGGCGCATGGGCGATACCGGTCCCTGCGGCCCCTGTTCCGAGATTTTCTTCGATCATGGCGACAAGATTTTCGGCGGCCCGCCTGGCAGCGCGGATCAGGATGGTGATCGCTTCATCGAAATCTGGAACCTGGTTTTCATGCAGTTCCTGGAAGAACCCGCCGGCGTGCGCAACCCGCTACCGCGGCCTTCCATTGATACCGGCATGGGGCTGGAACGCTTCGCCGCCATTCTGCAAGGCAAGCACGATAATTACGACACGGACACCTTGCGCGCGATTATTCTGGCGAGTGCGGAAGCCACCAGCCAGGACCCCGATGGCCCCTTCCGGTCCAGCCACCGCGTGGTGGCGGATCATTTGCGCGCCGGCGCCTTTCTGATTGCCGATGGCGTGCTGCCATCCAATGAAGGCCGCGGCTATGTGCTGCGCCGCATCCTGCGCCGCGCCATGCGCCACGCCCATATGATGGGATCGCGTGAGCCGCTGATGCATCGCATTCTGCCTTCACTGGTGCGGCAAATGGGCACCGCCTATCCGGAATTGGTGCGGGCCGAGGCGCTGATTTCCGAAACGCTGCGGCTTGAGGAAACGCGCTTCCGGTCATTGCTGGAACGGGGCCTCCATCTGCTGGCGGAAGAAACCGGCAAGCTCGGATCAAGCCAGACCCTGCCCGGTGAGGTCGCCTTCCGGCTGTATGATACTTTCGGCTTCCCCCTGGACCTGACGCAGGATGCGCTGCGTGGCGAAGGCCGCGCGGTGGATGTGGAAGGCTTCAATGCCGCTATGGCGGAACAAAAGCGCCGCGCCCGCGCGGCCTGGGCCGGCAGTGGTGAAGCAGCGACCGAAAGCCTTTGGTTCGATGTGCAGGAAAAGATCGGCGCCAGCGAATTTCTTGGCTATTCCACCGAAGTCGCAGAAGGTGAGATCACCGCGCTGGTGGTGGATGGCAAGGTGGTGGACCATGCCGCAGTTGGTGCGGAAGTGGCGGTGCTGCTGAATCAGACGCCATTTTATGCCGAAAGCGGTGGCCAGGTCGGTGATACGGGCGTGATTGTCGCGGGCGATGCCTGCCGCATCGAAATCCGTGATACGCAAAAGAAGCTCGGCAATCTTTTTGTGCATCTGGGCAAAATTGTGCATGGCGAAGCCAAGCCCGGCATGGCGGTAAGCGCCACGGTGGATCATGCGCGGCGTTCCAATATCCGCGCGCATCATTCCGCGACGCATTTGCTGCATGAGGCGTTGCGCCGGCGGCTTGGCACGCATGTCGCGCAGAAGGGCAGCTTGAATGCGCCGGATCGGCTGCGTTTTGACGTTTCCCACAATAAGCCCATGGAAGCCGAAGAACTCGCCTGGGTGGAAGCCGAGGTGAATGCCCGCATTCGCGAGAATGCCGAGGTGATCACGCGGCTGATGACGCCGGAAGCGGCGGTGGAAGCCGGCGCCATGGCGCTATTCGGCGAGAAATATGGCGAGGAAGTGCGCGTGGTCGGCATGGGGCATGACCCGGCGGCGACCGAAAAGCATGGCGTCTATTCGCTGGAACTTTGCGGCGGCACGCATGTGCGGCGCACCGGCGATATCGGCCTGTTCAAGATCATCGCCGAAGGCGCGGTCAGCGCCGGCGTGCGGCGTGTGGAGGCCGTCACGGGTGATGCTGCACTCGCCTACATCAATGAAATGGAAGAAAGCCTGACGGCGGCGGCGGCGGTGTTGAAGGCGCAGCCGGGCGAATTGGCCGGGCGCATCGCCGCGCTGGTCGAAGAACGGCGCAAGCTGGAACGCGATGTCGCGGAACTCCGCAAGAAGCTTGCGACCGGAGGCGGCGGGGCGGAGATTGAGGAAGTGGCCGGGCTGCGCGTGGCGCTGCGCGATCTTGGTGAAGTGCCGGCGCGTGATTTGAAGGGCCTGGCCGAGGCCATTCTGAAAGGTGGCACCGCTGATGTTGTGGCGCTGATCAGCACGGCGGAAGGCAAGGCGAGTATCGTGGTTGCCGTGGCGGAAGCCGCCAAGGGCCGTGCCGATGCGGTGGCGCTGGTGCGCGCGGCCTCGGCCGCTGTGGGCGGCAAGGGCGGCGGCGGGCGGCCCGATATGGCGCAGGCCGGCGGGCCGGATGCCGCGAAGGCGGCAGAAGCGCTGGCGGCGGTGAAGGCGGCTTTGGCGGGGTGATACTGAGGGGCGCTGCATAAGGCAGCGCCCTTTAAACCTCACATCTCACAAAGTGTCAGCGTACGCCCTTCGATCAGCGGCGCATAGGAATCGCGCACCTTGGCGAGCCGCGGGTTCTTGGTGTGCGCATCCACCGCCGCGCGATCCTGATACACTTCGCAAAGCATGACGCGGCTTTTGTCATGCGCGCCATCCTTGTCGAGCGGTTGCAGCACATCAAAGCGCTCGCAGCCCGGTTCTTCTTGCAACGTCAGACGGGCATGTTCGCGGATGATCGCGTCAAAGGCCGCGTGCTGGCCTTCCTTGATCTTGAATTCAACGGCGATGGCGATTTTGGGCATGGTTTTCCTCCTTCATGTGCAAATTGATGTGGTGCGTCGTGTTCAGGGCAGCTTGGCCCCGCCGCGCGCTTGCAGGCGGGCGAGCAGGTAATCGATCTCCGCAGTGGTTTCCGCCGAAAGCTTGGGGCCGGGGGCGCGCAAGGCCGCATGAGCAATGATGCCGCGCCGCGCCAGCACATGCTTGCGGATGGCAAGGCCAAGGCCAGGCTGCAATTCACTGCGGATCAAGGGCAGGTGCACATCAAACGCGTCTTGCGCAGCATCGCGCTTGCCGGCTGCCATCAGCGCAATCACCTCGGCCAGCATTTCCGGGAAGGCATAGCCGGTCATGATGCCATCCGCGCCGCGCGAGAGTTCCTCCGGCAGGAATTGGCCTCCATTGCCACCCAGGATGCTGATGCGCGGCATCTTGCATTCCTTTTCCATCTTGCGGATGGCGGAAAGCTTATCCAGGCCGGGATAGTCCTCGGCCTTCAGCATCACCAGGCGCGGATCGGCAGCGGCGCGCGCCACCATGGCAGCGCTGATATGAATGCCGGTCAGTTGCGGGAAATCCTGCAAGACAAAGGGCGCATCGCCCACGACATCCATGGCCTGCATGATGTAGGACAGCACTGCATCATCGCCCTTCAGGCCCGGCGCCGGCGCCACCATGATGCCCGCGGCACCCAGATCAAGCGCGCCGCGCGCCACGGCGCGCATGCTGGCAAAGCCAGGCGCCGAGGCACCCACCACCACCGGCACGCGCCCCGCCACACGATTGATCACGCGTTTCACAAAGCTGATCGCTTCTTCCTGATCAAGCTTCGGCGCTTCACCCATCACGCCAAGTAGCGTCAGGCCACTGGCCCCCGCGGCCAGAAAGGCATCGGTCATGCGATCGGCGCTGGCAAGATCAAGCGCGCCATCGGGCAGGAAGGGGGTGGGGGCAATGACGAAAACGCCCTTGGCATTTCGGGTGAGCATGGCGGGATCCTCAAATCTTGGCGCGACCATAGAACAAGCCGCTGGCCTCGCCCAGGCTTGACGCCCAGGCCAAAGCCCCATCCCATGCGGTCAAAGCCACGCGGTCAGGAACACGCCATGTCCCAGCAGCAGCATTACCTTCCCGTGCGTGAGGATTGGCTCGCCGCGCGCCGTGAGGAGATTCTGGACCCCGCGCAGCTGATCATTGACCCGCATCATCACCTCTGGGATCGGCCGGGCTGGCGCTATTTGCATGATGAATTCCTCGCCGATCTGCAAAGCGGCCATAACGTCAAGGCAACGGTTTATGTGCAGGCGCGGTCCATGCACCGCGCTGCGGGGCCTGAGGCGCTGAAGCCGGTGGGGGAGACGGAATTCGTCACCGGCATCGCGGCCATGTTCGCCAGCGGCATCTATGGCGATATCGCCGCCAATGCCGGCATCGTGGGCTATGCTGACCTGACGCTGGGTGATGCGGTGCAGCCCGTTCTGGAAGCGCATATCGCTGCCGCCGGGGGCAGGTTTCGCGGCATTCGCCATATCGCGACCTGGGACCCTGACCCCGCCATGCTGAACCCGGCCTATACGCCGGCGGAAGACATGATGGAGAGCAGAGCCTTTCGTGCGGGTTTCGCCGCCCTTGGGCGCAATGGGCTTTCCTTTGATGCCTGGATCTATTTCCACCAAATCCCGCGCCTGGCGTCATTGGCGCGTGCCTTCCCCGAAATCCCGATCGTGCTGGATCATTGCGGTGGGATTCTCGGCATCGGTCCCTATGCCGGGAAAGGTGAGGAGGTCTTCGCCAGCTGGTCGCGCCATATGGCGGAATTGGCAGAATGCCCGAATGTGATGGGGAAGCTGGGTGGGCTTGGCATGCGCCTGCCGGGCTTTGGGCTTGAAGCGGGGGCGATTGCGCCATCATCGGAAGAATTGGCAGGGCATTGGCGCCCCTGGATGGAACGCTGCATTGAACTATTCGGCACCAGCCGCTGCATGTTCGAAAGCAATTTCCCGGTGGATAAGGGCGGCTATGGCTATGCGGTCGGCTGGAATGCCTTCAAGCGCATTGCCGCCGGCGCCTCGGCCGACGAAAAGGCTGATCTATTCTGGCGGACCGCCGCGCGCTTCTATCGGTTGCCGCAGTTTCTGTGAAAGGCGCCGGGCGGCACTGATCAGAACAGCTTCGGCCAGCGCGCCGTGCGGTTGCGTTCCTGTTCCGCGTTCAATTCATAAGGCCCGTCGCGCACATTCTTGTAAGGCGGGCTCGCCACGGGTGGCGTGGTCCAGCAATCCACCTGCCCAAGGCTGCGGGTGCAAACGGGCTGCACCGGTGGCGGCGGGTCTGAAGCGCAATAGGTCTGCCCCTTGGCGAGCCGGACATAAGAGCAATCCTTGCCAGTAACCAAGGAGACCACATTATCGCCCACCCCGCGCTGGGTGGTCACGAGGGAGACCCCCTCAATCGCCGCCGGAATGGAGAGTAAAGGCGCGCCCGGCGCACCAACACTTTCGCAGCCGGCCAATAGCAGAAGAACGACGGAAAGGGGGCGAAGGAACCGCATGGGCCTACAAGACCCCATAGAAGTTAATGAATTGCAAATTTTTTCCTAAAATCTTTAACAAGCCGGCCCTGAGGCCCGGAATTCCCCGTTTGACCGCCGCGACAGAAGGGCTTAGCCCTGCGGCAAATCGCCTTTCTGACCCGAGGACCGCCTTGCCCGATATTTTCGATGAGGTTGCGGAAGACCTCCGCGCTGAACGCGCCCGCCGCCTGTGGAAGCGCTATGGGACCCTGGTTTTGGGCGTGCTGGTCCTTGTGCTGGCCGGCATCGGTGCCCATCAAAGCTGGCGCTGGTATGAAGCGCGGGAAGCAGAGAAAGCCGCCATCGCCTTCATGGCCGCCCATCGCGCCGCCGAGGCTGAGGGCGCGGACCTTCGCGCCATGGCCCAGCGTTTTGAGGAAGCGTCCCGCAGCGCGCCCACCGGTTATCGCGATCTGGCGCGGCTGCGCGCCGCGGCGCTGAAGGCCGAAACGGGTGATCTGGCGGAAGCACTCCGGCTTTATGATGCCATTGCTGCCGATAGCAGCGCCGATCCGCTCTATCGGGATTTGGCGTCGTTGCTTTGGGTGATCCGTTCGCTCGATCAGGGGGACCTTGCCATGCTCGCCGCGCGCATTACGCCACTGACCCGGCCCGAATCGGCCTGGAATGCCTCGGCACGGGAAGTGGCCGGGCTGATTGCGCTGCGCGCCGGCCGGCGGGACGAAGCGCGCCAAGCCTTTCAGGCGCTTGCCGCCGATGTCACCGCACCGCGCGGCGTCCGCGAAAGGGCGCAACGGCTTGCCATGGGGCTTGAAGGATGACGGGGCGGGATATCTCTCGGCGCGCCTGGCTGCTGGGCTCGGTGGGGCTGCTGGCGGGCTGCGAGACGCTGGACAGTATTTTTGGTGAGCGCCGCGTGCGTGTCACGGGTGAACGCAAGCCGGTGATGACCTTGCCGGACCGCACGGTGGAAGCGGATGCCGAAGCGCGCGGCCTTTCCATTTCCCTGCCGGCGCAGCAGGCGGTCAATCTATGGCCTCAGCTTGGCGGCGCAGCGAGCCATGCGGGCGGGCATATGGCGCTGGGGGCGACGCTGCGGCAGGCCTGGTCCGCCGGCTATGGCACGGGCACTTCCTTCCGCCGCCGTGTGGTTACCGGCCCGGTTGCCAATGCGGATCGCGTTTTCATGGGCGATGCGGATGGCTTTGTTTCCGCCTTCGATATCGCCAATGGCGCGCGGCGCTGGCGGGTTGATACCCGCCCGGAAAATGAACGCGGCGATGGCGGCGGCGTTGGCGTGATCGTGGAAGGTGATACGGTTTTTGTCACCACTGTGCTGTCTGAGGTGCTGGCCCTGTCCGCTGCCGATGGTGCGGTGAAATGGCGGGTGCGTTTGCAGGCCCCCATGCGCGGCGCGGCTTCCTTTGCCAATGGCCGGATTTTCGTCACCACCCTGGAAAGCACGCTGGTCGCGCTTTCGGCTGAGGATGGCAAGGTATTGTGGCGCTACCGCGCCCAGGCGATTGCAACCATACCGCTTGGCCTGCCCCCGCCTGCCATTGTGGGGGATACGGTGGTGGCGGGTTTTCCTTCCGGCGAAATCCTGGCCTTTCGCGCCAATGATGGCCGCGTGATCTGGAGCGACAGCCTTGCCGCGGCCGGGGGCACGAGCCTTGCCGATGTGGGCAGTGTGCGCGCTGCGCCGGTGATTTCCGGCAATAGCGTGATTGCCATTGGCATGGGCGGGATCGGGCTTTCGATTGATCTGCGCGCCGGGCGGCGCATTTGGGAACGCGAATTCGGTGGCACGGAAATGCCCTGGGCCGCGGGCGAATGGATATTTGGCGTGACCGATGCGGGGGAGGTCGCGGCGCTGCAGCGCGAAACGGGGATGGCGCGTTGGGCGGTTTCTCTGCGTCCGCCGGCGCAGGGTAATCGGGCGCAGCCGATGGTGCAGCTCTCCTCTCCGCTGCTTGCCGGGGGGCGGCTTTTCGTTGGCACCAGCCTGGCGGAGCTTGTGTCACTTGATCCTTCCACTGGCGATGTCCTGGGCCGCCAACGCCTGCCGGGTGCACTGTCGCAGCCCATGATAGTGGTGGGCGGGCGGCTGATCCTGGCGACCGATGATGGCAGCCTCATTGCCTTTGCGGGCGAAGGCTGACGCACGGCCCTTCATGCAGCCTGTCATTGTCATTCTGGGCCGGCCCAATGTCGGCAAATCCACCCTGTTCAATCGGCTGGCGCAGCGGCGCATCGCCTTGGTGCATGACACGCCGGGCGTCACGCGAGACCGCAAGGAAGTGACCGCGCGCATCGCCGGGCGCGACGTGACCCTGGTGGACACCGCCGGGCTTGAGGAAGCGCCGCCCGATACCGTGCCGGGCCGCATGCGCGCGAGTTCTGAGGCCGCTTTGCGCAATGCCTCGCTCGCGCTTTTCGTCATGGATGCGCGCGCGGGCATCACGCCGGCGGATCGCGCCTTTGCGGCTTGGCTCAGGCGCACCCGCGTGCCGGTGCTCGTTGTCGCGAATAAGGCAGAAGGCCGCGCCGGCACCACAGCCGCCATGGAAGCCTTTGAATTGGGGCTCGGCGATCCCGTGCCGGTCAGCGCCGAACATGGCGATGGCTTCGGCAATCTGCATGATGAAATCGCCGCACGCCTTGGCCCCGCACCGGAAGATGAGGCGGAGGCCGAGGCTGAACGCCCGCTGCGCCTCGCGATTGTCGGTCGCCCCAATGCGGGCAAGTCAACGCTGCTGAATGCGCTGCTTGGTGAAGACCGCATGATCACCGGCCCCGAACCCGGCCTGACGCGCGATGCGGTGGCCGTGCAATGGCGCGATGCGACGGGCGGTGAGGTGCGGCTGGTGGATACGGCTGGCATGCGCAAAAAGGCGCGCGTGCAGGAAACGCTTGAGCAGATGTCGGTCGCCTCCACCCTTGCTGCGCTCAAGGAAGCGGAAGTCGTGGTGCTGGTGCTGGATGCGCTGCTTGGCATGGATGAACAGGATTTGCGCATTGCGCGGCTCGCGGAACGTGAAGGCCGCGCCTTGGTGATCGCGCTCAATAAATGGGATGCGGTGGAAGATCGCAATGCAGCGCGCAGGCGCGTGGAAGACGCGCTGATGACATCACTCGCGCAATCCAAGGGGGTTACGGTGGTGCCGCTTTCGGCGGCGACCGGGCGCGGGGTGGATAAGCTGATGCCCGCAGTGCGCGCGGCCTATGCGCTCTGGAATCGCCGCATCCCAACCGGAGAGGTCAATCGTTGGTTCGAAGCCGCACTCGCGCGGCATCAACCGCCTTTGGTGGATGGCAAGCGGATCAAGCTCCGCTACGCGACCATGCCGAAGGCGCGCCCGCCGACGCTGGTGATTTTCGGCACGCGCGCCGATGTGCTGCCGGAGGATTATCGGCGCTATCTGGTCAATTCCTTCCGCGATCATTTCACCATGCCCGGCGTGCCGATCCGGCTGCAATTGCGATCCCCGCGCAACCCCTATGCCGAGGATGAGGGCTGATCTTTCGTTCGGGGCAAAACGCGCTTAGGGTTGTTGCGCTTGACGGGGTGATGTTGCGCGCATGATTGCCGATACGGCCAAGAAGCTTCTGTACCTGGCCCTTGGGGCCATGTTTGTGCAGCAGACCTTTGCTTCCATTGGTCGCACCCTGCCGCTGGTCATCGCCCCCGCCATTATCGAGGATTTGCACATAGACCCTGCCTTGGTCGGCGTTTATGTCGGTGCGGCGGCGCTGGCTTCGCTGGTGTTCCAGCTTGGCTGTGGCAGTTTCATCATCCGCTATGGCGCGCTGCGGATGAGTCAGGTTGCGCTGGTGTTTTTGGCGTTGGGTATGGCCTTGGCGGCGGCGGGGCCTTTGGTGTTCTTTCTGATCTCGGCGATCATCGGCGGCGGTGGCGCGGCAACCTCCACACCCGCGAGTTCGCATCTTCTTGGGCGCTATTCTCCGCCCAAGCAGGCGCCCTTGGTGTTTTCCATCAAGCAAACGGCAGTGCCGGCAGGGCTTTTGCTGGCGGGGCTGCTTGGGCCGTACATGACAGGTCACTTCGGCTGGAGCGGCGCATTATTGGTAACGGCGGGCGCCTGCTTCCTGTTTGCCGTGATGCTGGAACCGCTGCGCGGCGAGTTTGATTCTGATCGCGTACCAAGCCGCAGCTTTCATTTTTCGGATTTTCGCACCACGCTGGCGGCGGTGTTGAAATCCAAGGATTTGCGCGAATTGTCCATGGCCTGCTTTGCCTTCAACGGGCTGCAAACGGCCTTCACCAGCTATTACGTGCTGTATCTGACGGCGCTGAATTATGATCTGGCAACCGCAGGCCTGATGTTTGCCATTGCCATGGTGATCGCCGTGCCGATGCGCATTTTCTGGGGCTGGCTTGGCAGCGGCCGCGTTTCGCCGCGCCGCGTCATGGCGGGGCTGTCGCTCGGCATGGCGGCGAGTGCCGTATTGATGAGCCTATATGCCGCGGATTGGCACCCGCTGCTGATTGCCACTATCGCAACAGGCATGAGCGCCACGGCAATGTCCTGGCATGGCGTGCTGCTGTCTGAGGCAGCGCGGCTTGCGCCGCCCGGCATGCGCGGTGCGGCGACCGGTGGCGTGCTATCCTTCGGTCAGGTCGGTGCCTTTATCCTGCCTGTGATCTATGCGGCGCAGCTCGCTGTGACGAACAGCCATGGCATTGGCTTTATCCTTTGTGGCCTGCCGGCGCTGGTGGTGGGGGTTGTGATGTGGCGGGATTCGCGGCGAGCCGCCTGATCAGGCCCCAAAACCGCGCCCGGGCACGGAAGCGAGCAAGGCTTGCGTATAGGCATGGCGCGGCGCTTCAAACACCTGCGCGATGGGGCCGTGTTCCACGACCTCACCATCCTTCATCACCGCGACCAGATCACAAACCTGCGCTGCCACGCGCAAATCATGCGTGATGAAAACAATGGAAAGCCCAAGTCTTGCGCGCAAATCCGCGAGCAGCTTCAGAACCTGCGCCTGCACCGATACATCAAGTGCGGAGACCGGTTCATCCGCGACCAGTACTTCGGGTTCCATTGCCAATGCGCGCGCGAGCCCAATGCGCTGGCGCTGCCCGCCGGAAAATTCATGCGGGAAGCGCTCGGTCGCTGCCGGATCAAGCCCAACCAGGCTGAATAATTCGCGCGCTTTCGCCATGGCCACATCGCGCGCCATGCCATGGATCATTGGGCCTTGCGCCACCAATTCCCCCGCGCGCCGACGTGGATTGAGCGAGGCATAGGGGTCCTGAAACACCATCTGGACGCGCCGCGCCGCCTGCCGCGCCTCACGCTTTGGCAAATGCAGCAGATCAACCCCATCGAGCCGAATGCTGCCGCCATCGGCGCGCACCAGTCGTGTGATACAACGCGCGAGGGTGGATTTGCCGGAACCTGACTCGCCCACCACGCCAAGCGTGCCGCCCTTGGGTAGGGAAAGTGTCACATCCCGCACCGCATGGGTTTCGCGCCGCTTGCGTCCGAATAATCCACCGCTGCGATAGGTTTTTTGCACGCCTTGCAGCACCAGGATGGGCTCGCTGGAAATTGGCCGCGCGGCGGGCGCTTTCAGCGGTGGCACGGCAGCGATCAGCGCCTTGGTATAGTCATGCTGGGGTGCATGCAGCACATCGCGCGCCGGCCCCTGTTCCATCAAAAGCCCATGCTGCATGACCGCAACGCGATCGGCGATTTCCGCCACCACGCCGAAATCATGCGTAATGAACAGCACCGCGGTGCCCTTGCGGCGCTGCAAATCGCGGATCAGCGCCAGGATTTGCGCCTGGGTGGTGACATCCAGGGCCGTGGTCGGTTCATCGGCAATCAGCACCACAGGATCAAGCGCCAAGGCCATGGCAATCATGGCGCGCTGGCGCTGCCCGCCGGAAAGCTCATGCGGGAAGGCGCGCGCGGCTTCCGCCGGGTGCGGGATGCGCACTTCGTCCAGCAGTGCCAGGACGCGGGCTTCGATCTCGCTTGTACTGAGGCTTGTATGGATACGAAACATCTCGGCGATCTGATCGCCAATGCTGCGCAGTGGATTGAGCGCGGTCATGGGTTCCTGGAACACCATGGCAATGCGGGCACCACGTAGCGCGCGCATGGTCGCCTCATCCGCGCTGGCAAGGTCCTTGCCTTCAAACTGGATGGTACCACCCGTGATGCGCACATTGCCAGGCAGCAGGCGCATGATGGCACTCGCCATCATGGATTTGCCGGAACCGCTTTCACCGACCACGCAGAGGATTTCGCCTGCTTTCAATTCAAGCGAGACCTGGCGCAAAGCCTCAGGCCGATCCGCGCCGCGCGGCAGGGCGACTGTCAAGTCTTTCAGGGAAAGTACCGCGCTCATCGGCCCTTGAGCCTTGGGTTCAAAGCATCATTCAAGCCCTGCCCAACCAGGGAAACCGCCAGCACCGTCAGCAATATCGCAATGCCCGGAATGGCCGAGACATACCATTGCACACGCAGCACATCGCGCCCAAGCCCGATCAGATTGCCCCAGGATGCGACATTGGGATCGGATAGCCTGAGAAACGCCAAAGCGCTTTCCAGCAATATCGCCACCGCCATGACAACGCTGGCATAGACAATGACGGGCGGCAGCGCATTGGGCAGGATTTCGCGGAAAATGATCTGCCCATCCCCCATGCCAAGCCCGCGACAGGCCTGGACGAATTCGCGATTGCGCAGCGTCAGGAATTCCGCCCGCGTCAGCCGCGCCGTGGCCGGCCAGGAAACCACACCGATGGCGACGACGACGGTGGTGAGTTCCGACCCGAAGATCGAAACCAGCACCAGCAGCAACAGGAAATTGGGCAGCGTCTGAAACGCCTCCGTCAGCCGCATCAGCACATCATCCACGACCCCGCCGTAATAACCCGCGAGTGCGCCGATCACGATGCCAATCGCAACCGCGATGGAAGTCGCGACCAGGCCAATCAGCAACGAAACCCGCGCGCCGTGAAAAATTTGCGCCGCGATATCGCGCCCGGAATTATCGGTGCCCAGCGGGAAGCGCGGATTGGCGCCTGGCCATTGCAGCGGCCGACCAGCGAGTGCCAGCGGGTCGCGTGGAAAGAACCAATCCGCGGTCAGCGCCATGATGATAATGGCAATCAGCAGCAACAGCCCAATACCCGCCGCCGGGTTGCGCAAATAGGCCAGGGCAAAACGCTTGAGCGCGGCCATCAGGGCGCGCCCCCGGTGCCGATGCGCGGATCCAGCCGCGCATAAAGCAAATCCACCAGGAAATTCACCGCAATAACCAAAAGGGCGGAGATGAACACGATGCCGAGCAGCGTGTTCAAATCCCGCTGCACCACCGCTTCATAGGCAAGCCGCCCAAGCCCCGGCAGAGAGAATACGCTTTCCACCACGACGGAACCACCCAGCATGGTGCCGGCTTGCAGGCCGATCAGCGTCACCATGGGCAGCATGGCGTTGCGCAGCACATGGCGCAGCATCACGCGGGTTTCATCCAAGCCCTTGGCGCGCGCTGTGCGCACGAAATCAAGCGTGAGGACTTCCAGCATGGAAGCGCGCATGATGCGGAGATAAATCGCCAGAAAGATCAGCCCAAGTGTGAGCGTCGGCAGAACCAGATGCGCGGCAATGTCGCGCAGCCGCGCAAAGCCCGTAAGGCTCGAGGCGATATCCTCAAACCCGCCGGCGGGCAGCCATTGCAGATGGACGGAAAAGAACACAATCGCCATCAGCCCGAACCAGAAGGAAGGGGTGGCGTAAAAAATCAGGCCAAGCGTGGAAATCACCGTATCAGGCCAGCCATTGACGCGCTTCGCGGCTATCACGCCCAACACCAGGCCCACGAAAAACGCGAAGGAAAGGGCAGCGGTCATCAGCGCAAGGGTCGCGGGCAGGCGTTCAAAAATCACGGTCGCAACGGGCTTGCCGTAAATCGCCGAAAAGCCAAGATCGAAGCGGATCAAGCGCCACAAATAATTGCCAAGCTGCGCCGGGATGGAAAGATCAAGCCCGTAGAAGCGGCGCAGTTCCTCGGCCAGCGCGGCATCGCCACCGCCACCCATCTGCGCAATCAGCGCATCCACCGTGTCGCCCGGCGCCAATTGCAGCAGCAGGAACATGCCGGCCAGAATGATCAGCAGCGTCGGCAAGGACGCTGCCAATCTCCGGGCAGCGAGGCTCAATACCCGCATCAGAAATCAGGCGCGCGTCAGGAAGCGAGCCAGAGATCGTGCCAGGATGAAGACGCCCAGCGCGGCGTATTGGAATGATTGCGCAGGCGCCGATTGATGACCGAAACAAAAATCTGTTCGATCGGCATCCAAAGCGGCAATTCCGTATTCACCCGGCGAACGAAATCGGCATAAAGCGCCTTGCGCCGTGCGGGGTCCAATTCGGTCGCGGCGGCGTCAATTACGCGGTCCGTTTCCTCATCCGTCCAACCCCATTGATTGGTCCAGGGTGCGCCGCGCGGCTGGCCGGAACGATACCAAACCGTGGTGGAAACCGCCGGGTCATTGCGGTACTGGTGCCAGCCGGTCGCCAGATCGAAATTCCAGTCATTATAGACAGTGCGGAGGAACCCTGCCGCATCCAGGCGCACGATTTCAACGCGGATGCCGACCTCATTCAATGATTGCTGGATGAAGGTGGACCATAGCGCGATATCCTCACCCCAAGGGGCAGGCGTCAGGCGCAGGTTGAAGCGCACGCCACCGGCGCCGCGCCGATGCCCGGCTTCATCCAGCAGGCGGTTCGCCTGGGCGCGGTTGAAGGGGTATTGCGGCATATTCGCTGGATAGAAATCGGGTGAGGTGGTGGGGATCGGCCCCGTGCCAACCTTGGCAAAGGGGCCCAGGAAGTTTTCAATGAAGAAGGGAATATCCAGCGCATGCGCAATGGCGCGGCGGACGCGGATATCGGCCAGGATCGGGTTGCGGAAATTGAATTCCAGCGTATTCGTCCGCGCATTGCCTTCATTGCCGCGTGTGGTGACTTCAAAGCGCGGGTCACGCCCAAGCCGCGTGAAATCGGCAATGGAAAGCGCCGAGAAGGGGCTGAACAGCAATTGCCCGGACTCCATTTGTGCCGCCGCCGCCGAACGGTCCGACACCACACGCCAGACAACGCGGTCCAGATAGGGCAGATTGTTGCGCCAGTAATTCGGATTGCGATCGGCGATGATGAATTGCCCGCGTTCATATTGCACAAAACGGAAGGGCCCGGTGCCCATCGGCGCCGTATTGGCCGGGTTCTGGCGAATATCCGCGCCTTCATAAATGTGCTTCGCGGAAACATAGCCAAGATCAGGCAGGGCGCGCAGCAGCAGGTTCAGCGGCATGGGGCGGCTGTAGCGGAAGACCGCAGTATGCACGTCTGGCGTGTCCACCGCATCCAGGAACAATTGCAGTGTCGTGCCGTAATTCAGGATCTTCTTCCACATCTCCATGGCGGTGAATTGCACATCCGCCGAGGTGAAGGGCCGCCCATCATGCCAGGTGACGCCCTGACGGAGCTTGAAGGTGATGGTCTTGCCATCCGGCGTCGCTTCCCAGGATTCGGCCAGGCAAGGCGCGGGATTGCCGGCGGCATCCAGATCCACCAGCGGTTCCTGGATTTTGCCACCCACGATGTAAACGCCGGTGGAAGCCTGCAGGCTCGGGTTCAGGATGCGTTGTTCGGTTGGGAAATGCACCGTCATGATGCCGCCCCGGCGCGGCTGTTCCTGCGCAAAAGCGGCTTCAGGTGCCACGACATTGGCGGCCAAGGCGGCGGAGGTCAGCAGCAAGGCCCGGCGGTTCATGTCCATCGAAATCACCCTTTCTTCCAGTGTTCGGAACAGGATTGCGGCTTGCGGGCGGGTGCGTCAATCGCTTGTGGAATGAAGCGGTTTTTTACCTCCCGATCAGCGCCCCCGCAGATGAATTCATCCCCATGGCTTGCCGCGCGAAGAAATTCTTGAGCCGCGGCATGCGGTCCACCGCAGCAATGCCAAGCCGTCGCGCGATGCGGATGGGGGCGATGTCATTGGCGAAAAGCCGCTCAAGCGCATGGGTGGCACCCAGCATCAGCAGGCTATCGGGCCGGCGCTTTGCCTGATAGCGCGCCAGCAGCGCGGCGCTGCCTGGATCATCACCACGCGCCACCGCCTCAATCACCAATTCGGCCAAAGCATCCACATCGCGAAAGCCAAGATTGAGCCCCTGGCCGGCAATCGGGTGAATGCCATGCGCCGCATCCCCCACCAGCGCCATGCGCGTATCCACGTAGCGCGCGGCATGCATGGCGGAAAGCGGATAGGACCAGCGTCGGCCAATCGGCTTCACGGAGCCCAAATGCCCGCCCAAGCGCCGCGCGATTTCCCGACCGTAAGCTGCATCATCCATGGCAAGGCACCGTTCAGCGATGGCGGTCTTGTCGGTCCAGACAATCGCGCTGACATGGGGGTGGTCTGGCAGCGGCGGCATGGGCAATTGCGCGAAGGGGCCATGGGGCAGGAATTGCTCGAGCGCCATGTTGCGGTGCGGTTTTTCATGCGCGATGGACCCGACAATGCCCATGCAATGATAATCCAGCCGGGAAACCAGGATGCCGGCAGAGGCCCTAAGCGGGCTATTGCGCCCCTCGGCGCCCACCACCAGCCGGGCGCGGAAGCTGGCGCCGGTTGAAAGCGTGATGGTGGCGCCTTCCGCATCCCGCATGACCTCGGCCTTCGCAGGGGCATGCACGGCAAGATTGGCCAATTGCGGCAAATGCGCATTGAGTGCGATGCGGAGCGACCGCGCTTCGACCATCCAGCCAAAGGGATCATCGCCCAGCGCCGCATGATCAAAATGGAGCGATAGCGGGGAGGGGGCCTCACCCGGCCTGCCATCGGCCACGCGGATGCCTAGGATGGGGCAGGGGTCCACGGGCAGCCTTTCCCAAACACCGGCCGCTTCCAGCAGCCGCTTGGAGGTCAGCGCAATGGCATAGGCGCGGCCGTCGAAGGCCGGCATCTCCATGGGCGGCAGGGGGGCGGCATCAACCACCGCGGTTCTGACCCCTGCGCCAGCCAAGCGCGCAGCCAAGGTGGCGCCAACGGGGCCAGCACCCACCACACAAACATCAACATCCTGGGAAGCGATCATGGGTGCAGTCTACCGGGGCTGGCGGGGGGCACCAAGTGCTAAAACGCGCACCCAGGACATGATTAAAAATCGGGCATATGGCGTTTTTGTTGGCGAAAAACCTGCACTGACCGCCCAAATACAGCGCATTTTCGCCCCCTCAGGCTGGCACAGGATTTGGAAACCCGTTTCCCCATGCGGGCGTCGGTTCCCGCCCAGAGAGAGGAACGGAAAGCGCGATGAAACTCGTTATGGCTGTCATCAAGCCCTTCAAGCTCGACGAAGTGCGAGAGGCGCTGACCCCGCTTGGCGTGCAGGGTCTGACGGTGACTGAAGTGAAAGGCTTTGGCCGGCAGAAGGGCCAGACCGAAATCTACCGCGGCGCGGAATATCATGTGAGCTTCCTGCCCAAGGTGAAAATCGAAGTGGCCGTGCCGGCTGAGATGGTGGATGCGGTGGTGGAAGCCATCGCCACCACGGCGCGCACCGGCAAGATCGGCGATGGCAAGATTTTCGTCATGGATGTGGAACGCGCTTTGCGCATCCGCACCGGTGAGACGGATGAATCCGCGCTGTGAGCCCGAATTTCGCAACATTTGACAAGAAGGGAAAACCCATGAGGTTCCTTGCTCGCTGCGGGATGGCCGCGGCTTTTCTTGGCCTGGCCGCCGCGCCTGCCTTCGCTGGCGATGAGGCGAAGGTGGATACTGGTGATGCCGCCTGGATGCTGATCAGCACCGCGATCGTGCTGATGATGACAGTACCTGGTGTCGCGCTTTTCTATGCCGGCATGGTGCGCAAGAAGAATGTGCTCGCCACCATGATGCAGTCCTTTTCCATTTGTGCGCTGGTTTCTGTGCTGTGGATGATTGCCGGCTATAGCCTCGCCTTTGGTGAGGGCAATGCCTGGATCGGCGATTTCTCTCGCTTCTTCCTGGGCGGCTTGGCTGAGAATTGGGACAAGCCCTTTACGCTGGGGTCAGGTGATGCGGCGGTGGCCACAACGATTCCAGAATCGATCTTCCTGACCTTCCAGATGACCTTCGCGGTAATCACCGCGGCGCTGATCACGGGCGCGGTGGCGGATCGCATGAAGTTTTCCGCGCTGCTGGTCTTTATTGGGATGTGGACCCTTCTGGTCTATGCGCCGGTCGCGCATTGGGTTTGGCATCCAAATGGCTGGATCTTCTCGCTCGGCGCGCTGGATTTCGCGGGCGGTACGGTGGTGCATATCAATGCCGGCGTGGCCGGGCTTGTCGCCGCCATCGTGCTCGGCAAGCGGGTTGGTTATGGTTCGGACAACCTCTCGCCCTACAACCTCGGCTTTGCGGTGATTGGTGCCGCGCTGCTGTGGGTGGGTTGGTTCGGCTTCAATGCCGGTTCTGCGCTTGGGTCCTCTGGCGGTCGTGCGGGCATGGCCATGCTGGTGACGCAAATCGCAGCGGCAGCGGCGGTGCTGTCCTGGCTGGCGGCGGAATGGATCGGCAAGGGCAAGCCTTCCGTCCTGGGCGCGATTTCCGGTGCGGTATCGGGCCTGGTGGCCATTACGCCGGCGGCGGGCTTCGTGCTCCCGGGCAGCGCGCTGATCATCGGCCTGGTTGCTGGCGTTGCCGGTTACTGGGGTGCCACGGCGCTGAAGCGTGCGCTCAAATATGATGACAGCCTGGATGCCTTTGGCGTGCATGGCGTTTGCGGCATTGTCGGCGCCTTGCTGGTGGGCTTCCTGGCCTATGGTCCGCTTTCCGCCACCGCGGCAGCGCCGGAAGGCCTGTCGGGCGGGATGGAGCAATTCATCAAGCAGGTGATCGCGGTTGCCGCCACCATGGTCTTCACCGCCATCGCCACCTGGATCCTGCTCAAGGTCACAGATGTCATCATCGGCCTGCGCGTGACCGAGGAAGAAGAACGTGAGGGCCTTGATGTCGCCCTGCATGGCGAGCGGATCAACTGATAACCGCACTATTGCGCCAAACAGAAACCGCGCGGGATGCACCCCGCGCGGTTTTTCTGTTTGATCAGGCGCGTTCGATCAGTTCAATCTTGTAGCCATCCGGATCTTCAATGAAGGCAATCACGGTGGTGCCGAATTTCACCGGACCCGGTTCACGCGTGATCTTGACGCCTTCCGAGCGCAGCTGATCGCAAGTGGCGGTCACATTCGGCACGCCAATCGCCAAATGCCCGAAGGCCGAGCCGAGTTCGTATTTCTCGACGCCGTAATTATAGGTGAGTTCGATCACACCAGCACCGGTTTCCTCCCCGGCATAGCCCACGAAGACCAGCGTATATTTGCCATCCGGCACATCGCGCCGGCGCAATTCCTTCATCCCCAGAAGGCGCGTGTAGAAATCAACGCTCTTTTCCAGATTGCCCACGCGCAGCATGGTATGCAGAAAACGACCTTGGCTCATGTGGAAACTCCTTGGCTGTATTCGGCGGGGTTGAAGGCGAGCAGGAAGATGCCCGCTGCCTCGGCCGCCGCAATGGTGGCATCGCGGTCCAATAGAATGGTCCCATTGGCCTGAAAGGCCAAGCCACGCAGCCCGGCCAAGCGCGCGCTTTCAACCGTTTTCGGGCCAATGGTCGGCAAATCCGCGAGCGTGGATTGCGCGGGCTTCAACGCCTTCACCAGAATGGGTGCAGGGCCTTCGCGTTTCAGCGCGCCGGCGCGGAGCATCAGCGCATCCGTGCCCTCAATGGCCTCAACACCCAGTACCAAGCCCTGCTGCACGACCACCGATTGCCCAACATCCACGGCGCCGAGCGCATGGCAGACCGCTAACCCGCGCGCGATATCGGCGCGTGCCACATCATCCGGCATCGGCCCGGCAAGTAAGGCGGCCTCAGGCAGCAAGCCCGCCAGCAGCGCTTGCGCGCCCACCACGTCAAACCCTTCTTCCGCCAGAACCTTCATGACGGCGCGCAGGATGGAATCATCGCCATTGAAGGCCGCGCGCCCGATCCGCCCGAGCAATTTCATCGAAGCCGCATCGGGGCGGAGCGAGAGCAGCGAAGGCCGCGCCACATTGCCCGCCAGTACGACTTCGCGGACCCCCTGCTGCTTCAGCCAGGACAGCATTTGCGCAGCCAAGCCCCAGCGGAGCGTCACATGGGACCGCCCGACATAGGCCGCCGGATCGCCATGGCCTTCCAGCACCACCACATGCACCGGCCGCCCGATAGCAGAAGCCGCCTGCACCACCCGAAGCGGCAGGGAGCCCCCGCCCGCGATGACACCAAGGGGTTCCGGCATGATCGCGCTTAGCGCTTATGCGAATAAGGGCGAAGGCCGCTCATTCACCCTCATCATCCATATCATCGCCCCCGCGCCCTGCCTTGCAGAGCCCACGGCGAGAGGTATTGCGGATGAAATGCAGCACTTCCTGCACATTCTTGTCATCGGCGAAGCGCTGTTGGGCTTCTTCCAGCCGATCATTGAACACGCCCGGTTCGCGGAAGATCAGCCGATACGCCGCGCGCAGCGCATGAATTTCAGGGCGCGAAAAGCCGCGCCGCTTGAGGCCGATAAGGTTAAGCCCAATCAGCCGCGCGCGATTGCCCATGGCGGAACCATAGGGGATGACATCGGCCTCAATCCCGCTCATGCCGCCAATCACCGCCTGGCGGCCGATGCGCACGAATTGATGAATGGCGGTGCCGCCGCCGACAAACACCGTATCGGCGATTTCCACATGCCCGCCCAGCATGACGTTATTGGCCAGGATGACGCGATCGCCCAAATGACAATCATGCGCGACATGCGCCACCGCCATGATCAGGCAATCCGCACCAACCCGCGTCACGCCATCGCCACCGACACTGCCGCGATGAATGGTGGCGTGTTCGCGGATTTGCGTGCGCGCGCCAATCTCGCATCGTGTGGGTTCATTCTTGTATTTCAGATCCTGCGGCGCCATGCCGATGGTGGCGAAGGGAAACACCTTCACACCGGCACCAAGGCGCGTATGGCCATCCACCATCACATGCGCAATCAGCTCAACGCCATCTTCCAGCACCACATCCGGGCCGATGACGCAGCCAGGACCAATCTTGCATCCCGCGCCGATTTTGGCAGAAGGCGAAACGGCGGCGGTCGCGTGAATTTCGGTCATGCTCAGCGGTCCAGGATCATGGCGGCATAGGTTGCTTCGGCTACCACCTTGCCATCCACCTTGGCCTCGGCAGAGAATTTCCAGATATTGCCGCGCTGGCGTTCCTTTTTCACATGCACGCGCATCTGATCGCCCGGCACCACGGGCTTGCGGAATTTCGCGTTATCCACGGTCATGAAATACACGAGCTTGCCGGCCCAATCGGGGCCCAGCGTTTCCACCACCAGCACCGCGGCGGTCTGCGCCATGCATTCAATGATCAGGACGCCCGGCATCACCGGCATGGTTGGGAAATGGCCCTGAAAGAAATTCTCGTTGATGGTGACGTTCTTGATGCCGGTGCAGCTTTCATTCTTCACCAGATCAACCACCCGATCCACGAGCAGGAAAGGGTAGCGATGCGGAATCGCATGCATGATCTTGGCGATATCGTAAGCACCGATATCGCTCGGGGTATTTTTGTCCTCAGACATGATCATCACCCTGTCTTGTCATTCGTCTTGGTGGAAGCAAGGCGCCTGAGACGCGCGAAGGCGCGCATGGCTTCCTTGGCGGGCCAGGCGGGGCTGCCCACAACATCGGTACCGGCGGGCACATCGTTCATGACCCCTGCCTGCGCGCCAACACGCGCCCGCGCGCCGATATTCAGATGTCCCGTGACACCCGCCTGCCCGGCCAGTACCGCATAATCGCCAATATTGGTGGAACCGGATATGCCCACCTGCGCAACAATCACCGCACCGCGCCCGATGGTCACATTATGACCAATTTGCACCAGATTATCGATGCGCACGCCAGGCCCGATCACCGTATCACCGCCCGCGCCGCGATCAATGCAGCTGCCCGCACCAATCTCAGCACCATCGCCGATGATCACCCGGCCAAGCTGCGGCATGGTCACATGCTTGCCCTGAGGTGTGGTGATGAAGCCAAAGCCCTCATTGCCAATGCGCGCGCCCGGGTGCAGCACCACATGGTCACCTGCGATACAGTATTCCATGCTGGCATGGGCATGGATGCGCCCATGCGCGCCAAGCTTGCAGCCAGCACCGATAGAGCTGTGATGCGCCAGAATGCACTGCGCGCCGATTTCAGCGCCTGGCCCAATATAAACAAAGGCGCCAATTTCGCAGCCTGAACCGATGATGGCATCTGGCGCAATCACCGCGCTCGGGTGGATGCCGGGTCTTGGTTGCACCGGGGAATGGAACAGGCGGGCAATCCGAATGAAACCAGCCTGTGGCGCAGCCGTGACAAGAGGCACGGAAGCCTCCGGAACATATTCGGCGAAGGCTTCTTCAATCACCACTGCGCCGGCCTTGGTGGCTTTCAGCGCGGGCAGGTTCTTGCGGCCTTCCATGAAGGCCACATCATCCTGGCCCGCCAGGTGCAACGGCGCGACGCCGCTGAAAAGCCGCGTGTCATCCCCCGTGGACGCAAGCCCAAGCGTGGCACGAAGCGCGCCAAGCGTTACCGGCCCAGCCGAAGCGTAAAAGCGGCTATCCGCAGCCAAGGTGATCAGTTCCGCCGTGGCGCCGCCGGCGCGGGGGCAGGCGTTGTCGCCGGGCGCGGCGGCGGTGCGGCGGATGGATCAGGTGGGAGATTGACATTGGTGATCATGCGATTGAGCTGCACCGCCACTTCTTCCGTGATGTCAAAAGGCGGATCATTTAAAATGACCAGGGGCCTTGGCAGCACCAGATTGATGCTGCGGCTTGTGGCCACCTGCCGGATCACGATGGCGAGTGCCTGTTCAATCTCACGCAGCGCCTGCTGGGCCAATTGTTCCAGATCGCGCGCGCGATCACGGAAGATGCGCTGGCCATCCGTAATCTGGTCCTGCAATGCACGTTCACGGGCGCGCAACTGGTCGGGCGAAAGCCCGCCGCGTTCATTACCAAGGCGCTGCTGTTCATCGCGCCAGCGCTGCTGTTCGTTCTGCACATCCTCATTCAACTTGGCGCGGCGGCGTTCGATTTCCTGGCGCACCTGGTTGAAGGCAGTGGAGACGCGCTGGATTTCCGGCACATCCACCACGCCGATCACGGCGGTAGGCGGTGGCGTGCCGGGCGGCAAGGCAGCCGGGGGCTGGGCCTGTTGCGCGGGGCGCTGCGGCTGGGCGGGTTGTGCGGGACGCTGGCCTTGCGGCTGCGCTTGCCCTTGCCCCTGCGGTTGGCCGGGCACGAACCAGCCGGGTTGGTTCTGCGCCGCCGTGGCCATGGGAAAGGCGAGCAAAGCGGCAAGGACAAGGCGAATCATGGGGCAATCATCCCGTTTCAGAAGCGTGTGCCAAAGCCAAGGCGGAAAAGCTCAGTCTTGTCGTAGTCTTTCTTCACGACCGCTCTACCGAAATCAATGTTGATCAGGCCGATCGGGCTTCTCCAGGAAAAGCCAACCCCAACGCTGACCCGTGGATCGGCCTCATCCACCGGCTTCGCACCAGGATATTTGGTCTGGTCAAAGTAACTGTCCGGAATGCCGGACAGCGAACCCACATCCACAAAAGCGCGACCAATAAGGCCGAGCTCACTTGGCAGCGGCAGCGGGAAGCGCATTTCGGCTGAGCTGGTCCAGAGTATCTGACCACCAAGCGAATCCCCTGTTGAGGTATCTTGCGGGCCAGCGCCGCCCAGGCGGAAGCCACGGAGGTTTTCGCCACCCAGGAAGAAGCGGTCAACGATACGGTCATCCTTGTCGCCAAGCGGGCTCAAGATGCCGCCGCCCGCCGCCAGTACAAGCACGAAATCCGGATCATTGAACCAGCGTTCGAAGGGGATATAATACTGCCCATCGGCCCTGGTGCGGAAATATTCGACATCACCGCCAATACCCGCGTAATCGCCGCCCACGCGAACAACCCAACCTGAACGAGGTTCAATTCGGCTATCGCGCATGTCATAGGTGACGGTGGTGGAAACCTGAGACAGCAGCGTTCGGCCGGCCTGTTCCTGAATGAAGCGCGATGCGAATTGGTTGATGTCAAAGATGTCACGATCAATCAGCGCATAGGACCAGTTCTGCCGCAGCCGATCATTGATTTCATAGCCCGTCCGCAGTGCAAAGCCTGCGCGCCTTTCGCGATAGCCGGTCACAAAGCGCAAGTCACGATTGATCAGGAAGGCATCCGCCCCAGCGGCAAGGTTGCGATCCAGAAATTGCGGATCGGTGACCGAAAGATCAAGCTGACTCCGCTTTTCGGCCAGCACCCCGCCAATCCTCGCATCAAGCCCCATGCCGAGCATATTGCGTTCGCGCACGCCAACATCCAGCAAGAACCCGGCATCTGTCGAGTAACCGCCACCCAAGGTGAATTCGCCCGTGGCGCGTTCCACGACCGAGGTCATCAGATTGACCCGTTCTGGCCCCGAGCCTGGCTGATTGGTGATCTGTACATCTGAGAAATAACCAAGTGAGCGGATGCGATCACGCGAACGCCGGATTTGCCGCGCATTCATCGGGTCACCCTCGGCAAGCCGGAATTCACGCCGGATCACCCGATCTTCCGTGCGCGTATTGCCTGAAATTTCGATACGTTCCACGAAGGCGCGCGGCCCTTCGCGCACAATAAAGGCAATATCAATCGTCGCGGTTTCCGGATTGCGCGTGACCCTGGGCTGCACTTCGATGAAGGGCTCACTGCGTGCCTGTAAGGCATCCGCAATCGCGGTCGCGCCACGTTCCACCGCATCGCCATCATACCAATCGCCACTCGCGATTTCGACTTCGCGGCGCAGGCCCTCCATATTGATGCGCGGGATCTCGTTGATGACCTCAACCCGGCCGATGCGATAGCGCTGGCCTTCCTCAATGGTGAAGGTCACGAAGAACGCGCTGCGGTCCGGGCTCAATTCGCCGGAAGACCCGGTAATCTGAACATCCGCAAAGCCCTGGCGCAGATAGAAGCGGCGCAGCAATTCGCGGTCAAAGACCAATCGTTCAGGATCATAGATATCGCTGGAAGACAGCAGGCGGAACCATGCCTGTTCCTGGGTGGAAATCACATCCCTAAGCCGGGCTTCAGAAAAGGCATTATTGCCGACAAAAGTGACACGTGCGACCAGCGCCGGATCGCCTTCGACGATTTCAAACACCAGATCAACGCGGTTCTGGTCAAGCTCTACAATCTTGGGCTCAACAGTGGCACGAAAACGCCCGCGTCGCGCATAGACTTCAAGGATGCGCTGCCTGTCCGTCTGCACGGCAGCGGGGGTGAAGACGCTGCGCGGTTGCGTCAGCACGATGCTGCGCAGGATTTCGCTTGAGATGCGCCGATTGCCTTCAAACACCACGCGATTGACTAGGGGGTTTTCCACCACATCCACGACCACGCGGGCACCTTCAGTGCGGATGGTCACATCACGAAACAGCCCGGTCGCGAAAAGCGCGCGCAGGCTGCGGTCAATCCGGTCCTGTTCCGCAACATCGCCAACCTGCACCAGCATGTAGCTCCGCACCGTATCGGGATCGATGCGCTGCGTGCCGCGCACATCCACGGCCGCAATACGCCCGCCACCACGGCCGGGATCCTGCGCGGCGGCCGGCATGGCCAGCGCCAGAAAAGCGAAAAGGGCTAAAAGAGCGCGTAGCTGCTTCACGGATTCGGCATCTCTCTCAAGAAGGCGCTCTTACCTAGCCGAGCCGCGCCCCCCTCGCCACCCCCAAAGCGAGGCTTCTTGCGATCCGCCGCAACGGATCGCGCCAAACCCATCTCAGGGCAAAGACCTCGCCGCGCTGCCCATGCCGCGCCTTGGGCGCTAACCGAGCAAGCCGCTCACCCAACGCACCACGCCAAGCTGGGCCAGATCATTCCAGGTCGCGAAAATCATGAGGCAAATCAACAGGGCAAAGCCGGCGCGGAAGCCATATTCCCGCGCCTTCAGGGGCAAGGGCCGGCCCCTGATCGCCTCAGCCGCATAGAACAGCAAATGCCCACCATCCAGAATCGGGATGGGGAAAAGATTGATCAGGGCAAGGTTCACCGAAAGCAGCGCGGGAAAGGTGATGAAGGCCGAAAGCCCCATATGCGCGACCTGCCCAGACATTTGCGCAATCCGCAAAGGCCCGCCCAGATCCTCAGCCCCGCGGGTGCCGGAGATCATTTGCCAGACGCCAACCAGCGTCTGCCAGGTGATGTCCAGCGTATGCGTCACGCCCGCCCAGGCAGCGCTGAAAGGATCAAGCCTTTCGAAAACCGGCGGCCCGGCGGTAATGCCCAGCATGCCGAGCCCATCGGAAGGCCGGGGCAGGGGGGTTGCGATCACCTTGATCTGGGAATCGCCGCGCGCCACCAGCACTTCAATGGCCTGACCCGCCCGCGCTTGGACATAGCGCTGCAGCGCCTCAAACCGTTCAACCGGTTGGCCATCCATGGCGATGATGCGATCCCCGGGTGCCAACCCGGCGCGGGCTGCGGCTGAAGCCTCAACCACATTGCCCACGGTTGGCACTGGAGAAGGGCGACCCACCACCACGAACAATGCGGCGAAAAGCAGAATCGCGAGCGCAAAATTGAAGAAGGGACCTGCCGCCACCACCAGCGCGCGGTCGCCCACGGGTTTTTCATGGAAGGTCTCACCAGGGCGGAAGCCAGCGGCCTGTTCCGGTCCGGCCTCGCCCAAATCCTCCATGCCATGCATTTTCACATAGCCGCCGAGCGGCAGCCAGCCGATCCGCCATTCGCAGCCGCGCTTGTCGGTCCAGGTATAGATGGCGCGGCCAAAGCCCACGGAAAAACGCTCAACATGGACGCCGCGCCAGCGTGCGGCCAGGTAATGGCCAAGCTCATGGATGAAAATCAGCACCCCAAGCACGACCACAAAGGCGGCGATGCTGCGGAAGGGTTCGGGTAGCAATTCCAAGAGAGAGGCTCCTAAAAAAAGCGCGAGGTCAGGCCAGCGCGGCGCGTTTTGCGGCGATCAGCCCCGCTTCGGACCGCGCTGCCGCATCATGCGCCATAATGGCGGGCAGGTCCGCGGCCTCTGGCGCGCCAAGGCGTGAGAGCGTTTCTTCCACCACTGCCGCGATATCGAGAAAGCGGAGCCGTTTTTCAAGGAAGAGCCCGACCGCGATCTCATTCGCTGCATTCAGGATGGTGGGCGCGCCCCCGCCCGCGCAAAGCGCTTCGCGGGAAAGCCTGAGGGCCGGGAAGCGCACCGGGTCAGGCGCGAAAAACTCCAACTTGCCAAGCGCGATCAGATCCAGCGGCGGGACGGAAGCCGCCATGCGCGCTGGCCAGGCGAGCGCATGGGCAATCGGCGTGCGCATATCAGGCGTGCCAAGCTGCGCCAGCACTGACCCATCGGTGTATTGCACCAGCCCATGCACGGTGGATTGCGGATGGACCAGCACCTCAATCCGCGCTTCCGGCACCGGGAAAAGCCGCGCCGCTTCGATCAATTCCAGCCCCTTGTTGAACATGGTGGCGGAATCGACGCTGATCTTGGCCCCCATGGACCAGACAGGGTGGCGCACCGCGACTTCAGGGGTGACGGCGGCCATTTCGCCAAGCGTCATGGTCCGGCACGGCCCGCCGGAAGCGGTCAGGATGATTTTCGCAATGGCCGAGGGGTCACGCATATCCAGCGCCTGGAAAATGGCGTTGTGTTCGCTATCCACGGGCAGGATCGTGGCACCCCCGGCCCGCGCGGCGGCCAAAACGGGTTCCCCGGCGCAGACTAGGCTTTCCTTATTGGCAATCGCCATAATGCCACCGCGCGCAAGGGCGGCCATGGTGGCCGGCAGCCCGGCCGCGCCCACAATGGCGGCCATGGTCCAATCGGCGGGCAGCCCGGCCACGGCCACCACGGCCTCCGGCCCGGCAGCCACCTCGGTCCCCGTGCCAGCCAGGGCTTCCTTGAGCGCCTGATATTGCGAGGCATCCGCCAGCACCGCATGCCGCGCCCTGAGCCGCCGCGCCTGGGCAGCCAAGCCCTGCCAATCCCGCCCGGCCACCAGGGCCACGACATCAAAGGTATCCTCGGCGGCGGCTTCCAGCAGGGAAACCGTGCTTTTCCCAACCGACCCCGTGCTGCCCAGCACCGTGACGCGGCGCGGTCCCGGCCGCTGGTTCAATGCCATAGCGGCATGCCCCGCCCGGCCAGCAAGGCAAGCGCGGTCGCCATGGGCGCTGCCGCCATCACGCCATCCAGCCGATCCAGCATGCCGCCATGGCCGGGGATAAGCGATGAGCTATCCTTCAACCCGAAGCGACGCTTGATGGCGCTTTCCAGAAGATCACCTGCCTGAGACATCACCCCCAGCATGGCCGCGATTGCCGCCGCGCGTGAAGCCCCCCCCGGTGCAAGCAGCGCGGCCGCCCCGGTGCCGATCAGCGTTGCGGCAATCAAGCCGCCCGCCGCCCCCGACCAGGTCTTGCCCGGTGAGATCGCCGGCGCCAGCTTCGGCCCGCCCAAGGCGCGGCCCGCCATATAGGCCCCGGTATCCGATGCCCAGACGATCAGCACCAAAAACAGCGTATTGAGCAGCCCGGCATGATCCTCGCCACGCAGCAGCACCAGCGAAAACCCCACAAGACCAATGTAGAAAAGCCCAGCCGCCGGCCAGATATCGCCCTGGCGTTGCAGCAGAAACAGGACCAGCGTCCCCACCGCCAAAAGCCCAAGGGCGGCCAGAGGCGGCCCGAAGGCAGCCAGCAGCATGACCACGAGGCTGATCGCCGGCATCAGCAGCCCGGGCCAGCGCCAGATGGAAATCTTGCAAAACCGCGCCCATTCCCAGGAGAGCAGCACAACGGCCACCCCCACCAGCACATCCCAGACCACGCCGCCGGACCAGATGCCAAAGACCGCGATTGGGATCAGCACCGCCGCCGAAGCGCCCCTCAGGCCCAGATCGCGCCAGGGGCGCGGGGCACCGCCTTCCGGCTTGGATGTTGTGGCTTCCGTCACGTCAGGCGCGCAGCCCATAGCGGCGTTCGCGCCGATGATATTCAGCGACCGCGCCTTGCAAATCCGCAGCCGCGAAATCCGGCCACAGCACATCCAGAAAAACGAATTCGGCATAGGCCGCCTGCCAGAGCAGGAAATTCGACAGCCGCTGTTCGCCCGAGGTGCGGATGATCAGATCCGGATCGGGCATGCCCGCGGTTTGCAGAAACCCGCCAAATTGCGCCTCGGTCAGCTTGTCGGGGTCGAGCGTCCCGGCCTGGGCAGCCCGCGCCACCGCTTGGGTCGCGGCCAGGATCTCATCCCGCGCACCGTAAGACAGCGCCATGACCAGATTGAGCCTGGTGCCCGCTGCCGTCGCCTTCTCCGCCTCCGCCACCATATGGGAGACGTCATCACCAAAGCGGCTGTGATCGCCAATCACGGTCAGCTTAACGCCATCGCGCGCCAGCCCCGCCACTTCATTGCGGAGGTAAAGCCGGAGCAACCCCGATAGCGCGGAGACTTCCTCGACCGGCCGGCGCCAATTCTCACTGGAAAAGGCGAAAAGCGTGAGCCAGCCAATGCCGGCCTCAGCCGCCGCCTGCACCGCGCGGCGCGCAGCCTCAGCGCCGGCGCGATGGCCCAGCGCTACCGGCACGCCGCGCGATTCCGCCCAGCGGCGATTGCCATCCATGATGATGGCGACATGCGCTGGTGGCGCCTGGGGCGCGCCCGGGGCGGGACGCGGATCGCTTGCAGCACTCATGCGCTGCATCCCCCCGCGCGTTCAGGCCCCATCCGCTTGCGCAAGCGCACTCTCCGTCCCTGTTCCGACGATCGGCTCTCAGACCGTCCGGATATCCTTGTCCTTTTCGACCAAGGCCGCGTCAATCTGCTTGACGAATTGGTCGGTCAGCTTCTGCACTTCTTCCTCGGCGCGCTTCACTTCATCTTCGCCGAGTTCGGATTTCTTGCCGGCGGCCTTGATCTGTTCCATGCCATCGCGCCTGACACCGCGCACGGCAACGCGCGCCTGTTCGGCATAGCGCGCGGCGGCCTTGGCCAATTCATTGCGCCGTTCGGTGGTAAGCGGCGGCAGCGGCACGCGAATGACCTGGCCTTCCGCCTGCGGATTGAGGCCAAGATTGGCTTCCCGAATGGCGCTTTCGACCGCCTTGGTCAGCGCCTTGTCCCAGACCTGCACGGCAAGCAAGCCAGGCCCCGCCACCGAAATATTGGCCACCTGATTGAGCGGCGAGACACTGCCATAGGCATCCACCCGCACCGGTTCCAACAGTGCAGGGCTGGCGCGGCCCGTGCGCAGGCCAGAGAATTCCTTCTTCAGGGTTTCCATCGCGCCTTCCATGCGGCGCGTCAGATCCTGTTTCAGGGCCTTTACATCAGTCGGCATATTGCCCTTCCCCCTGGGTTACGGCGCCTGTTCCACCACGGTGGTGAATTTGCCTTCGCCCTTCATGACGGCGGTGAAGGCGCCTGGTTCATGGATATTGAAGACAATGATGGGCAGCTTGTTTTCGCGCGCAAGGCTGATCGCCGCCGCATCCATCACGGCCAAGTCACGTGCCAGCATATCGAGATAGGTGAGCGTCGTGTAGCGTTCCGCATTGGGCTTCTTGCGCGGATCGGCGGAATAGACGCCATCCACCTGCGTGCCCTTCAGCAGCGCATCGCAGCCCATCTCGGCCGCACGCAAGGCCGCCGCGGTATCGGTGGTGAAGAACGGATTGCCCGTGCCGGCGGCGAAAATCACCACGCGGCCCTTTTCCATGTGCCGTTCCGCACGGCGACGGATGAAGGGTTCACAAAGGCTTGCCATCGGGATCGCGCTTTGCACGCGCGTCTGCACGCCGATTTTCTCAAGCGCGTTTTGCATGGCGAGCGCATTCATCACAGTCGCCAGCATGCCGATGCTGTCCGCCTGGGCGCGATCCATGCCGGAAGCCGCGCCGGAAATGCCGCGAAAGATGTTGCCGCCACCGATCACCAGACAGACCTGCACCCCCAGATCCACCACGCCCCGCACATCTTCGGCGATGCGCCGGCAGGTGGCGTTATCCAGCCCGTAATCCCGATCCCCCATCAGGGCCTCACCGGAGACCTTGAGCATGACGCGCTTATAGGCCGGGTTCTGGCTCATGGGGGCTTTGTCTCGACTCGGGTTGAGGTTGCGGTCGCCACCATAAGGACAAGCCCGCAAGGGCGGCAATAAGGCAGTAGGGGGGCGCCGAGGCTACCCCCCTTAATCAGTTCAGGCCTTGCCGGCAGCAGCGGCCACTTCGGCGGCGAAATCGCCCTGCTGCTTTTCAATGCCTTCGCCCAAATGGAAGCGAGCAAAGCCGGCAAGCTTCACGCCCGCCTTCTTCACCACTTCCTTCACGCGGCTTTCGCCATCATGCACCCAAACCTGCTCCAGCAGCACCACTTCTTCGTAGTATTTGCGGATGCGGCCTTCGACCATTTTTTCAATGATCGCCTCGGGCTTGCCTGATGCGCGCGCCTGATCGGCGAGCACATCGCGTTCGCGGGCGAGGGAGGATGGATCAACGGCGGAAATATCCACCGCTTCCGGACGGGCGGCGGCGACATGCATGCCAATCTGCCGGCCAAGCGTTTCCATCACCGCCTGTTCGGAAGCGCCTTCAAGCGCCACCAGCACGCCAATCTTGCCAAGGCCCGGCTTCACGGCGGAGTGCATATAGGTCGCAACCGTACCTTCCGCGACCTGGAAGCGCTTGGCGCGACGGATGGACATATTCTCCCCAATCGTCGCGATCAGGGAGGTGAGCTGATCCGCCACCGTCTTGCGCACCGTGGTTTCTTCCACCAGGTCCACGGCACCCGGCCAGGTGGCATTCTTCAGCGCTTCGATGTCATCGCCGACCGTCAGCACCAATTCAGCCACCGTTTCCACGAAATGCTGGAAGGTTTCATTGCGCGCGACGAAATCCGTCTCGGCATTCACTTCCACCATGGCGGCGACACCAGGGGCCGAGGCAACGCCGACAAGCCCTTCCGCCGCAACACGGCCGGATTTCTTGGCCGCCGCCGAAAGGCCCTTCTTGCGCAGCCAATCAATGGCGGCTTCCATATCGCCACCATTTTCGACCAGCGCCTTCTTGCAATCCATCATGCCCGCGCCGGTGCGTTCACGCAGGTCGCGCACCATGCCCGCTGTAATTTCAGCCATTGTTCATCCCCATTTGCTGGATGAGTGAAGGAAAAGGGGCCACCCAAAGGCGGCCCCGGAAGGATCAGGCCTGGGCCGGCGCCTCGGCGCCTTCAACCGGCGCCGCGACTTCTGCTGCGACTTCCGGCAGCGCTTCTTCCGGCAATTCCTCAACCGCGCCAAGGTCAACGCCAGAGGCCTGCATTTCCGCCGAAATGCCATCCAGCACCGCGCCCGCGATCATGTCGCAATAGAGCGTGATGGCGCGGATCGCGTCATCATTGCCGGGGATCGGGAAGGTCACGCCGGCCGGATCGGCATTGGAATCAACCACCGCAATCACCGGAATGCCAAGCTTATTGGCTTCCTCAATCGCGAGCTTTTCCTTGATGGTGTCAATGACGAAGATGATATCGGGCAGGCCGCCCATTTCCTTGATGCCGCCCAAAGCGCGGTCGAGCTTTTCCTTCTCGCGCGAAAGCATCAGCACTTCCTTCTTGGTGAGACCCGCCGTGTCGCCCGACAGGCGTTCATCCATCTGGCGCAGACGCTTGATGGAACCGGTGATGGTCTTCCAATTCGTGAGCATGCCGCCAAGCCAGCGATGGTTCACATAATACTGGCCGCAGCGCGTCGCGGCTTCCGCCACGTAATCGGCAGCGGCCTTCTTGGTGCCAACGAACAGCACGCGGCCACCGCCAGCGACGGTGTCACGCACGGCGCGCAGCGCGCGGTCCATCATCGGCACGGTTTGCTGCAGATCCAGGATATGCACCTGGTTGCGCACGCCGAAGATGTAGGGCGCCATGCGGGGATTCCAGCGGCGCGTATGGTGGCCAAAATGCACCCCGGCTTCGAGCAGGGCACGCAGAGAAACGACGGGCATCGCCATGAGCGATCTCCTTCCATGTTGGTCCGGTTCAGCCTCCGCGGCGCCTTCCCCGGTGAGGGGGACCGGACCCTGCCTGATCAGGAAGGGTGCGCCGCGTGCGGATTACCCCCGGGCACGGCCCGGAAGCGGCGTCTATCTGGCGGAAATAGTGCTTCAGGGCAAGGGGGTGCCCCGCCTGTCAGCTGCCGACCTTGAGCGTGGAAGTGAGGCCCCTGAGGCAAGCCAGGATGGAAAGCGGCGTGATCTTGCCGGTGCGGGGGTTTTCCTCGGAAGGCACGTTTTCAATCGTCATGGTGAGCCTGACGGTGGAGGCTTCTACCCGGATGGTATGGGTGTTGCGGGTCACCGCGGGGTCGGCCCAGATTTCAACCATGGTGCGTTCCGGCCCAATGCCGGCCAAGGCAAGTGCAGCCGCGACATTCACATTGGCGGGGAAGCCCTGTGCGGCATCGAAGGCATTGCCCTTGAAGACGCGGGTCGCGCTGGTGATGGCGCCGACATCAATCCTGTTCTTTTCAAGATAAGGCGCCCCGGCCAGGCCACGCGGGGGCTTGCGGGTTTCGATGGTGACACTTTCCACATCACCCTCAGCCGCGGCGCGCACGGCATCAAGGCCAAGCAGGGCGCCGGTGGGCACAATGATGCGCGCACCCTTGGCCCGCGCCCGTTCCACCAGATGCATGCGCGGCAGCAGCGCACCGACTGAGGACGGCACGAAAATCCGCCCCGCTTCAATCGCGGCAGTGGCGATTTCCTCAAAAACCGAAGCCGGTGCGGCTTCCACCACGATATCGCAGGCAGCGAGTTCGGCGTTGGAGACGATGCGCGGCGGGTTTTTGAAATCCGCCACATTGGCGCTGGCCTTGGCGTGATCCCGCGCCGAAGCGGCGGCAAGTTTCAGCCCTGGCACGCCCCTATCGAGCGCGCGCGCCAGATGGAGCCCAATCGCGCCAAGCCCCGCAATGCCAACCGTCAAATCCTGCGCCATGAAAGCCTCCGTCTGTTCGCGGGACGTCTAGGACAAAATGGCGCCGCGTCAAACCAGGGCTGAGGCGGCTTATCCGGCGTGGAAACTATCAATCGAAGGGAAATGCGGGAGAAAATTCGCACCAAGCCAGCCCTGCCGGCTTGGCGCATGGTACGCTCAGCGCCGGTCAGACCACCGGGCTCTTGCCGCCATCCACATTGATCGCGGTGCCGCTGATAAAGCCGCCCTGTTCGCTCGCCAGCAGCAGCGCTAGCGCAGCAAATTCCTCGGCCTTGCCGATCCGGCCCAGCGGCACGGCCTTGCCCTGTTCGGCCTTCCAATCTTCCCAGGTGATGTTGCGCTGTTCGGCGGCATGCCGGCGCACCCATTGGTCGCTTTCGATAATGCCGACCAGCATGGCATTCACCAGCACGTTATGTGGGGCGAATTCGCTCGCCATGGCCTTGGTGAGCGCCATGCCGGCAGCGCGCGACACGGAGGTTGGCGTGGACCCCGCCAAGGGGGCCTTGGCGCCGATATTCAGCACATTGATGATGCGCCCCCATTTGCGGTCCCGCATCGCGGGCAGGGCAAGCCGGCAAAGCCGGATGGCCGCGAAAAGCTTCAGGTCCAGATCATCCTGCCAAAGCGCATCCGATACCTCCAGAAAGCCGCCGCGCTGGGATGTGCCGGCATTATTGATCAGGATATCCACCTGACCGAGCCCTTTCACCGCCGCCGCATAGGCAGCTTCGCAGCCCTCAGCCGTGCGGATATCGGCGGCAATGGTGGCGACCTTGGCGGCAGGCGCGGCGGCGCGGATTTCGGCCTCCGCCTTGGCCAGGCTTTCCGCCCCGCGCGCGACAATGGCGACATGCCCGCCCGATTCAGCGAACATCTTGGCCATGGCAAGCCCCAGACCCTTTGAGCCGCCGGTGATAAGCGCGGCGCGCCCATTCAAGGTGATATTCATGGATCACTCCCCCAATGAAGGCGGCCATCCTGCCGCAACTGGGGCAAGACGCAAACCGGAAGGGAGGGGGGAAAGCTGGGGCGACCAACGGGACTCGAACCCGTGACATCCAAGACCACAACCTGGCGCTCTACCAACTGAGCTATGGCCGCCACCAACGGGGCTGAGATAGGCCCGGGCGCGGGGCGCCGTCAACCGCGAAGCCTTGGGTTGCGCGGGGGCGGCGCAAAATGTCACTATAGGTGAATGTCTTCCGCCACCCCTGCCCGTTCCTTGGCCCTTCCCATTGCGCTGGTCATCACCTGCGCGGTCTGCGGTGCCATGCTGGCCATGGGCTTACGCCAATCCTTTGGCCTGTTCCTGGCGCCCATGACCGCCGAACATGGCTGGGCGGCGCGCGATTTCGCCTTTGCCATCGGGCTGCAGGTGCTGATCAATGGGCTGAGCCAGCCCTTCATGGGCCAGCTTGCGGATCGCTTCGGTGGCCGGCGCGTGGTGATGGGCGGTGCCGTGCTTTACTGCATCGGCATATTGGGCATGGCGCTGTCGGATTCCGTGCTGCCCTTCACCTTCTTTGCCGGCTTCATCATGGGCATGGCGGTCTCGGCCGCGGGCATGCCGACCATTATCGCGAGCCTCACGCGCATGCTGCCGCCGGAAATGCGCGGGCGCGCAACAGGGCTTGGCACGGCGGGCTCCTCGGCTGGGCAGTTTCTGGTGGTGCCGCTGGCGGGCTTCGCCATTCAGGGCTTTGGCTGGCAGGGCGCGCTATTCGCCATGGCGATTGCGACGCTGTTCATGATCCCGCTTGCCCTGCCGCTCAGGGATCAGCCGGCCGCGGCGGCGCCGGGTGCGGCGGTGGATAATGAAACCGCGCGTTCCGCCATGGGGCGCGCTTTGCGTGACCCGAGCTTTTGGTATCTGTCTTCCGGCAATTTTGTTTGCGGGCTGCATGTTTCTTTCCTGACCGTGCATCTGCCCGGTTTTGTGCATAGCTGTGGCCTGCCGCTTTATGTCGGTGCTGGCGCCATTTCCATGATTGGGCTGTTCAACATTATCGGTTCGCTCGCAGCGGGCGAGCTTTCACAACGCTGGAAGCGGCGCGAATTGCTGGTGGGTATTTTCGCAGCCCGCGCCGTGCTGATGGCGGTGTTCTTGCTGGCCGAAAAAACCGCTTTGAATGTGATGATCTTCTCGGCCCTCATGGGCCTGCTCTGGCTTTCCACTGTGCCGCCAAGCCTTGCGCTATGCGCGCGTAATTGGGGCTTGCGGTGGCTGGCGACGATTTTCGGCATGGTCTTTGTCAGCCATCAGATTGGCGGCTTCACCGGTGCCTTCCTGGGCGGGATTATCTTCGACCGCACCGGGTCTTATGATCTGATGTGGGTGATTGGCATTCTGGCCGCGGTCTTCGCCGCCGTGATCCATATCCCCGTGCGTGACGGCCCGCGCGCCCAGCCCGCGACGGCCTGATTTTCCTCGAGAGGGTTTTCCATGCGCCTTGCCCTGATCCATGCGCTGCGCCATTCGCCACCGCCAATTGAAGCCGCCTTCGCGCGGCTTTGGCCCGGCCAGATTCTGATGAATTTGCTGGATGACAGCCTTTCCGCCGATCTGGCGCGGGAGGGCAAACTCACGCCGCGCATGACCGAACGGTTCTTGACCCTGGCGCGCTATGCGGCTGGCACCGGGGCGGATGGTATCCTGTTCACCTGTTCCGCCTTCGGCCCCTGCATTGAAGCCTGCGCGCGTGATCTGGCGCCGATGCCGGTGCTGAAACCGAATGAGGCGATGATTGAAGAAGCCATTACCAAGGGCAAGCGCATCGGGCTTTTGGTGACCTTCGCCGGCACCATCCCATCCATGATCCCTGAATTCCCGCCGGGCATTACCGTGGTGCCAAAACTCGCCGAAGGTGCGCTCGCTGCCTTGGATGCGGGTGATGTGGCAACGCATGACCGGCTGGCTGCGGAAGCGGCGCGTGATTTGGCAGATTGTGATGCCATCGCGCTTGGCCAATTCAGCCTGGCGCGTGCCAAATCCCTGGTGGAGCAAGCCACCGGCAAGCCCGTGCTGACCACGCCCGATAGTGCGGTGTTGAAGTTGAAGCGGTTATTGGGCGGGTGACGTATTTGACCGGCGCGTGGTGGCATAAGCCAGTTTTTGTCGCTCAGGCCAGACTTACTTCCAGCATTTTCACAACCTCTCGCACATTGGGGCGAAGGGCTTCGGGCAACGCTTCCAGATAGCCGCCAAGGCTCAAAATCGCGAAACCATGCACCAGGGACCAGGCCGCTATGGCCGCCTTGGTCGCGCTGGGGTCATCCATCGCCACCTGCTGAACCGCAGCGACGCATCCAACCACCACGGCAAAGGCCGCAGCGGCGGCTTGGCGGAAGCGCTCATATTCCGCGAAGCGTCCTTCCCGCCCGAACATGAGTTGGAAAAGGGCCGGGTCATGCTGCGCGAAATGGACATAGGCCTCTCCGGTGGCGCGCAGCCTTTCGATGGTTTCAGCGCTGCCAAGTTCCGCCACGGCCCCAAGCATATGCGCGCGCAAGGCGTCAAAGCCCTCTGCGGCCAATTCCATGAGCAAGGCTTCCTTGCTTTCGAAATGGCGATAGGTGGCATTCACGCTGACGCCAACACGCCCGGCCAGATCCCGCAGGCTCAGCGTCGCCTCAGCCCCTTCGGTGAGGCGCGCGCGCGCTGCTTCCAACAGGGCTGCCCGTAAATTCCCGTGATGATAGGGTTTTTTCATTCTTCGATCCGCCAGGGTGCTTCTTAAATTTTAATGTTGACAATGTCCACTCATATGAGTTACTCAAATGTATACGATGCACACATTTGTTGAGTTTGCTTTCGGGAGACGAGATTACCCATGCCTCTCACGCTCGATCTGCTGCTGGCGGTACTGCACCATCTGGGCATCCTGATACTGGTCGGCTGCCTGGCTGCGGAGCTTGCCGTGCTATCCCTGCGGACCGGCGGTCACGGGGCAGAAATCTTGCCCAGCATTGATCTCGTTTATGGCCTGAGCGCTGTGGCAGCGCTCAGCTTCGGGCTTGCGCGGGTTTTTTGGGGCGCGCGGGGCAGCGGTTTTTACCTGGAAAACCCAGTTTTTTGGCTGAAGCTCGGGCTATTCCTCGTGATTGGGCTGATTTCCATCCGGCCAACCATGACCTTCATCCGCTGGCGCCGTTTGGCGCGGGCGGAAGGCAGCGCACCGCCAGCCATTGAAATCGCAACGATGCGCCGCTGGGTCCTGCTTCAGGCGGGGCTTCTGCTCGCCCTGCCGATCTTCGCCGCCCTGATGGCGCGCGGCATCGGGCTTTGATGCCGTTCATCTCGAAACCCCTGTGCGCACAAACGGAAAGGAGCACCCATGAAACGACAAGTGGCGGTCATCACAGGTGCCTCATCAGGTATTGGGGCTGCCTTGGCGGAAGCACTGGCGGCGCGGGGGGTGCAGGTGGTGCTGGTGGCACGATCCGCGCCGCGGCTGGACGAACTGGCTGCGCGCCTCAGGCAAGCTGGCGGCATTGCGCATGTGCTGCCGATGGACCTTACGGAAGCTGGCGCCGCCCAAAAGCTGCATACGGCGGTTCGCGGCTTGGACCTGCCGGTTGATACGCTGATCAATAATGCCGGCACCGGCTATTACGGCCCCTTCGAAGCCGAGCCCATGGAGCGTCTGAGCCAAACCTTGCAGCTCAACATCATCGCGCTGGCGGAATTGACGCGGCTATTCGTGCCCGAGTTATTGTTTCGAAAAGGCACCATAATAAATATCGCTTCAACGGCCGCGTTTCAGCCCACCCCGTTCATGAGCAGCTATGGCGCGACAAAGGCATTTGTCCTGTCCTTTTCGGAAGCCCTATGGGCTGAATATCGCGATCGTGGCTTGCGTGTTGCGGCGGTTTGCCCAGGCCCGGTCGAGACACCTTTCATCAATGCCATGGGCGCTGATGTGCGCCGGACATCGATTTTCCGAAACCCGATGACGATTGAAGCAGCAGTGAGGGCGTGCCTGAAGGCACTCGATGCTTCCGGTCCGTCCAGCATTGCAGGAAGCATGAATTGGTTTTCCGCGCAGATGAACCGGCTTTCCCCGCGGGCGTTCACGGCCTTGCTAAGCGCTACGATGCTGAAGCAAGGCGCCAGAAATCAATGATTAACAACAAGAAAGGAAGCGTCCCCATGACAACCCCGCACCATATCTCACTGCTGCTTGCCTGCGCCTTGATCGGCATTGCTGCGACGGCATCCGCCTCATCCGGTGGCAGGATTGAAGCCGCGGTCTCTGGCGTTTCGAATGCGCAAGGTATGGTGGGTTGCGCATTATTCTCCTCAGCGGCTGGATTTCCGCTGGAATCGGACAAGCCCAGCGTCAGAATTCTGCGCGTGACACCGGCAGCCGGCGCGGCGCTTTGCATCTTTGATAACGTGCCGCCGGGTACCTACGCCATGGCGGTGGTGCATGACACCAATGGCAATGGGCGGGCCGATACGAATTTTCTCGGCATGCCCACCGAAGGTGTTGGCGTCAGCAATAATGTGATGCCGCGACTATCAGTTCCGAGCTTCGACGCCAATAAATTTAGTGTTGCCACAGGGCATATCACCAAGCTTGCCATCACCTTGCGCTATTGATCGTGTTCTCGGGCCAAGCAATGCCGCTTGGCTTGAAAATGCTCAAACCGGCAGGTTTGCCACCGCGATCAAGCCGCCCTCTGGCCGGTTCTGCAGCACCACATCGCCGCCATGGCCGCGCAGGATATTGCGCGCGATGGTCAGCCCAAGCCCGGTGCCGCCGGTTTCGCGATTGCGGCTGGCTTCCAGGCGGCGGAAGGGGGTGAATACTGCCTCCAGCTCTTCCTCGGGAATGCCGGGGCCTTCATCGGCGATGGTCAGGCGCACCTGGTTGGGAGTTTCTTGCGCGAGTGTAAGTTGGGCCGCGCCGCCATAATTCAGCGCATTGGCGACCAGATTGGCGATGGCGCGCTTAAGCGCCAGGGGCTTGGCGCGGATGACAAGCTTTTCCGGCCCATCATAGCTGATCTTTTCCGCCCGATCGGGGTGCGCGTCACTCGCCTCATCCGCCACGGTGCGGCAAAGCGCCGCGATATCCATCTGCGTTGCCGGTTCCGTTGCGGCATCATCCCGCGCAAAGGCAAGCGTGGCGCCGATCATCGCTTCCATCTCATCCAAATCAGCGAGCATTTTGCGGCGCTGTTCATCATCATCCATGAATTCCGCGCGCAGTTTCAGCCGCGTGATCGGGGTGCGGAGATCATGGCCGATGGCGGCCAGCATTTGCGTACGATCCGCCACAAAAAGCCGGATACGCGCGGCCATTTCATTGAAGGCGCGGGCTGCGGTGGCAACCTCGGTCGGGCCGTTTTCGGGCAGGGGCGGCGCATTCACATCGCGCCCGAGCCTATTCGCCGCCTCCGCCAAAAGCCGCACGGGGCGCATCAGCCGCGCCACCGCCCACAGGATCAGCAAAACCGCCGCCAGCGTCATGCCGAAAAACGCCGCGAGGAAGGTATCCGAATGCCAAGGCCGCGGCGGCGGCAGTGAGGCACGGAGGTTAAGCCAAGGCCCGTCCGGCAAGCGGAGCGATGCGGCAAAGCCGGCCGAGCCCAATTCCGCAATGCGGATTTCGCGCGGGCGCAGCCTTGGCGGGCCAGAAGCGAGCAGATCCAGGCGAAACAGCCGCAGGATTTGCGGCGATACGGGTGGCGCGCCCACGCGCACAATCGGCGCCAGATCCAAATCCACCGTCAGCCCTTCGGGAAGATCAAGATCGGCGATGATTTGCGCGCGCCGATCCGGCGCCGAGAGCACCGCCGCGCGCCAGGCGCCCAGGCTGCGGCCAGCGATTTCGCGCGCCTGCACAAAACGCTGAAGGTCCACGCGATCCAAGGCATGGATGGTGAGCCCCGCCGCCTGCACCAGCATCAGGGCGACAATCAGGGCGACCGCCGTGCGACCGCCCAAGCTGCCAGGCCACCAGCGCCGCCGCACGGGGGCGGCGGCAGGGGTGGCTTCAGCCACGATCCACCGTGGTGGCCAGCACGTAGCCGCCACCGCGCACGGTTTTGATCAAGGCGGGGTTGCGGCCATCATCTTCCAGGCGTCGGCGCAGCCGCGATACCGCGACATCAATGGCGCGATCATAGGGCCCGGCCTGCCGGCCGCGCAGCAAATCCATCAGCATATCGCGCGTCAGCACCCGATTGGGCCGATCCAGCAGCACCAGCAGCAATTCATATTCCCCTCCGGTCAGGGGTACCTCCACCCCATCGGGATTAAGCAATCTCCGACGCGTGGGTTCCAGAGTCCAGCCGGAAAACTTGATCAGCTTCGCGGGCGGTTCCTTGGCCGCAGTGCCATCGCCAGAGGCGCGGCGCAGCACGGCACGAATGCGTGCCAGCAATTCGCGCGGGTTGAAGGGCTTGGCCAGATAATCATCGGCGCCGAGTTCCAGCCCCACGATGCGATCCGTCTCCTCACCCATCGCAGTCAGAATCACGATGGGCACATCGGATTGCGTGCGCAGCCAGCGGGCGAAATCAAGCCCCGGTTCGCCCGGCATCATCAGGTCCAGCACCACAAGATGATAGCGCCCAAGCGGCCATAGCTTGCGGGCTTCACGGGCATCGCGTGCGGCACTCACGCGCAGGCCCTGCTTTTCCAGGAAGCGGGACAGGAGATCGCGGATTTCGCGATCATCATCAACGATCAGGATATGCGGTGCGTTTTCCATGTCCTGTTACATTAGTGCCTTTGTGCCGCCATGCATCAGCCGATGTTGCGGAATGTATCCGGGGCGGTGCCCGTTGCTCTTCGTTTCACTCTGCCACGCCTATCATCTTTTGCCAGCAATATTTGCCAACCATCATGGAGGACATCGGAACAGGGTCAGACCTGCCCCCAACTCACCCGGCCCTGTCTTCGTTGATGCGCCCTGGCCTGCCCGCCGGGGCGCATTTTTTTGCGCGCGCTCAGACCGGCTGCAAGGGGCGATGTGGCCCGGCAGGCGGCAGGATGATGATGGGATCACCCATGCGCAGCACACCACCTTGCAGCACAATCGCCATGACGCCCGATTTGCGGATCAGCCCGCCCGCGGCGTCGCGCCCGAGCATGGCCGCCATCAGACCGGGGCGGAAATGATCAAGCTGGGCGCAGGGATTGCGCAGCCCGGTGATTTCAATAATCGCCTCGGTCCCCAGGCAAAGTCGCGTGCCGGTGCCAAGCCCGAGTAGATCAAGCCCGCGCGTCGTCACATTCTCCCCAATATCGCCGGGCTTGAGCGCAAAACCCTGGGGCGCGAGTTCTTCGAAGATTTCCGCATGCAGCAAATGAAGCTGGCGCAGATTGGGCTGTGATGGATCGCGTGCGACGCGGGAGCGATGCTTTACCGTAACACCAGCATGCGCATCGCCATCCACGCCAAGCCCTGTCAGAAGTGTTAGGCTTTGCGCTGGCTGCTTGCTGAAGCGATGCGCACCATTGCGGGCGAGTGCTTGGATGTAAGGCGCGGTCATGCGCGCCCTTCCGGCCACAGCGTTGCGATCTTCCCGATCAGCCCGGCGGTTGACCCATCATGCGGCCTTTGCGGCGCGCCGGCGCTGAGTTCCGGCAGGATGACGTTGGCCAATTGCTTGCCAAGCTCGACCCCCCATTGATCAAAGGGATTGATGCCCCAAAGCGCGCCGAGCACCGCTACCTTGTGTTCATAAAGGGCAACCAATTGGCCAAGGGTAAATGCATCAAGTTGCGGCAGCAGCATGGTGACACTTGGCCGATCACCGGGGAAGACGCGATGCGGCAAAAGGTGTGTGATCTCGGCCTCCGCTGCGCCGGCCTTGCGCATTTCGGCAGTCACGGCGGCAGCATCCTTGCCCATCAGCAGCGCTTCGGCTTGCGCGAGACCATTGGCAAGAAGTTTGCGATGGCTATCGGCATGCGCGTGATCCGGCCGTGCCGCCAGAATGAAATCCACCGGCACGGGCGTGGTGCCCTGATGCAGCAATTGCATGAAGGAATGCTGCGCATTGGTGCCAGGTTCGCCAAACACGACGGGGCCGGCGGCACGGTGCAAGGCAGCGCCCGAAAGCGCCACACGTTTGCCAAGGCTTTCCATTTCCAATTGCTGCAAATGTGCCGGAAAGCGGGCAAGGCGCTCATCATAAGGCAGCACGGCACGGCTTGGATAACCCAACCCATTCACATGCCAGGCTTCCACCAAAGCCAGCAGCACCGGCAGGTTTTCGCCAAATGGCGCATTGCGGAAATGCTGATCCATCACGCGCGCACCAGCCAGCAAGCGCGCGAAAGCATCCCAGCCAAGCGTCAGCGCCAGTGACAGCCCAATCGCACTCCAAAGCGAAAACCGCCCACCGACCCAATCGCGAAAACCGAAGACACGCTCAGGCAAAATCCCGAAAGCGCTGGTCGCGGCAAGATTGGTGGAAAGTGCGGCCATGTGCTGGGAAGCACCAGCCTCGCCCAACGCGGCGCGCAGCCAATCGCGTGCCAGGGCCGCATTCGTCATGGTTTCTTGGGTAGTGAAGGTTTTGGACGCGACCAGCACCAGCGTGCGCGCGGGATCGAGCCTTGCCTGTATTTCCGCCCAGGCATGGCCATCCACATTCGCCAGATAATGCCCGCGCAGCGGTGCGTCCGGCGTCCATAAAGCACGCGCCACCATGGCCGGGCCAAGATCAGACCCGCCAATGCCGATATTCAGCACATCGGTGAAGCCTTCACCTTTGGCCGTCAGGATGCGTCCTTCATGTACCGCGCGCGTGAAGGCTTCCATGCGCGCGCGCACCGTGAGCACTTCAGGCATGACATCTTCAGTACCGGCACGGAATTCATCTTCGGGCGCGGCGCGCAGCGCCATATGCAGCGCGGCGCGGCCTTCCGTTTCATTCACCGCCGCGCCGGCGAAAAGCCGCGTGCGGAAGCCTGCGACATCACGCGCTTCGGCAAGGGCAAGCAAAGCCGCAAGCACCTCATCCGACAGCGCGGTTTTGGAAAAATCAAGCAGGATATCGCCGGCCTGGCGCGAAAACCGTGCGAAACGATCTGGATCGGCGGCGAAAAGCGGGCGAATGGCCGCAGCATCCGGATGAGCCGCCAAAGCCTTCAGCGCCGCCCAGGCGGCCTCAGAATTATCCTCTGCCATGAATGGGTGTTCGCACGCCTCCGCGGCGGGACTATGGCAGAAGGCGGGGCGTTTTAGCCATGCCGCTGCACGCGTACCGGCGCCAAAATGGCGGCACCAAGCGCGAGGAAGATGATCACGGTCGCAATCCCCCAGGCCTGGCTGCCGGAGAGCTGTGTCGCCAGCGCCACCGCCGCCGGCCCCAGAAAGCCCGTGATGCGCCCGGAAAGCGCGAAAAGCCCGAAATGCGCCGTCACTTCCTCGGGCGGGGCCATATGCGCCATCAGGGTGCGCGATGCCGCCTGCGCCGGCCCCATGAAGAGCCCAAGCGCCAAGGCCAGCGCCCAGAACAGGGTCTTGTCGTTGCTCAGCAGCAGGAAACTGCCCAGCAGAATCATGGCGCCAAGCGCGACCAGGATCGTGGTTTTGGCGCCGAGCCGATCCTCGATCAGCCCGAAGCCCGCGGCACCCAGCCCCGCTGTGACATTCATGGCAATGCCAAACAACAGGATTTCCTCGAACCCCATGCCATGCACGCCGGCGGCGTAAATCGCGCCGAAGGCGAAGAGCGTATTGAGGCCATCGGTATAAAACAGCCGCGCGATCAGAAACCGCGCCATGGCCGGGCGCTGCGGCAGGCTGCGGAGGATATGGAGCGTCTCAGCAAGCCCGGCGCGCATGGCCGCTCGCAGCCCAGGGCGCGGCCCAGCGGGATCGGGCAGGGCAAGCAGCACCGGCCAGCCAAACACCAGGATCCAAACCGCGACCAGCAGTGCCGTGGCGCGCACATGCTCCGCCGCGCCGCGATCAAGGCCAAAGGGGGATGGGTTGGGCTGAATGAACAGCACCAGCGCGAGAGCGAGGCAGGCGAGCCCGCCCGCATAGCCAAGCCCCCAGGCGAGGCCCGAAAGCCTGCCCATGCGTTCTTCCGGCACCAGGCCGGGCAGCATGGCGTTGTAGAAGACCGTGCCAAGTTCAAAGGCGATGGTGGCAAGGCCGATGCAGATCAGCGCGTAAAGCGCATCGGCCGGATCGGGCCGCGCGAACCAGATCAGCGCGGTAAAACTCGCCGTTAGCAACGTGCAGATCGCAAGCATCGCACGCCGCCGCCGCCCCTGATCGGCAATGGCGCCCAACAAGGGCGAAAGCAGCGCAATGGCGAAGGCCGCCACCGTCTGCATCCAGCCCCATTGCGCCTGGCCGGTTACCGGATCGGGCGCGATGCCTTGCGTGAAATAGGCCGCGATGACGAAGGTCGAAACCACCGTCGGAAAGCCGCTATTGGCCCAATCATAAAGCGCCCAGGCGAAAGCCTTGGTCCGGCCTGGGCCTTCCGCCACCTGCGTTATTCCATGATCCCCTTGGGACCGCGCGCAATGGCGACCGCACCGGTGCGCGAAACCTCGGCAAGGCCAATCGGGCGCATCAGTGCGACAAAGGCATCAATCTTGTCGGCATTGCCCGTCATTTCCAGCACGAAGCTTTCAGTGGTGGCATCCACCACGCGCGCGCGGAAAGCATCCGCCAGACGCAGCACTTCCATACGGTTCTCGCCGCGGCCAACCACCTTGATCAGCGCCAATTCGCGCGTCAGATGCGGGCCTTCGATGGTGAGGTCCGAGACCTTATGCACCGGCACCAACCGGTCCAATTGCGCCTTGATTTGTTCAATCACCATATCCGTGCCGCTGGTGACGATGGTGATGCGCGAAATCCGCCCGGTTTCATCCACTGGTGCGACCGTCAGGCTATCAATATTATAGCCACGGCCGGAAAACAGGCCGATCACGCGCGCGAGCACACCCGCTTCGTTTTCCACCAGCACGGCAATGGTCGCGGCGCGTTGGCCGCCTTTCAGATCAGACATTGCAGTGCTCCTCAAACCAGGACCTTGCCTTCATCGGTAACGCCGGCGACGCCACCTTCCTGCCCCGGTGCCAGGATCATTTCATTATGCGCCGCCCCCGATGGGATCATGGGGAAGCAGTTTTCATCCTTGGCCACGCAGATATCGGCAATCACGGGCTTGTCTATGGCGATCATTTCCCGGATCACACGATCCAGATCATCAATGCCTTCCGCGCGCATGCCAACGGCATGGAAGCTTTCCGCGAGCTTCACGAAATCCGGCAGCGATGCCGAATAGCTCTCGGAATAGCGCCCGCCATGCAGCAATTCCTGCCATTGGCGCACCATGCCCATATATTCATTGTTCAGAATGAACACCTTCACCGGCAGGCGATATTGCGCGAGCGTGCCCATTTCCTGAATATTCATCAGGATCGAAGCCTCACCCGCGATATCAATCACCAGCGCATCGGGGTGCGCGATCTGGACACCCATCGCCGCCGGCAGCCCATAGCCCATGGTGCCAAGCCCGCCCGAGGTCATCCAGCGATTGGGCTTGTCAAAGCCAAAATATTGCGCCGCCCACATCTGGTGCTGGCCGACTTCGGTGGTGATGAAGGTCTCACGCCCCAATTCGCGCGTGATTTCATAAAGCCGCTTCACCGCATGCTGCGGCTTGATGATCTTGCTTTCCTGGCGATAGGCCAAGCACTGCTTGCCACGCCATTCATCAATCTGGCGCCACCAGGCGGCAAGCGCGGGCTTGTCCTGCGCGGCTTCATCCGCCTTCCAGGCTTCGATCATGGCGGCAAGCACGGCGCGCGCATCGCCCACAATCGGCACATCCACGGCGACATTCTTGTTGATCGAAGACGGATCAATATCCGCATGGATCTTCTTCGACCCCGGTGAGAAGGCATTGAGCCGCCCCGTCACACGGTCATCGAAACGCGCGCCGATATTGAACATGACATCACAGCCATGCATCGCAAGGTTCGCTTCATAGGTGCCGTGCATCCCCAGCATGCCCAGGAATTGCGGGTCTTCCGCCGGATAGGCGCCAAGCCCCATCAGCGTATTGGTGCACGGCATCCCTGTCATGCGCACAAATTCGCGCAGCAGGCGCGATGCTTCCGGCCCGGCATTGATCACGCCGCCACCGGCATAGACAATTGGGCGATGCGCGCGCTTCAGCAGCCGCACCGCATCGCGGATTGCCTTGGCATCGGGTTCCGTGCGCGGGCGATAGGAACGATGGCTTTGCGTGGTCGCTTCCCGATACGGTGCCTTGTTGATCAGGATATCCTTGGGCAGATCAATAACTACCGGGCCGGGGCGGCCGGATTTCGCCACATAAAACGCTTCGTGCATCACGCGCGCCAGGTCTTCGGATTTCTTGACCAGATAGTTGTGCTTGGTCGCGGGGCGCGTGATGCCGGTCGTATCGGCTTCCTGAAAGGCATCATTGCCGATCAAATGCGTCGGCACCTGGCCGGTCAGGCAAATCACCGGCACTGAATCCATCAGCGCATCCAAAAGCCCCGTCACCGCATTGGTGGCGCCAGGGCCGGAGGTGACCAGCACCACGCCAACCTTCCCGGTGGAACGTGCATAGCCTTCCGCCGCATGCACGGCAGCCTGTTCATGGCGCACCAGAATGTGGCGAATGGCGTTCTGCTGGAAAATCGCGTCATAAATCGGCAGCACGGCGCCGCCGGGATAGCCGAAAATCACCTCAACGCCGTTATCCTTCAGCGCGCGCAATACGACCTCAGCACCCGACATGGTCAGGGCATCAGAGGCGGGCGGGGCTTGGGTCGCGGCGGACATGGGTGACTTCCTTCATGAAAAACAATCGGCCCCAAGGATGCGGGGCCGACGCGGCCGGTCTGTTAGACCCTCGACTCGGGGACGTCAACGGATAAAATCAAGAAATGCGAAAAATTTGGCTGATTCACTTTCCGAAAATTGCGTGAAATCTTCAAATCGCGCATTTATGATATAGGTGCGCTCGGGCGGGGCCAGTTCATGGTGGCGGAACCAGGTGGCTTGCCGCTTGGTGTATTGCCCGGTCGCCAGGATAGCGCGGGCAGAGGCTTCGTCTGCCGTCAGCTTCCCGGCCAGCATGGCGGAGATTTCCGGCACGCCATGGGCGCGCATCGCGGGCAGGCTGGGGTCAAGCCCTTGGGCCAGCAGGGCGCGCACCTCATCCACCGCGCCGATCTGGATCATCGCCGCCCAACGCCGGGCGATGGCAGCGCGCAGCGTATCGCGCGGCGGGTCCAGCAGAATGGCGGCGAAGCGCCAGGGGGCGGGGTTCGCCGCGCCTTCCGCCTGCCAAGCCGCAATGCCGCGCCCGGTGCTGCGCCAGACCTCCCAAGCGCGGGCGAGGCGCTGGCTGTCGCTCGGCCTGAGGCGCGCGGCGGAGGCTGGGTCTTCAGCCGCAAGCCGCGCATGCAGGGCAGCCGGGCCTTCCTCGGCCAAAAGCCGGCGGGCTTCTTCCCGCGCCGGTGTCGGGATGGGGGGGATGGCGGCGATGCCTTGCGTCAGCGCCGCGCAATACATGCCAGTGCCGCCGCAAATAATGGGAAGCCGCCCGGCAGCGTGGACCTCATCCATGGCCTTGAGTGCCGCATCGCGCCACCAGGCAACAGAAGCGGCCTCGGCGGCTGCGCGCACGCCGTAAAGCAGATGCGGCGCGCGGGCTTCATCGGCGGCGCTCGGGCGGGCAGTGATGATGTGGAGTTCGCGATAAAGCTGCATGCTATCGGCATTGATGATGGCGCCACCCAGGCGTTCGGCGATTTCCAATGCGAGGACGGATTTGCCCGAGGCGGTCGGCCCCACAACAAACAAGGCGAGAGGTTGAAACTCCTTCATGGCGCGGGCATAGGCCGGATATGGAAAAGGTTTTGACCCTGATCGCGCCGCGTGGCGCGCTTTCCCCGGAACATCAGGCCAAGGTTGCCGCTGCGCTGCGCGATGCGGGCGCGGAGCTTGGCACCGCCGCGCCGCTTGCCGCGCAGGAAGCCGCCGATATTCCCTTCGCCGGCCTGCCGCTGGAAGTTGCTGATCGTGCGGCACGTGCGGCGCTGGAAGGCAGCCCTGTGGATGCCATCGCGCAGGATGCGGAGGGGCGGCGCAAGCGTCTGCTGATTGCCGATATGGACAGCACCATGGTCACCAGTGAAACACTCGATGAGCTGGCAGGTGAGGCTGGGCTGAAGGAAGAAATCTCGGCCATCACGCGCCGCGCCATGAATGGCGAATTGGATTTCGAAGGCGCGCTGCGGGAGCGCGTTGGCATGCTGAAGGGCCTGGCGCTGGAAGCGCTTGAGCGCACCTGGGCCAGCACCGCGCTGATGCCGGGCGCCGAGGAATTGGTCGCGACCATGCGCGCCCATGGCGCACGCTGCGCCCTGGTTTCCGGGGGCTTCACCTTTTTCACGGGCCGGGTCGCGGAACGGCTCGGCTTTCATGAACATTACTCCAATACCCTTCTGCATGAGGGCGGCCGCCTGACCGGCCAGGTGGGCGAGCCCATTCTGGGGCGCAATGCCAAGCTGGTTACGCTGAAGCGCCTGGCAGCGGAAGAAGGGATTGATCTGGCCGCTAGCCTGGCAGTGGGCGATGGCGCGAATGATCTGGATATGCTGGGTGCCGCCGGGCTTGGCGTTGCCTTCAAGGCCAAGCCCGTGGTGGCGGCAGCCGCTCGGGCGCGGGTGGATCACGCGGATTTGCGCGCGCTTCTGTTTGCGCAGGGGTATCGGGTGGAGGCGTTTCGCGCCGCGCTTTGAGGCGGCGGGGTTTTTCAAGCTTAAGACCGGTGTTGCAGCGGGGGAACAAATTGATGGGGCAGCAGATTAAAAAAGAGCCATTGGAATGCGCCGCGCTCACGGAACTGCTCACGCAACGCCGCGCGGGCAGGTTCATCTCCGCAGAGGAGCTGGATCATCGCCTTGGGGAAATGCTCAAGGCGAAGCTGATATCCACGGCCTCACGTAAAGATTGACCAGAACATCCGCGCACTTGTGATCGCCAGGAACACCGCAAAGGCACGCTTCAACACCAAGGGTGGGATGCTATGCGCCAACTTCACGCCCCAAGGTGTTGCGATGATGGAAGTGGGTGCAATCAGCGCAAAGCCGATCAGGCTGACATAGCCGAGTGAGAAGGGCGGCACGCGCGGATCGCTCCACCCGCCCCAGATCAGGCCGATGGTGGCGGGGATAGCGATAATCACCCCAAAGGCCGAAGCGGTCGCGACCGCGGCGCGGATCGGGTAGCCCAGCAAGGACAGTAAAGGCACGCCCAAGGTGCCCCCGCCGATGCCCATCATGGCGCTGACTGAACCAATACCCAACCCAAGCGCGGTGCGTGGCGCGCCTTCCGGCACGCGATCGGTCAATTTGAAGTCCAAGCCGGTGAAGCCCATGTTGAAGGCGACCAGCAAGGCAACCAGGGCGAAAATCGCTGTCTGCCCCTCTCCCCGCACATAAACCGCGAGCAGCGTGCCCACCACCACGCCGGCCAACATGCTCGGCCAGATCGAACGCACCAGCGCCACATCCATCGCCCCCGTCGCGCGATGTTTGCGCGCCGATTGGATGGAGGTTGGGATAATGGTGGCGAGTGAGGTCGCCACTGCCACCTTCATCTGCACCGCCTCAGGAATGCCAAAGAGCGGAAAGACATTGAACAGCAACGGCACAATCACGATGCCGCCACCCACGCCAAGCAAGCCCGCGAGTGTGCCGGAAACCAAACCTGTCGCCGCCATGGCTAAGGCCAAGGCGCCGAGCCAAAGCGGATCGTTCAAATAACTCATCTTATGTCCTTACCGGCGCTGTGCCGTCCTCAACGGGCGTGGCATAGATGGGCCTAGCTTATGCGTCACCCCATGGCGACGCGTCACGGGGATGTTTTCGATGGCTGATGCACGAATTCTGGGCGTTCTGGGCGGCATGGGGCCGCTGGCGAGTGCATGTTTCATGCAGCGCCTTACGCTACTGACGCCGGCGGAGCGTGATCAGGACCATATCCCGACGATCCTGTGGTCAGACCCGCGCGTGCCGGATCGCACGGCGGCGCGGGTTGCGGGCGGGGAAGATCCTTTGCCTGCGCTGGTGCGCGGCATTCGCGGCCTGGAAGCTGCCGGCTGCGGGGCCATCGCCATTCCCTGCAATACCGCCCATGGCTGGTATGACGGCATGGTTGCAGCGACCAGGCTCCCCATTCTGCATATTGTTGATGCGGCGGGCGCGGAGTTGCGGCGGCTTGGCGTTGCTGGCGGGTGCATTGGCGTGATGGGCACGGCGGGGACACTCGCGATGCGGCTTTATCAGCAAAGGCTAGATGGGCTTGGATATGAATGCCTAACGCCGAGCGATGCCGAGATGCAAAGCCGCGTGACGCCAGCGATTACGGCGGTGAAGGCAAACAAACTTGTGGAATCCTATGAACCCTTGGCGGAAGTGGCGCAGAGCCTGATTGCGCGGGGTGCGAAGGCCGTGGTGCTGGGCTGCACCGAAATACCGCTTGGCATCGCGGCGGGGCCGGCGCTGCCCTTTCCGGTCGCGGATACGATTGATGCGCTGGCGCGGGCGGCGATTGGTTGGGCGAAGGGGTAACGGCCTTCGCGAGTTTTGACCGACAAGACCGTAGGGACCTGCGGCGCTTTGTCAGCGCTACTCCATTTGAATCAACAAGCCATCGGCGCCCAACTGCAAGGCGTAGCCGCTACGCGATGGGTGGAGCGTGATGATGACACCAGCCGGATTCTGCAACCATAAGCCACCCTTAATCTCGCTGGAGCCAGCTACGGCGCCGGCACGCGCGCCGCCATAGAGGCCAGGAAAATCGGCGACCTTGGAAAGGCGATAGACTTCGCCATGAGCCCGAACCTCGGAAATGCCGATTCCGCCGACACCAAGGCCGCGGATACGAAAACGGTAGCTGTGTCCACCGAATGTCAGCGTACCGCTGCCCCAAGACACGCCATAAAACAAACCGACTTGAGTCTGGGAGAGGGTTACTGTGCCGACAGGGCGTTCCGCGTCCTGGCTGCCTGTCTGCGCAGCGACATTACGGGTCCAGAGCGCGGCCAAAGCAAGCCCGCTGGCGGCGCGGCGTGTAATGCTGAAAGCGGCCATTGATGCTGTTTCCTATGTCGCCGCATCAATGCTTACAACATGTCTGAGTAAATTGGAATCATATGGCGTCGGCGAAACTGCGACCAGATCAGGCGTGAGCGCGTTTCCCGTTCATGACGGTTCACAGGAAACGCACTAAACGCCCGCCAACATCGCCTCCACCATCGGGCGATAGGGCGTGGTGCCATCGCGTGCGCGTAATGCGCCCGCCGCTGAGGCAAAACGCAGCGCGGCTTCAATCGCCATGCCTTCCGCCATCGCCAAGGCATAGGCGCCGTGAAAGACATCGCCCGCGCCGGTGGTATTGGTGGCCTCTACCGGGAAGGCTGGGATTTCCTGCGGCGCTGCCATGCCGGGTGCCAGCCAGAGCGTGCCTTTCTCACCCCGCGTCACGGCGGCAAGCTTGACGGGGCCTGAGGCCAAGGCGCGGCGCAGCCCTTCTTCCGGCGCGCAACCAGGCGCGAAATTCTGCAAGCCGGTGACGGAGAAAATCGCGTGATCCACGCGCGGCACCAAATCCACCAGAATGCGCGTTTCGCTTTTCTCGCCATCCAGCACCACGGGCACGCCAAGCCGCCGTGCCTCGGCCGCTGCAACCGCGACACCTTCGGGCCAGCGTGGATCGCAACAAAGCGCGCCGGCGCCAGCAAGGCTTTCCAAGGGCAGCCAGCCAGGGTCTATGCCGAGATCAGCGCCGCGAAAGCCGATGATGGTGCGTTCCCCGTGGCGGTCCACCAGCACGGCGGAAACCGGGCTTCGCCCTCCTGTCACGCGTTTGAGGCCGGCGGTGCCCACGCCATCGGCTTCCAAGGCGGCGGCGAGTAGGGGCGCGTTCAAATCATCGCCCACGCGCCCCCAGAAATCGGCGCGGCCGCCAAGGCGCGTGACGGCAATCGCCGCATTGGCCGCCATGCCGCCGGCATTCAGCACATAGGATCGGGCGGCGATTTTCGCGGGCGGTTGGGGTATATCCTCCACCCGGAACACATGATCGGCGACAACATTGCCAAGGCAGACAACACGCGGCGGGGGAAGGGGTGCGGCCATGATGGGCGTTAGCCTGTCACGGCAGGACCGTCTTGGCCAAGTGCCATCTGAAATTGCGTCCCGCATCCTGCTGCTGCGCGATGATGCGCTGGTGCTGAACAAGCCGGCGGGGCTTGCGACGCATCGCGGGCCGCGCGCCAGTGCCTCGGTGGAAGATTGGCTGCCTGCTTTGCAAATGGGCCGGCGCCATTTGCCGCAGCCAGCGCATCGGCTGGATCAGGATACGGCGGGCTGCCTGGTGCTGGGGCGCACAAAGCCGGCCTTGGCGGCGCTTGGCGCCATTTTCGCCAAGGGGCTGGCGGCGAAGACCTATTGGGCGGTAGTGCAGGGCGGCCCGGCTGAGGATGTGGGCGAGATTGCCTTGCCCATCCGCAAGATCAGTTCTCGTGCGCAGGGCTGGCGGATGGAAGCGCATGCGGATGGGCTGGCATCGCTCACACGCTGGCGCTGCCTTGGGCGTGGCGCTGGCATGGCCTGGCTGGAATTGGCGCCTGAGACCGGGCGGACGCATCAATTGCGCGTGCATTGCGCGGCGATGGGGTGGCCGATTTTGGGCGATGCGCTTTATGGCGCGGGAGGGGCTGGCGGCTTGCATTTGTTGGCGCGCGCGATTGTTTTGCCGCTGGAGCCACCCTTGCAGGCAGAAGCGCCGCCGCCGCCGCATATGGAAGGGGCGTTGCGCGCTTGTGGCTGGCAAGGCGGGTGAAAGTGGTTAGGCTGCCTGCCAAGAACGGGGGGAAGACCAGCATGATAACTCGCAGACACATCATCCTTGGCGCCACAGGCTTGGCCGCTTTGGGCAGTGCCGCACCAGCGCGCGCTTGGGAACCATCGCGGCCCATTCAATTGATTGTTGGCTTCGCGCCTGGTGGCGGCGCGGATTTGGCGGCGCGCGCAATCGCCGAGGCTTCATCGCGCTTTTTCCCGACCCCGATTGTGGTGATGAACCGCCCCGGCGCGGGCGGGGCGATTGCCGCGCAGCAAGTGGCGGGCATGGCGCCGGATGGGCTCAATCTGCTGGTCGGCGGCGGGAGTGAGAGCATCGCGCTCCCTGCCTTTCGGGAGCTTCCCTACGATCCCAAAAAATCCTTCCGTGCCATTATTCGCATCACGCGCCAGCCACTGCTGATTGTGGCGCGGCGCGGCGGGCGTTTTGCTGATTTGCCAAGCGTGATTGAAGCCGCAAAGCGCGCACCAGGCGCGATTCCACATGCCTCATCCGGCCAGGGTTCGATTTATCATGCGGTGTTTGTGTTGCTGTCGCGTGCGGCGAATATCGAATTGCTGCATGTGCCCTTCACGGGCGGCGCGCCAAGCTTGCAGGCGCTGATGGCGAATACGGTGGAATTGGCGGTCCTCGCCCCGGAAGAAATGGCGGGGCTTGCCAATGCCGGCGAAATCCGCCCGCTGGCGGTGGCGTCCGCTGCGCGCATTCCGGGCTATCCCGATGTGCCGACGCTGCGCGAATTGGGCTTTGATGTGGTGATTGAAAACATGAAGGGGCTTAATGCGCCGGCTGGTTTGCCGGATGAGATTTACACAAGCCTGCATGACCGTTTCCGCCAGGGCATGCAGGCGCCGGCCTGGAAAACATTTCTGGAGCGTACCGGCGCGATGGATGGCTATCTGGATGGGCCTGGCTTTCAGCGCGCCATGGATGATGTGCTGGATGCGCTGCGCGCGGCGTTGGCGCGGTAGCGTTACGCCGCTGGGATCACACTATCGCCGGGCCTGCCTTCCAGCACCGCATCAAACAGCTTGATCTGTTGCGGCAAGCAGATGGTTTGCAGGTCATACCGTTCCAGCAAGGTCCGCCGCGCGGCCTTGCGGATCGGCTCAAACTGATCCGGCTTTGCCAAAGCCTGCACAACGGTCTCGGCCAAAGCTGCCGTGTCATAAAACGGCACCAGCAACCCATTCACGCCATGTTCGATCACTTCCTGCACGGGCGGTGTCGCGGAGCCGATCACCAGGGCCTCACACCCCATGGCTTCAATCATGGACCAGGACAGAACATAGGGATACGTCAAATAGACATGCGCGCGAGAGATGCGAAATAGCGCGAGCAAGGCCGGGTGCGGAATGCGGCCGGTGAAATGCAGCCGGGTCAGATCGAGCTTGTCGCCTAATTCTTCCAGCAGATGTTCGCGCCAGGAACGGCCATCGGCGGGTTTGTTGCCATAGCCACGTGCTTCGCCACCCACCAGCACCACTTGCGCCTGCGGGCGCCGTGCCAGGATTTCCGGCAGGGCGCGCATGAAAACATCAAAGCCGCGATAGGGTTCCAGATTGCGGGAGACATAGGTAATCACCTCATCACCGCGCGTGATCACGCTGCCATTGGGCAGTTTCACGTGATGCGCGCCAATTGGTGTGGCCACGTCGCTATTCACGCCTTCATGCACGACGGAGATTTTGCGGCGGAAAACCTCCGGATAGCGCCCGCGCTGGAAATGCGTGGGGCTCACGCCCCAATCCATCGCCTCAAGCGCCGGGGTTTGCGGCAGGTTGAGCAATCGCGTGCGCGCGGCCTCATCCAATTCCACCTTATGCGCCGGGTTGAAGCCGACATCGCCGCCTGAGGTGGTGAAGTGGAATTCGCAATACTGCAGCAGCTTCGCATTGGGGAAGATATCGGGCAGGAACATGCCCTCCCCCCAGCCCGGATGGCAGCAGATGATATCGGGGCGGAAGCCTTTGCTGCGCAAATCAACCAGGGCCCGCGCGACATTTTGCGCGCGCCGCACGGCGGCTTCCATGGGGCGCAGATAGTGATGCGTCTTGTCCCCGGCACCTTGCGGTTCCGGGTACCGGATATGGGTGACACCAGGCAGGGCGATATTCTCCCGCTCCCCAAGGCCAATCACCCGCGCGCCGGAACGCGCGGCGATCACCGGCGCCAAATGGCGGTATTGGCCGGGGAAATTCTGGTGAATGAAGAGCGCCTGGACCAAGCCAACCCATCCCGAAGCGAAGCACCGTTAAATCCGCCATTTGCCAGTCGCGCGCAATTGCCCCCTTGGCGGGGCGGCACGAAGGCCGGAGAATGGTGCCCAACCAGGAGAGACACACCCCATGACATTTGATTTTACCGGCAAGAAGGTTTTGGTCGCAGGCGGCAGCCGCGGCATTGGGCGTTCCATCGCGCTGGGCTTTGCCGCCGGCGGGGCAGCGGTTTCCATCTGCGCGCGTGGCGCCGCAGGGCTTGAAGCCACGCGGGCGGAGATTGCCGCCCATGGCGTGAAGGCCCATGCCATGCCGGCGGATCTGGCCAATCAGGCGCAGATTGAAGCCTGGGTGGCGGCGGCAGCAGCGGCGCTCGGCGGCGTGGATGTGCTGGTGAATAATGCCTCGGGCTTTGGCATGGCCGATACCGAAGAAGGCTGGCAGAAAAGCCTGGATGTGGATGTGATGGCAACCGTGCGTGCCTCCCGCGCGGCACTCCCATTCCTGAAGGTGGCCAAGGGGTGTATTGTGAATACCACCTCCATCTCCGGCCTTGGGCCTTCGGTGCGCACGCCGGCCTATGCGGCGGTGAAGGCGCTGGTGATCAATTACACGGCATCCCAGGCCGCAAGCCTGGCCAAGGATGGCATTCGCGTGAATGCCATTGCGCCGGGTTCCATCGAATTCCCGGGCGGCATGTGGGAAGAACGCAAAACGACCGACCCCACGCTTTATGGGCGCATCCTGGCGAGCATCCCCTTCGGCCGCTACGGCACGCCGGAGGAAGTCGCCAATGCCGCGCTGTTCCTGGCATCCCCCTTGGCCGGCTGGATCACAGGGCAGACGCTGGTGGTGGATGGCGGCCAGACCCTGAGTTGAGGGATGATCCATCGGGTGAATTAAAAACTTCAAAATTATGAGTTGGACAGCTTGCCGAGGCTGGCCTAGTCACTCCGGCAGAGTGCCAGAGGGGTCTGTGAAGGGCCGCCTCAGGCGCCATATCAGCGGGGCGGGCTTTGGCCCGAACCATAGCCAGTAGCGGAGAGAGAGATGGACGGAAATCAAAGCATGGGCAAATGCCCGGTGATGCATGGCAAGCCAACTGCCGCGCGCTTCAGCACGCGGGCCAATAATGATTGGTGGCCCAATCAGTTGAACCTGCGCATCCTGAGCCAGCAATCCGCCAAGTCCAACCCGATGGACCCTGGTTTCAGCTATGCCGAAGCTTTCAAGAAGCTCGACCTGCAAGCGCTGAAGAATGACATTTTCGCGCTGATGACCGTGTCGCAGCCCTGGTGGCCGGCGGATTACGGGCATTACGGCCCGTTCTTTGTGCGCATGGCCTGGCATGCTGCCGGCACCTATCGCACTGCCGATGGCCGGGGTGGTGCCTCCACGGGCGCGCATCGCTTCGCGCCGGAAAATTCCTGGCCCGATAACGGCAATCTGGACAAGGCGCGCCGCCTGCTGTGGCCGGTGAAGCAGAAATACGGCAACAAGATTTCCTGGGCCGATCTGTTCATCCTGGCCGGCAATTGCGCCATTGAATCCATGGGCCTGAAGCCGTTTGGCTTTGGCGGTGGGCGCGTGGATATTTGGGAACCGGAACAGGATATCTATTGGGGCACCGAAGAAACCTGGCTGGATGACAAGCGCTATACCGGCGACCGCATTCTGGAAAACCCGCTCGCTGCCGTGCAGATGGGCCTGATTTACGTCAACCCGGAAGGCCCGAATGGCAAGCCGGACCCAATCGCCTCTGGCCGCGATATTCGCGAAACCTTCGCGCGCATGGCGATGAATGACGAAGAAACCGTGGCGCTGGTGGCCGGTGGCCATACCTTCGGCAAATGCCATGGCGCTGGCCCCGCGAGCCATGTTGGCCCGGAACCGGAAGCCGCGCCGCTTGAACAGATGGGCTTTGGCTGGAAGAGCAGCTTCGGCACCGGCATGGGTGGCGATGCCATCACCAGCGGTATCGAAGGCGCCTGGACCACCAACCCGACCAAGTGGGACAACAATTACTTCGAGAACCTGCTGAACCATGATTGGGTGCTGACGAAAAGCCCCGCCGGCGCGCATCAGTGGATCCCCGCCAATGGTGCGCTGGCGGATGCCGTGCCCGATGCGCATGATCCCAAGAAGCGCCATGCGCCGATCATGACCACGGCGGATATGGCGATGAAGCTTGACCCAATCTATGGGCCGATTTCGCACAGCTTCCTGAAGGATCCGAACAAATTCGCCGATGCCTTCGCGCGCGCCTGGTTCAAGCTGACGCATCGCGATATGGGGCCGAAGGTGCGTTACCTCGGCACCGATGTGCCAAAGGAAGACCTGATCTGGCAGGATCCCGTGCCGCCGGTGACGCATAAGCTGGTGGATGCCGCTGATATTGCGGCGCTGAAGGCGCAAATCCTGGCAACGGGGCTTTCGGTGTCCGAATTGGTCGCAACCGCCTGGGCTTCCGCTTCCACCTTCCGTGGTTCGGACCGTCGCGGTGGCGCCAATGGCGCGCGCATTCGCCTCGCACCCCAGAAGGATTGGGAAGCCAATCAGCCGGGGCAGCTTGCGAAGGTGCTGGCGGCGCTGGAAGGCGTGCAAAAGGCCTTCAATGGCGCGGCGAAGGACGGCAAGCAGATCTCGCTCGCCGATCTGATCGTGCTTGGTGGCTGCGCTGCGGTGGAAGCGGCGGCGAAGGCCGCCGGCCATGCCGTCACGGTGCCCTTCACGCCGGGTCGCACGGATGCCACCGCCGAGCAGACGGATGCCGACAGCTTCTCGGTGCTTGAGCCGGAGGCCGATGGTTTCCGCAACTACCGCAAGCTTGCCTATACGGTGAAGGCGGAAGAACAGCTGGTGGATAAGGCGCAGCTGCTGACGCTGACCGCGCCGGAGATGACCGTGCTGGTGGGCGGCATGCGTGCGCTGAATGCCAATGTCGGCCAGGCGCAGCATGGTGTCTTCACCAAGCGTCCGGGCCAGCTGACGAATGACTTCTTCGTCAATGTGCTGGATATGGGCACGGTGTGGAAGGCAGTTTCTGATTCCGCCGATATCTTCGAAGGCCGTGACCGCGCCACCGGCAATGTGAAATGGACCGCGACGCGCGTTGATTTGGTGTTCGGTTCCAACAGCGAATTGCGCGCCTTGTCTGAAGTTTACGCGCAGGACGACAATCAGGCGAAATTCGTGAAGGATTTCGTCGCTGCCTGGAACAAGGTGATGATGCTGGATCGCTTCGACCTCGTCTGAGGTTTCGTTCCAGCAGTTTTGAAGGGGGCGCCGGTCACAAGCCGGCGCCCTTTTTCGTGCTTGACGCTTGCGGGTGGGCGGGGGACGCTTCAACGCAACGAAGCCCATCTTGGGAGAACCCGATGCCCCAACCCGATCCCGAAGCCGAATTCGATATGGCGCTGGCGCGCGCCGGTGTAGTTGTGCCACCGGAACGTCGTGTCGCGATGATGGAAGGCTTTCGCGCCTGGTTGGAAATGCGGAAGCTACTGAATGAACCCATGCCGCTGGCGACCGAACCCGCTTTCGCGCTGACCCAGCCGGCAGGTCCAAGATGAGTTCTCCCGTTCCCTCCCTCGCGGAAGCCTCGGCCGGAATTGCCGCCGGGACGCTTTCACCTGTCGCGCTGACGGAAGCAGCGCTTGCACGCATTGCAGCGCTTGATCCGAAGCTGAATGCCTTCATCACCGTCACCGCGGATCGCGCGCGCCGCGCGGCAGCAGCGGCCGAGGCTGAAATCAAGGCCGGCAAAAAGCGCGGGCCGCTGCATGGCATTCCCTATGCGCTCAAGGATATCTACGATGTGGCACGCGTGCGCACCACGGCGCATTCCAAGCTGCTGATGGACAATGTGGCGCGCGAAGACGCTGCCTCCACCGCCAAGCTGGAAGCGGCAGGCATGGTGCTGCTGGGTAAGCTTTCGACGCATGAATTCGCCCGCGGCGGCCCCACTGATGTGCTGCCCTTTCCCAATGCGAAGAACCCCTGGAACGCCGCGCATTTCGCCGGCGGGTCGAGCAGCGGTTCCGGCGTTGCTGTGGCATCCGGCATGGTGGGGCTTGCCATGGGGAGTGATACGGCCGGTTCCATTCGCCTGCCGGCCACGTTTTGCGGCATTGTCGGGCTGAAACCGACCTATGGTGTGATCAGCCGGCGCGGAGTGGTGCCGCTTTCCTTCACGCTGGATCATGCCGGGCCGCTGACCCGCACGGTGGAAGATTGTGCGCTGGCGATGCAGGTGCTGGCCGGGCATGATCCGGGTGATCCTGGTTCGGCGCGCGAAGCTGTGCCTGATTACAGCGCTGATCTGCGCAAGGGTGTGGCGGGGCTGACGATTGGCCGCGCACGCGCCTATGACATTGAAGCGGGCGTTGATGCGGAAGTCATGGCCGCAGTGGATGCGGCGGCGGAGCAATGGCGCGCGCTGGGCGCCAAGATTGTTGACGTTGCGCTGCCGAGCAAGCGGCGCATGGATGCCTGCATTCAGACCATTCTGATCGCGGAAGGTTTCGCCATTCATGGCGAATGGCTGCGCACCCGCCCGCAGGATTATGGCCGTGTCACGCGCGAACGCCTGATGATGGGCGCTTTCGTCACCGGCAGTGAATATGTCCAGGCGCAGCGGCTGCGCAGGATCATCACGGCTGAGGTGGATGCAGTGCTGTCCGGCTGTGACGCGATTCTATGCGCCGGCAACCCAACAGCGGCGCCGCGCCTTGCGGATGTGGATGAAGGGCCCTTCCGCAAATCCCACCCCATCACCGGCCCCTTCAACGCCACCGGCCATCCGGGCCTGGCGCTGCCTTGCGGCTTTGGTGCTTCCGGTCTGCCCTTGGGGCTGCAATTGATCGGGCGGAGTTACGGGGAACCCATGCTGTTCAGAATCGCGCAGGCTTATGAACAGGCGGCGGGGTGGATGGCGCGGCGTCCTGATTTGGGGGGATGAAGGGCGCCACGCTCACCGCGCTTTCCGGCACGGCGGCAACCTGCACCGGCATTGGCCTTGCGCGCTTTGCCTATGTGCCGCTGTTTCCGGCGATGGTCGCGGCCGGTTGGGTGGATGGCGCGGAAGCGGGCTTGCTCGGTGCGCTGAACCTCACGGGGTATCTGATTGGTGTCGGCGGCGTGCGGGCCTTGGCGCGGCGCGTTTCCGTCCCCCGCGCCTTGGATATGGGCATGGCTTTCGCGGTGCTCGCTTTCGCGGCCTGTGCCTGGCATGGCGGGCTGGCCTGGCTCGGGTTTTGGCGCTGCCTCGCGGGGATTTCGGGCGGCATGTTGATGGGCCTCGCGGGGCCTTCCGTGCAGGCGGTGACACCACCGGAACGGCGCGGGCGCGCAGGGGGCTTGGTCCTGTTTGGTGTAGGTGGCGGCATCATACTCGGCGCCTTGCTGGTGCCGCTCTTGCTGCAAGGCGGCGTCGCCGCAGCCTGGCTTGGGCTTGCTGGCGTTGCGCTGGTCTTGTGGCTGGTCATGCGCCCCCATTGGCCGCGCCCACCAGCGGCGGAGACTGCGCCGGAAGGCAGCGCCCCGTCGGCGCTTGGCATCATCATCGCCTATGCGCTTTCGGGTGCGGGGCTGGTGCCGCCGATGCTTTATTTATCGGACCTCGCAGCGCGCGGTCGCGGGCTTGGGGTGGAACTTGGCGCCGGCATGTGGGTGCTGTTTGGCCTTGGTTGCATTGCGGGTGCTTTGGTGGGGGGACGCGCGGTGGATCGCTGGGGCGGGCGCATGGCCATTCTGGTCTGGATGGTGATCCAGAGCATCGCGCTGTCTTTGGCTTTGCCTAAGGCGCTTTGGGTGCTGGTGCCGCTTGGCTTGGTTTCCGGCTTTGCCGCGCTTGGCATTACCACGGTCGCCCTGGCCGCAGCGCGAGAGAGGGCAGGCGCCCTGGCCGGCGTGATCTGGGTGCGCGTGACGGCGGGCTTTGCTGTGGCGCAGGCGGTGGCCGGTTTTGCGCTGGCGGCGCTGTTTCGCGCGACGGATGAAAGCCACGCCGCGGTATTTGCGGCGGGGCTGGGGCTCTCACTCGCAGGTTTGGCGGTGGCCTGGGCGGATTGGCGCTGGCGCTGGAAGTGATCAGGCTCGCCCGCGCGTCACAAGCCGGCCGGGCTTTTCGCCCGTCGCACCCTTGCCGGCGACAAAGGTGGAAACGCCATTGGCCCAAACCTCCTCGATCCCGGCGCTTTCCTGCTTCGGGTTTTCGAAAGTGGCGCGGTCAATCACCGTATCGGGGTCGAATAAAACCAGATCGGCATAAGCACCTTCGCGGATCACGCCGCGATCCACCATGCCGAACACCGCAGCGGGCCGGCCGGTCATTTTATGCACGGCGGTCTCAAGGCTGAACAGGCGCAATTCGCGCGCGTAAAGCCCAAGCACGCGCGGGAAAGTGCCCCACAGCCGCGGATGCGGATGCGCATCATGCGGAATGCCATCGGAACCAATCACCGACATGGGGTGCGCCATGATGCGGCGCACATCCGCTTCATCCATTTGGAAGGTGATCTGGCCTGCGGGTAGCAGGCGTTCGGCGGCCATGCGGATATCCGTATTCCAACCGCGCGCGATGTCGGACAAATATTTGCCCGCCATTTCCGGATGCGGGATAGACCAGGTGATCATCACCTTCACATCATCGCGCAGCCGGTCTGGCATCAGCACGGTGGACCCCGCCGGATAGGGATAGACATCGAAACAGACTTCCTGGCTTTGCGCATAGGCATCAATCAGCGCGAGTGTCTGCGTCGAACGCCCATAATTCTCTGGCATTGAGCATTTGTGGTGGCTGATCCAAACCGGGCAGCCGACGCGATCACCGATCTTCAGTGATTCTTCGATGGAAGCGCAAACGCGATCTGCCTCATCACGCATATGCGTCACGTAAATCCCGCCATAGGCGCGCAGCGGCTCGGCCACCGCGATCACTTCTTCGGTCGTCGCGTGCATATTCAGCGGATAATAAAGCCCGGTCGAAAAGCCTGATGCACCTTCGGCCAAAGATTGCTTTACGCGCAGCCGCATACGTTCAATCTCGGCATCATTGGCAACGCGCATCACATCGCCATTCATCACCTCAACCCGCATGGTCTGATGGCCGACCAGCGCATAGGTATTCACTTCCGAGCCCTGCTTTTTCAGCTCATGCGCGTAATCGCCGAAACTGTCGAAGCGCCACCAGCCATCTTCGCCAATCAGGTCAAGCGGCGGCGGCGGGCGCTTGGTGAAGCGGGCAGGGGCCAGGCTGACCCCGCAATTGCCGACAACAACCGTGGTGACCCCCTGGCTGATCTTGCAGGTCATGCAGGCAGGGCCGCAGAGCACGGCGCGGTCATCATGCGTGTGGCTGTCAATAAAGCCAGGTGCCACGGCCTTGCCGCCCGCCATCACTTCGCGATCTGCGCTGGCGCCGCCAAGGTCACCAACGGCCACGATGCGATCACCCGAAACACCGATATCGCCGCGCCGGCTGGCGGCGCCGGTGCCATCAATGATCGTGGCGTCACGGATGATCATATCGCAGCGGAGAGCCATGGCGCATTCCTGGTATGGTGTGTTGCAAGAAAGGGCATCATGACCCAGAGCCGGGAGGGAGGGAACCCCCGAGCCAGTGGCTCAGCCCAGGGCGCCTTTTTTGCGCGTGTCAGCTTTGGCCGCCGGCGCCGCCAGGGTCATCGCTTTTTCGGTGCCAAACAGGATTTCAGCCAATCTGAACACATCTTGGCGTTGCAGCCCGCCACCATCCAGGGCATCGAGGCTGGCCTTTAACTTCTGCCGATACGCAAGCTGCAGCCTGTCAAAGGTTTCAAAAGCCCCGGCGCGGCGCCCGGCATCTTCGAGGCGCCGCAGCGCCCGGGCGATGTATTCGGTATTCAGGATCACGGCCGCTCGGCGCTTCGCATTGGGTTCTTGCAGCGCAGGCAAAAACTGACGGTCGTAAATCCTTGAGGTGGTTTCAAATACCAAGTCGGCGATCTTGTCGAGAATGGGTCGGATGACTGCGCGGCGGTCCTTGATGTAACCCGGCGGCGCAGTTTCCAATTCCTTGATCAGCGCAACATATTCTTCTGCAAAATGCGCCGCGCGCACCGCATCCTCGGCGGGAAGGCCCGGCAAAGGCGCCTGCTGCAGCTCAGTCAACTTATCATCAGCGACGCTGCCGGCAAGGGGCGAAAGCTTCGCTGCGGTCGCCAGTACCGAGCCCGGGCTTTGGGCGCGGTGCAGAAGGCTGGTCAGGACCATGCCGAAAACGGCCGGGCCTTCCTGCGCCGGCCCCTTGAGCGCGCCAATAACCAATTCGGGCGATGGGCCGGAAAAGGCTGCAAGCTTCGCTTCCCAGATTGGTTCTGCATGGCGCCAAATCGCGGCTGCGATAGCAAGCAGTTCCTGGCTTTGGGCTTCATTGAGACCAGCACTCGGGATGCCATTTGGCAAGGCCAAGGTTGGTGCAAGGCGCGCGGCTTCGGCCCAAAGGGTTCTTCCTGCGGCATCAACCTGCAAGACATCAAAGAAATTGCGGCCGCCAAGATTGGCCGAAATCTGTTGGGCTTCACTGCCCATGGCTTCACGGATCGCATCCGCGATAGGCTGCAATGCGGGGCGTGGAAACTTGGCACTCTTGCCGCCCCATTCCTGCAACGGCACCACGGCGCCATCGAAGGGCATGAAAAGGATGCGCGTGAAGGTAACGGGCCGTGGTGGTCGCAAGAGTTTCAGCCTGGGGCGCGCCGCTTCGATAATCGGATCAAGTACGGCACGCGAAGGGACGGCTTCAAGAACCGCAACAACCTGTCTCAAGACGGCGTCAGAGGCGAGGGAGGTTCGCTTGGACATGCGCGAAAGCGCGTCCCCACCGTCACTGCCTTCATGACCAGCCTGGGTGAGGGAGCGAGTGGACTGTAGCAGATTGGCTTCACGCAGCCTCTTTGCTTCGGCTGCAAGGCTTGTGCCATGTGTCCCGGTCAGCAATGCCTCATTGCGGGCGATGAATTCCATCGGGCGGAAACGCCGCCAGTCTACGCCCTTGATGCTGGTCGCCCTTTCCTTGCGGTCTTTGCTGGCGCCTTCGGGGAAGCCGCTCCAGCCTTCGACCTCCTTGGGGAGATATGGCACCAAATGGCTCATTTCCCAGAATGACGCTTCCCTGTCGGATGGCGCGGATTGGCGCCACAAGGCAATGATGATGTCCCAGCCATCCAGCAACCATAATGGGCGGGACGCGCGGCGCAGCACCGATGCCTGATCCCGCTGCCAGGCACGCAGCAGAATTGTTGTGTCTTCCGTTACCCGATCAAGTTCATTGATCGCGGCACGTGCGCAACAAAAGGTGAGGGTCGCCTTGCGCAACAGAAACTCCGCCCGCATCCCGCGTGCATTGTCGCGCCTTGGGGTGAGCCATTGATCAATTTCCTTGATGAAGGACTCCAATTCGGCGAGGGCCGTCCTGGCATAGCCAGTGATGGCATCATTGCGTTTGCCAAGCGGCCCAAAGAGGCCGACCAGGGCTTCAATGGCGGCTTCCACCGCTTCGGTGGTCATGGAATAGCGCTTGGCGATACGCGCCACGGCCTTCCCGATACGCGGGCGCAGATAGATCAGGCTTTCCTGTTCCGGTGGTACTTTGGCCTCAGCCGGCAATTCGGTGCGGCGGATCAGATCAGTCAGCAGCAGAAAGAACAGGCGGCGCGCGGCGGTGGAATCCGCGGCCTTCTGCTCCTCGGCCCAAGCCATCGCCGCCCGCCCGCGCCAACCCTCCGCGGCGGTGTTGATCACTGCTTCACGCAGCTTTTCCGGTGAAAATTGCGGGATGGCCTTAAGCTTCTGCCATAACACGCGGTCATGCGCTGTAAGACCCGGCGTTTGGAGCAACTGTGCCCCTGAAAGGATAGTCCGGCCTGGCTGCCCGGAAAAATTAGGCAGGGTAAATTCCTCCTGGACGCCCGGTCGGGCGCGGCTGAGGAAGCCGCCGAATAACTCCGGCGTCGTAAAGGGTACAACAACGCCCCTTTCCGCAAAGCTAGCGGTGTCAGGTTCGTTTCGCCGACCGGCGATTATGTCTATGGGGTCGCGGCTTTCTGACATTGCCTTTGATCACGGGACAACAAACACAAGTGAAGCACATTTATCACGCCAATTAAACCTGGGCGATATGCCCCCCCCCGGACCAAGCTCTGTTGCGGGATAAGGCGCCAGACCCACCCACCCCGATCAGCCCAGAAAGCCGAGCGCTGCTTCCGACCCGAGCAGGATTTCTGCGAGTCGCGCCAAATCGAGCTGGGTCATGCCGCCCGGTTCAAGGGCTTGGCGTGCCGTCTCAAGCGCTGCCGAAATGCGCCTTCCGGCGCCATCAAAGCCATGGTCGGGACCGTAGCGGCGTCCAATATTTTCAAGGCGACGCAAGGCGCGTGCCTGGGCTTCCATGGCGAGGATGAGTTCCGGCGTGGCTGAGACGCAGAAGGCCCGCAATTGACGGAGGATGTGGGTCTCCAGCCCTTCTTCATAGGCAAGGCGGCAAGTCACCGCGGCTTCCTGGCGCAATTGCACCAAACGCGCGCCCCGGCGCGGGTTGCGTGTGGCGGGCGCGTTTTCCAGATCCTGGAAGGCTCTGCCGAAGGATTCGGCAAAGGCGGCGGCGGTGAGGAGATCCTCGCTCGGCAATTGAACCCGGGCCCTTTCCAGCCAATCATCCACCGCCGCATCCGCGATGATGCCCGCTTCGACCGATAATCTGGCCGCTTCCCTAGCGACCTGGCCCGGGTTTGCCGCTTTTTGCATCAAGGTCGCCAGCGCCATGCCGAAGGCGGGCGAATTATCGCCAGCCATGGGGGAAAGCGCGGCGCGCACCGCTTCATCCGGCGGTCCCCAGCCGGCGAGCTGGATGGCCGCCCAAAGCGGACCCGCATGCTGCCAAATACCGGCAGCAAGCTGGACTAAAGGCGGAAAGTCATCTCCGCGCAGGCCCGTGCGTTCCCAGCGCGGCCCGGGCTTTAGGTCTGGCGCAAGGCGTGCGGCTGCCCCCCAAAGAATTTGGCCGGCACGATCAACCGCAGCGGTATCATGAAAGAATTTTCCATTGAAGGAAGCTTCAAGCCGTTCAGCTTCTGCGCCCATGGCCAGGCGCACGGCCTCGGCTATCGCGGGCAATGCGCTGCGCGGCAGCCTGGCATCTCCCTTTTGCCACTCCCGATTATCGGAAATGGCGCCGTCGAGGGGCAGAAACAGCAGGCGGGTGAATTGCAGGCTGCGCGATGGCCTGATCTGCCTAAGCCTGGGGCGCGCCGCATCCAGCAGGCGATCAGCTTCGGAACGATCGGGCAGACGGTCAAGAATTTCGATGACCTGCGCCAGGGCCATATCCGATGCCGATGCCAAGGCATGGATCAGGTGACGTGTTTCGGCGAATTGGTTCTTCGCCCGCCCCGTATCCTTTCCAGCACTGACAGTCACCTTGGCCGCCCCCGGCTTGATACCATTTGGCGTATTGTTGTTAGCGTGGCGTGCGACGCCTGCCTTCTTGATGAAGATGGGTTTGCCGCGCGACTTGCCGGTGCTGAAACTCAAATTTTCATTGCGCGCGATCATGTCAATCACGCGCCCGCTGCGCCAATCCTCAAATTGGCGGACGATGCGGAGCTTGCGCCTTTCCTGCGCCATGTCAGGCGCAAAGCCAAGCCATCCAACGATTTCCTTGGGCAGGATGGGCGCGAGCATGGCCATTTCCATCACCGCAGCGCTCCGGTCTGAAGCGTTGGCTGCATTCCAAATGCCGTGAATCGCCTCCCACCCATCCAGCAGCCAATCAAGCCGTGACAATTCCTGGAGAATATCCTGCCTATCCCGCTGCCATGCCTCAATGGCGGAGTAGGTATCGCCAATCAGCGCGTCAAATTGCTCCGCCGCCTTCAACGCTCCTTCAAGGGTTAACTGGAGAGACTGCTGAACCAAGGCGGCTGCACCGGATTCCAGATGCGCCGGCAGGTCGCCCCGCCACATTTCGAGTGAGGCCGCAAGGTATTGAAGTTCCGCAATCATCTGGCGTGAGGGTGCCAGATCATTGTCCTGAGGCATGCCAAAGCCGTTGAAAGCCCTTGCCAATTCCTCAAGCGCTGCGGCCACGGCTTCGGTCGTCATGCGGAGCCGTTGCGCGCAGGCCATCACTGCGCGTTGGCCGCGCATGGCGACTTGGCGTGGATCATCCATTTCCGGCGCAGGGCGACCGGGGTTCGGCCCTTCCATCTGTTTGATAAGGCCAAGCAATAATCCGAAATTGATGCGCTTGGCACGGTCTTCGCGGCCTTGGCGCGCCTGATTGACAGCCATCATGGCCGCGCGCCCTGCATGGCCTTCAAGTGCCGCAGTTTCGGCTGCTTCCCGAACGAGTGCCGGTGTCAGAATGGCCTCATCACGCAGCAGATACCAAAGCCTACGATCATGCAGGGTTGGGGTGCAGATTTCGGGGATGGCGCCCCATGGCAGAATATAGACCCCGTCTCCGCCTGAAGGATTGGGGATCAATAGCTCAAGGCCTTCCCGCTCTCGTTGAGGCCTGGCGCGGGCACCGAGCAAAATGGGTGTTGTGAAGGGTACATTCACACCACGCTCGGTGAAGGTCGCCGGCTCATATTGAATCGGGCTTAGACATTGAAAGTCATATGCGGGGTTGGTCGACACAACCGGATTTTTTGCATAAAATGCTTAAGAAATACGCAACGGGGGCGTGATGAGTGGCTGATCTAAGGTCATGGATAAGACGAAACGTTAAGACCAAAACATTTACATTCAGGAAATGTCTTGTCGGCCCAGCAGGATTTCTCGGAGTCGCGCCAGGTCGGTCGCGGTTATGCCCAAATCCGACTTTACCTTTTCTGCGGCGCCAAAGGCCCGTGCCAGACGCTGCTGGTTTTCACCATAGGCTGGATCATTGCCGAAATGTCGGCCAAGAATTTCAAGCCGTCGCGCCGCCCGTGCATGACTTTCAACGGCGAGAAAACGGCTATCGGAATAGGGTTCGGCGTTTGGGGTGAGTGCGGGCAGAATTTCCTCATCGATGATTTCGCGGATTATTTCCCGACAATGCTCCTCAAGCCGCCAAAAGAAGGAGGATAGCTGCTGACGTCTGCGTGGGATTTGGAAATAGGGCATCAGGCCAAGCGCTTCCAAGGTCTTGCCAATTTCCTCGGCCCGGTTGGTTGCTTCGATCCAGTCCTGTTCGGCAAGCCTTGGCAGCGCGGTTTCAACCCATTCTTCCAGAGATTGAATGACTATTTCCGAGACACCTGGCGGCATGCCTGAGGCGAGCGCACTGAAATTGGCGACATTGCCTGATCCCGAGAGCAAGGTCTTGAACGCCACACGAAATACATCAGGCCCTTCGCCGGCTGGCCCGGACAGGGCGGAGCGCAGCGTATCGGCCGAAACAGGCGCCACACCCTGACGAAGCACGCCCCAAATGGGAGCGGCATGGCGCCAAACGCCAGCGGCAAGGCGCATCATGGTTCGGAAATCTTCGGGCGTGAAACCTGCATCGGCCCATCGGGAGCCTGGGGTGACCTTCTCGCATGAGCGCGCGGCAGCCTCCCAAACGGGGCGCCCCAGGTCTTCTACAAGATCAAGGTCCGAGAATAGCGCTTGCTGCGGCGCCACTTGCGCCTCGGTCAAGGGACCGTTTGGGAGGTCATGCAGCAGCGTAAAGATCGGCTTGAGCGCAGCCCTTGGAATGGAAGCCGGATCCTGGCGCCAAGCAGCCCGATCCACCAAGGCGCCCGATAGCGGCAGAAAAAGCAGCCGCATCATGGTAAGGGGACGCGGCGGACGCAGCGCCGCCAGCCTTGGTCGAACATCGGTCAGTAATGCATCAAGCCGAGAACGATCCGGCAGGCGATCAATCATCGCCGTGATACGAAGGAGATTTTCGTCACTTGCATTGCTGAGAGAGGTAGCCAACCCTTCGACAGCCGCGCCATCAGCAGAGGCCTCTCTCCTGATACCATCCCGGAACTCGCCGCCGGCTGGCCTTCTCGCGCCACCGCCCGAATACTTGTCGATCCGGCCACGCCTTTTCCCAACGCCAGGCTGTAGCCCAGCCCCTGTCATGCGATTTTCATAATTAAGCGTGAAGCCAATCAGGCCCTCATTACGGGCGGTGATTTCAATATTGCGTCCGGTGCGCCAATCGGTGCCTTGCGAGATTACCCGCGCCAGTCTGGCTGGGGCTTTCCTCGTTTTCTCGGAAGTGAACCAGTCATGCACCTCACGCGGGAGGGGTGGGAGCAAGGCTGCCATATCCCAGGCAATCACGTGGCGGAGTTCTTGCGGCGTACGATGCCAAAGTGCGACTAATATCGACCAGCCATCAAGAAGCCATTCGACGCGCCTTGCTCTTTCAATGATTTTGGCTGCATTGATTCTTGGGCGGGACAAAAGCTGCACCATATCGCCAAGGCGCGCTTCGGTTTCAGCCCAGGCCAGATCCACATAATGGAGCAAAGTCTCTGTAGCGTCCGAAAGAAAGTGCAGCACGTTGGCTTCATCGCCAGCTTCCCGATTTTTGGAGGCCGCCCGGAATGTCCCGCTCATGCCAAGGATTTCTTCCCTCAATCGGATGAAGGGTGCCTTCTCGGTGGGGCCGGAGGGACCAAGGCAGGCCAGCGTTTCTGCCAGTGCTCCAAGCGATTCCATCAGTGCGGGATCGAGTGGTTGCGCTGGCGGCTGCAGGGTCTGAATGCGCTGCTCATCGGCGCTCGGCGCCGCCTCAGCTTGCAGGCTCGCCGGCACCCCACCAGCCAGCTGCGCTAGAAATTGGCGCATGAGCCTTGACTGATTGAATTGTTCATCCGCAAGCGCCTTGCGGGCTGCATGGGCAACCTGCCGTCCCGCAGTACCTTCACTGGCGACCTTGAGTGCTTCATGGCGGATCGCGGTTGGGTTGATATCCTTCAATTGCGAAAGGATCTCCCAAAGCCGAAGGTCGAAAAGGCTGGGCGCACCAATATCAGGCAGGGCGCGCCAGGGCATTACATAGGTGCCCTTGGTTTGTGCCGGATTGACCAGAATGAGTTCGAAGCCGCGGCCATTTGGCTCGAGCCTAATCCGAGCGCCCAATAATCTTGGGCTCGTGAAAGGAACACTCGCACCAAGGGCAGCGAAGGAGGCAACATCTTCCCTTGCCGATTGCGCTTCCTCGCGTGTCGTGGCTTTGGGCACAGGCATACTCACCGGGCGTGGTGCCGCGATGCTTGTGGTTCAATGGCCTGCGAATAGAAGAACGCATTGGCCTTTGTGCGGACCGCGTAGCTTTGGCGAGGCATCACTGGTTCCTGAGCCTTTGTCGGCGGATGCGGGGCACGAATCTGTCGGCGGCTTCCTGCCCAATGAGGATTTCGCCGATGCGTGCCACTTCCATTGATGTCGCGGCGGACGATGTTTCCTCCTGTAGTCGGTTCTCCATCCTGGTACGGAATTCGTCATGAACTTCCTCATAGGGTTTGGATATGACAAAACGCCTGCCGGTCTCTTCCAACATGCGCGCGGTCCGCGCCATGCTTTCAATATGCCCCATGCCTTCCAAATCATCTGCCTTCAATTCGAGCAAGGCCTGAATCACGTGCACGGATACAATCTCGCGATAGGTATTGCGGCAGAATTGGTCTAGATTGCGCCGATGGGCGACAAGCTCCTTGGCATCAGTTTTTGCCGTAATGCGCGGCAGATCTTCAAGGGCGATGATAACGAGGCCGATCTCTCGGGCAAGGCGCGCGCCAGTCGCAAGATCCTCCTCCAGCAATTCAGGCAGGGTGGCGCCAACCCATTTGTTCAGAATATCCTCAACGATTGGTAGTGTTGTGGCCGGTAGATCCTGCAACAGGGGAACGAAGACCGAAGGTCGCCTGGAGCGCTGGAGAAGTGCATTCATGGCGGCGGCAAATACGGTGTTGTTTTCATTGGCGGGGCCTATCAAGGCAGCGCGCAGGGCTTCCGTCGTGCATTCCCCGACAACCTGCTGCATGCCATCCCATAACGGGCCAGCATGACGCCATAGGGCGCCTGCAAGACTTGTGATGGCTTCAAATTCCGGTTGCCCCAGTCCAACCCGCGACCAGGCAGCATCATGCACCAATCGCGGCACCGCCGAGCCTGCTGCTTGCCACAATGGACCAGCAACGGTTTCAATAAGTTTACTATCTTCAAGGGTAGCGCCGCGAAGCTGCAGCGTTGCTGCTTCGATCTGCGGTCCAAGCCTGGCGGTAACGGCTGCGAGCAGCGGGGCAAGCGCAGAACGCGGGATTCGGCCTTCCGTTCGCCGCCATTGTAACGGGTCCATCAAGGCACCCTCAAGCGGAATGAATAGCAGGCGCATCAGGCTTGCGGGCCGGGGCGGGCGCAGGCGCTTCAGGCGCCGCAAGGAAGGTCCAAGAAGCCGCTCATGCATCTCGGCATTGCCGCTACGATCCACCAATGCCACGATCTTGTTAAGCGCCTGATCCGAAGCTGATTCGATCATGCCGCCCAAGGCGCGCGTTTCGGTTAGCTTGCTGGTCTTGCCGGTAGGCGGCTTTGCTTCGTGTTGGCTGCCACTGGGCGACTGGTCTTTGGGGCGATTGATGTTGAGCGTAGTTTTGTCGCGACGCCCTTCATCCGCCGCGCCCTTCCAGCGCGACATGGTGATTTTTTCGCGCCGCAGCACCATTGGCGAAATGCGGTTTTCAAAAGCGATTGAAAGGCCGATCAGGTTTTCATTGCGCGCCACCATTTCCATCGTATTGCCGCTACGCCAATCCGATCTTTCACGCACAACCTGCGTGATGCGCCGCGGCGTATCGCGCCAATCGGCTTTTTCACCGAGCCAGATTTTCGCTTCGCGCGGCAATATCGGCGCGATCAGGGCCATTTCCCATATCGCCGCGCGCCGCTGATTGGGGCCGGCTGCTTGCCAAAGTGCCATGGGTGTTTTCCAACCATCCAATACCCAATCGGGCCCGCGCGCGCTTTCGAGAATGCTATCCTTGTCGATACGCCATTTCGGTATGCGGTTCCCGAGATCGGCGATCAGGGCATCCGTAGTCGCCAAGGCTAATTCACCGCATTCCAGGGTCTGGCGCGCCGTCGCCACCACGAACTTCGCTGCCATGACATGCGCGGCTTCCTGCTGTTCATCAGCCACCCAATCGGTAATCTCATCTGCCATTCTTTTGAGTTCAGACATCATTTGCCGCAGCCGCGCCTCTTCGCCCTCCATTTCGGGGGGGGCGCCGCTCAAAGCCACGGCGAGTGTTTCAAGATCAGCGGCGAATTCCGCAAGTCCAACTCTCGCGATAGCAGCCGCGCGCGCCACGGCGCGTTCGGCACGTTTCATGAAGGCTGGGCCGTCTTCCATAGCGGGGCGGGTCGCGGCTTCGTTTGTTGTTTCAGTGACCGCGATCAGGCTTTTAAGCAGCATGCCGCGGACCATCCGCTGACTTGCCTGTTCCCTGCGCAGAGCATCCTTTGCCGCCAGGGCAGCTTGCCGCCCCGCAAGCCCCAAGGTTGCCAGTCTTTGAGCCTCATGCCTGATGCCGATGGGCGAGATATCGCTGCTTGTGGCAAGGCTTTCCCACAAATGCCGATCGAAAAGGGTCGGCGAACAGATTTCCACCATCGCCGACCACGGCAAAATCAGCGCGCCTCGGCCCCCCGAAGGATTGGCAACCACCATTTCAAAACCGCGTCCGGATGCGGCACCACGGATGCGCGCATTGAGCAAGAGAGGCGTCGTGAAAGGGACGGTTGCGCCCCGGTCACGAAAATTCGTCGGCTCAAAGGCATCCGATCTGAAGCGGTCAAGATCGGCGAGGGAATTGGACATCCCTAAAAGTTACCAGAAGGATAGAGACTTTGGAAAGATTTAGAGGTGCCGTGCCGAAAAATAAACGCTCATGTTAGAGATTTTCAATGCACGGGGGAATTTTTTGGGCTCTTTTCAACTGATGGGCGTTTTGCGCTGGCGATGAAACTGCTGCCGCTTGCTTAGGCTACGCGGTGCAAAAGCGCCTCTCCGCTGGCGAGTCGCTGGCAATTCTCGGCTGCGATGCTGAAGGACCGGGCGAAGGTCCCGGTGGAAAGCCAGGCGACATGCGGCGCCAGCACCACATTGGGCAGGCCGAGCAAGGGGTCGGCAGGATTCAAGGGCTCGGCCGCAAAAACATCCAGCCCGGCTGCGGCCAAATGGCCTGAGCGCAGCGCCGCGGCCAGCGCTGCCTGATTCACCAAGCCCCCACGGGCGGTATTCACCAGCACAGCGCCTGGCTTCATGCGGCCAATTGCCGCCCCATTGAGCAATCCGCGCGTGTCGGGCGTTTCCGGGATATGGAGGGATACCACATCGGCTTCTGCCAAAAGCGCTTCAAACGGCAAAAACGTCCCAAGCGCCTCGGGCTTTGGGGCGTGGGCCGTATACAAAATTTTACAGCCCATGGCCTGCAGGATGGGGGCCAGCAGCTTCGGCACCGCGCCATAGCCAACCAAGCCCACCTTGCGCCCGGCAAGTTCAAACAGATGATCCTGCAGGGCCGGCGGTTGGGACCAGCCGCGCCCGGCGCGGGTCTCAGTATCGAAATAGGCAATGCGGCGAAGCGCGCCCAGCATCAGCAGCAGCGTCATTTCCGCGACCGCCCGGCTATTGGTCCCCGGCAGATTGCAGACGGCAATGCCGCGCGCGCGGGCGGCCTCCAGGTCAATGGTATTCACGCCCACACCGATTTTCTGGATCAGGCGAAGCTTGGGCGCGGCGGCGATATCGGCGGCGGTAATGGGGCGGAGAACGTGCCAGATCACCTCAATCTCCGGCAGCAGGCGCGCGTACAGCGCGGTATCGGCTTCCGGGCAGATGGTCAGGTCAATGCCAGGCAGGGTTGCCAAACGCGCCGCCAGACCCGGCCCGGCATCATAATGCAGCAACACCTTCATGGCCGAGACCGCCCAAGATGGGCGCCGCCGGCAAAGCGTGCCCGCGCGCCCAGGCTTTCTTCCACGCGCAAGGCTTCGTTCCATTTCGCCATGCGTTCAGACCGCGCGAAGGAACCGACTTTCAATTGGCCGACACCCCAACCCATCGCCAGGTGGACAATGGTGACGTCCTCGGTCTCGCCTGACCGGGCGCTGACAATACCGGCGAAGCTCACTTCCCGCGCGGCATCCCAGGCGGCTTTGGTTTCCGTCAGCGTGCCGCGCTGGTTTGGCTTGATCAGCACGGTATTAGCCGCACCCATCGCCGCCGCGCGGCGCACCCGCGCGGCATCCGTCACCAGGAAGTCATCGCCTACCACCTGAATGCGCCCGCCCACTTCGCGGGTGAAGGCAGCAAAGCCCGCCGCGTCATCCTCGGCCAGCGGGTCTTCGATGGACGCGATCGGATAGGCCGCGATCCAGCCAAGCAACATGCGGATCATCTCATCCGTGCCGAGCTCGCGGCCTTCCAAACCCAACTTGTAACGCCCGCCCTTGCCGAAATCCGTCGCGGCGATATCAAGCGCAATCGCCACCTGCTGCCCTGGCGCGAAACCCGCTTTTTCGATGGCGGCGACAAGGGTTTCCAAAGCCTGTTCATTGGCGGTGAAGGCGGGCCACCAGCCACCTTCATCGGCGACCCCTTGCAACAACCCGCGCTGCTTCATGATGGCACCGGCGGCGCGATAGACCTCAGCGGTCCAATCCAAGGCCTCGGCAAAGCTGGAGGCAGCGGGGCACATCACCAGGAAATCCTGGATATCCACGCGCCGCCCGGCATGGGCGCCGCCACCCAGAATCTGGATTTGCGGCAAAGGCAAAACATCGGGCGCATCACCGCCCAAATAGCGCCACAGCGGCACACCAGAAGCCGCGGCGGCGGCATGGGCGGCGGCCATGGAAACGGCGAGTGTCGCATTGGCGCCCAGGCGCGTTTTTTGCGGCGTGCCATCGCGCGCAATCAGCCGCGCATCCAGCCTGGCTTGCGCGCGCGCATCCATGCCAAGCAGGGCAGGGGCCAATTCGCGGTTCACGGCATCCACCGCGCTTGTCACATCATAACCGCCAAAGGCGCTGCCGCCATCGCGCTTGTCCAAAGCCTCACCACTGCCGGTACTCGCGCCGGCGGGGGCAATGGCGCGGCCTGTTGCGCCGCCGGCCAGCGTGATTTCCGCCTCCACGGTGGGCCGGCCTCGGCTATCCCAAACGCGGCGGCCATGAATGGCGGTGATGATGGTGCTGTTCATGCGCCGATTTCTTCCCCCCAGGCCGCGCGTACCGCCAGCAGGCGATCCGTGGGCTTGGTCAATAAGGCGCGCGCCACACGGCGCACGCGGTTTTTGTCATCTTCTTCGGTCAGGTATTCGACCGGGCTCTTGCCGTCCACCCGCGCGAGGAAAAGCCCCGGCAGCAGCCGCGCCGCGCGCGCTTCCAGTGCATCCGCCGCTTCCCAGGTGATGCCGGCCAGATAGCGCGCCGAAAGCGCTTCAAAGCACGCCATGAAGCCGGCGCTGGCACTTGGCGTCCACAGGCATTTCAGCAAAAGGTGATTGAGGCAAAAGGCAAGATCGAAAGCGGGGTCGCCCCACCAGGCACATTCCGCATCCAGAAATACCGGGCCCGCCGGGCCGCAGAGGATATTCTTTGGGCTGACATCGCCATGCACCAAAGTGTGTTTGCTGCGCGCCGTGACCGCCGCGATATCTTCCAAAATTGCCGCCAAATCAGAATGCGCGCGCGCGGTTGCCAGCAAATAGGGTTCCAGCCGGATGGCGTGGAAAATCTCATCCGTTGGGAAGGCTTCAGCCAAACTGGGATTCGCAGCGGCATGCGCATGAATGGCAGTGATGCGTCGCCCGACTTCCCCCGCAAACGCCACATCCGCATGGCCATCACGCAGCCGCGCTTTCCAGACCGGATGATCCTCGGGCGAAAGGAATTCCATGGCCAGCGCGCCCGTCGCCTCATCCTGGCCGAGCAGTTTCGGCACGGCGCCGGGCAAGGCGCGATCAGCCTCCTTCAGCCAGCGCGCTTCATAAACATTGCGCACCACCGGCGCGCGCCAATCGGCGGCGACCTTCAGCTTGGGCAAAGCGCGCTTGACGCAAATCTCGCGCCCGTCCGGCAGTGTCAGATGCCAGATATCGGAAGAAACGCCGCCTGCCAGCGCCTCACCCTGCGCCCGCTGGCCGGGGGCAAGAAGCCCCATGGCGACAAGCCCGGCGGCGATGGCCTCTGGCAAAGGTTCCGGCATGGCTCAGCGCTTCAGCAGCGCTTCCCAGCGCGTCACCTCGGCGGCCAGATAGGCTTCGCTTTCGGCGACATTCAGGCTGAGGATCCGGTCAGCGCCCAAATCCCCCAAGCGCTTGCGCAAAGCTTCCTGGCCAAGGGCGCGGTTGATGGCGGCATTCAGCACGTCCCGCCGGTCGCGCGGTGTCGCGCTTGGCACGAATACAGCCTGCCAGACGCTCATTTCCGCATCCACGCCGCCTTCGCGCCAGGTCGGCACATCGGGGTTGGCGGCATTGCGTTGTGGCGTCGTCACCGCAAAGGCACGCGCCTGATTGCCGCGTGCGGTCTGAAACCCAGTCAGCCCGGCGTCGAACATCATGGCAATGCGCCCGGCGGCAAGATCGAGTGTCGCTGGCGCACCGCCGCGATAGGGCACTTCATTCAACTGCACGCCCGTCGCCTTCAGATAAAGCAGCGCTGCCATTTGCAGAATGCCGCCACCGCCGGAGCTGCCATAATCCAATTGCCCTGGTCGTGCCTGCGCAAGCGCGGTGAATTCGCGCAAGTTATTCGCCGGCACATTATTGGCGACCAGCATGACGATGGGTGATTCCGCCAACACGGCAATGGCCTGCAAGCTGGTGATGGGATCAATCGGCGGATTGGGCACCAGCACGCGCAAGGCCGCATGGCCAGTATTGTTGAACAGCACCGTATGGCCATCGGCGGGCGCGCGGGCCACGACTTCGGCCCCAACCATGCCGCCGGCGCCGCCGCGATTTTCGATAACAAGCGGCTGAGGCAGGATCGGCGCCATGGCTTCCGCCAGCACGCGGGCCACCACATCGGTCGCACCCCCCGCCGCATAGGGCACGATCACGCGAATGGGCCTTTCGGGATAGGCCTGGGCCGACACCCAAGGCGCCAGGACCAGTACGGCACAGCAGAACATCCAGCGCAGCAGCATATCTCCCCCCATCCGAATGAGATGCCTCATCTTGCCCGGCCTTGGCGCCGCTGCCAAACCCTGTAACCTGACCCGTATCAAAGCCTATGATATACAGGCTGACGCATTGACCCGAGAGATCATGGCCGAGAAAGACTGGGACATTCCTGAGCATTTACAGCCCGACCCAACGGAGCATGGCTTCGATCTGGATCAGGCCTATCGCGCCGTGGTCAGCTTGCGGAGCCAGGTGCCGCCGGATGCCTTTACCGCGCGGGTACTTGGCACCGAACGCGAAGGCAGCGGCGTGCTGATTGGCGATGGGCTGGTGCTGACCGTGGGCTATCTGGTGAGCGAGGCCGAGAGCATCTGGATCACCACCGCTGAAGGCCGCGCCGTGCCGGGCCATGCGCTGGCCGTGGATCAGGAAACTGGTTTTGCCTTGGTGCAGGCCCTGGGCAAAATTCCCCTCAAGCCCGCATCCCTGGGCGATAGCGAAAACCTCAAAATCGGTGCGGCGACGGTAATGGCAGCGGCGGGCGGGCGTTCCCATGCGGTGGCGGGCAAGCTGGTCGCGCGCCAGCCCTTCGCCGGTTATTGGGAATATCTGATGGAGGACGCGCTGTTTGTGGCTCCCGCCCATCCTTCCTGGGGCGGCGCCGGGCTGTTTGGCCCAGATGGCAAGCTGGTTGGCATCGGTTCCCTGATTTTGCAGCAGGGGGAGGAAGGCCGCCGCCTGGACCTGAATATGGTCATCCCCGTGCATCAGCTGACCGCCATTTTGGATGAATTGATCACCCAGGGCCGCCGTTCTGGCCCGCCCCGCCCCTGGCTTGGGCTTTACGCGACCGAGGATGAGGAGGGGATTTCGGTAGCCTCCCTCGCGCCTGGTGGCCCGGCCGAGGCAGCGGGGCTGCGCAACGGGGATCGCATCCTGGCGGTGGAAGGCACAGCGATCAGCGAATTGGCGGATTTCTGGCGCGCCATTTGGGCCATGGGGCCGGCCGGGGTGAATATTCATTTGCAGGTGGGGCGCGGCAAATCGCGCCGGGATGTGACAGTGACCTCGGCTGATCGCGTGCAATTCCTGAAGCGCCCGCGCCTGCATTGAAAGGATCGCCCATGTCCGCTTCCGGTGGTTTTGTTCTGATCCCGCCGGGCGGCGGGGCGCAGCATTGGCAGCCGCAACCGGCCAATGGCTGGATTGAGGTGCTGACTTCCCCCCGCATTGCCGGCATGCCGGCGGGGTTTTCGGCGGGGCTTCAGGAATTGCCGCCGCTTGGCAAAATCCGCGAACATGCCCACCCGGCCCAGACCGAGATTTTCTGGGTGGTAGCCGGCGAAGCGCTTGGGCGGTTGGATGGCGTGGTGCGGCGCATCCCGACCGGCAGCTTCATGGTCGCTCCTCCCCATATCCGCCATGGCTTCATCAATGATGGCGCGCATCCTTTCCGATTCCTCTGGCTGCTGATCCCGGCGGGGCTTGAGGATTTTTTCATCGGCATTGGTCGCCCCAAACTACCGGGCGCGCCGGACCCGACCCCTTATCCGCGCCCGGCCGATGCCGGGAATATCGAACTCTCCACGGTGTTTGAGAGTCTGGACCCGCCCCCGCCGCCGCCCTGGGATACCAGCCCGATCACCGATCCTGGCGTATTGGAAGCGCTGCGACGGGAAGCCGTGTAATTCCCCGCTTGCAGTGTGGCGCGGTTGCGTGAAGGATCACGCCTGGAACAGGGCGGCGCGGAAGCCGCCCGGAAAATGGGAGAGGGACCGGACCATGACCATTCAGATCACACGCCGTCAGGCACTGGGCGCGGGCGCTGCCTTGCTTGGCGCGCCTGCCATTGTGCGGCAAGCCAATGCGCAAAGCCGCTTCGATTGGAAGCGCTT